>JAYRGW010000028.1:0-44706 GCA_041907665.1 Bacteroidaceae bacterium
AGAGAATAAAGCGGGAGTGGAGCTTCTCCAATCTTATAACGATGATAAGACAAACGTTAATGTACTACATAAACATATATAGTTTCTGCGAAAATCCTGAAAAGGCATGGCTGCAAATCATTAATCAGTCTAGTTCTCCTCCTTCTCAGCCGTCACTTTTTGATTAGGGGGCTTATTTTTCAAAAAATACTTCAGAATACCATTGTATAGGTCCTCTGAAATCCTTTTTCATGCTCTTAAGGTTTTACCGGACACCAATAGAATATAATATATGTACCTATTGACAATCTCCCCCCAGCATCATTAGCAATGATGCTCTCTTCACTATCTGACCAGCCTATAATTCGGTAAACATTTAAACCCTCCGATTTAACCTTTTCAAAACGATATCCCATCCATGGTAACTCTTCGTTGCAATAGTTTGTTTTTCTAGTATTAAATCCCCAATAATAAGCTGTTTTTTGAAAGAAATTTATAATAACTTTAGGATTCATTTTTACCATCTCAGCATGGGTTACTTGTAACATTTTTGCTTTTATATCGTTTAGTGTTTTAAATGCATTTTCAAATTCATGCAATTTTGTATGCTTGATTGGAAACAAATCTAAGTAAGCTGCTTCATACGATGATTCGGGAAACTTTGTTGCTAATTCTACGATTTTTCTCCAATACCCCTTTGGTGACTCATAAAGTTCCTTCGGCGTCTTCATAAAGTTTATACCTTTATCTTCTTTCCCAAAAGAGGGGTTAGCACCAATTATCAAAATACCATTTCTGTTTTCTAATTGGTTAAAAGTTACAAAGAGTCCACGGCCTAGCATCTCTGTAACTAAACTATCATGTTTTCTACCTTTGAAAGGCTTAAAATAATCATCAAAAAGTTTTTGATGTTCTTTTACTTGGGCATGACTGCCTAAAAAATCTATAATCTCGTTTTCCATACTTTTTCCTGTTTAAGCTATTAATTGTTCTCACAAAGATAAGCAGCTTCCTATGAAAAAAGATATCATAGGTATAAGAAAAAACACTTAACTTTTCAAGTTAATAATCTTATTTATTGGTGTCCGGTAAAAGTTTAATTTAAAGGTTAGGTCCTTCGTTGGATGTATTGACTTATTGCCTACTATTATGACCTCGGCTGACTTCTTGCGACAAGCGTTACACCCTGGTTGACAATCGACTCATGTCTTATTACACATCCGCAAAACCGCTACTGTTAAGAACATATTCTTTCTATCTTATACCTGTTTGATTTACTCTAAATGTCCCGAATAGCTATTGGACTTTGTTTTGTTTAGCAAACTCACCCACATTCATAAGCCTTAATATCGAATTTCTGTATGTCAGGTCAGATATTTGCCGCAGACTTCCTTCAGATTCCAACTCACGATGGATAACCTTGTCGTTGGTTGTACGCTTCCCGCTATTAGGCTGCGTTAGGGACTTACACCCTTTAGCCCATTGAGCGAACTATTATTAAGAGAGCGCTGAAGCAAAACTTCAGCGCTCTCTTTTAATGTATATAAAGAAGAAATTAATTGTTTCGAAAGCCTCTCATCTATTTGAGTAGTTTATCCAATAGCGGTATCAACGAACCATCGCTTGGGCGCAATGCATCGGCGGAATTTATCGTACCATCGGGATTGATCATTACAAAACGAGGAATGGCAGCGATGCCCCAATCTTTACTGATTTTCTCGTGCTGATCTTTATCGGCTATAAACTGGGGCCATGCAGGAGCATCGTCAGTTATCATCTTTTTCCACGAATCGACATTACTATCGAGAGACACACTGATAAACTGAATCTTCGGATTATTCTTATAATGCTCCACGAGTTTTGCCAAATGAGGAATTTCGGCTTTGCAAGGGCCGCACCATGTAGCCCAGAAGTCAATATAAAGTAACTTGCCTTTGTAATCGGAAAAACGATGCAGCTTTCCATCCTTATCGGCAAATTCGTCGTCGGGTGCTGCCGTTCCAGACTTTGTATTCTTCATCGCCTCTATTTTATAATTATATGCTTTGACAATATCGCTATCGCCCACTGCTTTGTAAGGCACCCAGAACTTATCGATATCGTCGCCTGCACAGCGTTGCGTCACGTAATTGACAATTGCCATCTCGAGTGATCTCTTTATTTCGGCATTCTTCACATACTTATTGGTCGTGTTCACAAACTCAATTCCATAAGTAGCCGGATCATCATCGAACTTGCTCGATATTTTGCCACGCACAAAAGTAGAAATAAGCGAATAACTTTCATATTCGGGATCATTTAGGTCAATATTTCCAAGCAATTTTTGAAATGCTTCGTCGGCAATAATATCTATATCCTTAGAGCGGTCATAACACCGCATCAACGATGTACGATAACGCAAATACTCACATTCATTCATCCGCTTTATCTGAGGTATAAGCTCTTTTTCTTTGAGTTTATTCACCATGACGGCAAAGTCGGCATGATACTTATCGAGCATAGCCAGCTTATTGTCGTAGTTTGTCAGTATCTCGTTTTGATCTCCAGTGAGAGAAAAATACTTGGGATACGAATATCCGTCATTAAAAGCCTCAAGTAAACGGCAAGCATCGCTTCCATCTCCACTGAATTCCAAAACAACTTTCCCTTCCTTTTGCAGAGCCTTAACCTTCAATGTCTTTCCACTTTTCAGAAAAGCTGTCGCCACTTTTTGGTTAAATCCCATAAGATACCGAAAGTAGCCATTCGGCAAAGTATCATTATAAACATAATTGCCCTTTGCATCAAACTTAGGTTGAAACATCTTTGCCCCTTTGTTGCCGATAGCAGGAGAAGCGATCAACGTTTTTTTCTGCAAAGCCGTATCGGCGACATTCAGTTTCAGGAGTTGCGCATTTACAACACAAGGTGCCGCCATAAGCATACCTACGAAAAGGACGGCTAATTTTCTTTTTTTCATTATTACGAATCTTTTTATTTTATCGGTTCTACTTTATATCCCAGACTTTTCAAATTTACTACAATACCTTCCGCATCTTTATTTTTGAGCAAATGAGCCAGCCCCACAACAATCAAAGTAGGCTTTTTCTTTATCATCTGCGGAATCTTTTTCATCCACTCGGCATTGCGTTTATTCACATCAAATAGGCCGGAAGTCAGCCCTGAAGCATACTGATTGTTCTGCAACTCGAGCATGATATCCTCTCCCCTACCTTCGGCATACAGTTTCTTTAACTTGTTTATCAACTGTACCTTGCTACTATAAGTATGACAAAAATCGGATAAGGAATTCATCTCTTCGGCAAGAGTTTGTTTCTTCGAAACACTCTTTTGCATCTTCATCTTTTTCAATATGGAATCTTGTACGGCGAATGGCTCGAGCATTTCTACCGACTTCCCATCACTCACCGCTTGTGCATGCACATAATAGTCGATCGGTGTGAATCCCTTCTGCATATTTTCTTGAGTGATGCCAAGCATCTGCATGGAATACATCATCTGCAATATTATTGCCGCATACGCTGGGCGCATATTAGAGACGTACATAGGGAAAACAGTCTTCATGACGGTATCGACTTCGGCAGCTTTTTCGGCACCTATTATTTTATCATAAGTACTATCGGCCGGCAAAAGTATTTCTTGAGGAGTAAGTTTGTACATAGGTTTCGCTTGAGGAGGTTGCACCTCTTCGCCCATAGCGGTACTCGACGGATTTCGATTCATATCTGTTTCGAAGCATACTTGCGGTATAGCCTTGTATATCTTCTCAAACTCGGGAATACTACAGACCGTTTCTCCACGCATAAGATGAAAAGTGCCAAGGATATACGACGGACTCTTCAAACCGTTACCCGATATTTTGAATAAGATAGCGTTGGTAGCTGTTTGTCCGGAAACAACTACCGAAGACAATAATGAAAGATATACGATTAATATTTTTATCATGATCAATCCGGTTTATTTAACATCACGCACATAGCGCACGCAAAAATAATGAGCAAAAGTAGTGGCGCTACGGCGTTCTACCTTGTTTATTTGGGGCATTATCTTACGATAGAAAACACATGGGTTACTCATTGTAGAGTCGACAGTAGATGTCCAATACATTCCTTCGTCATACTGACGATAGGGCTTCACCGTTTTATCGTTATCATTTATATTGCCCCATTTACACAATTCGCCACCGAAACGTAAGTTGAGTCCGGTGCCTTGGTCAATACTCTGTATCATCAACGATGCGGCTCCATCTCTCCATCCTTCTCTATCCGCATTATTGTGCTTCATTCCCAAAGCCATTTCCAATTGCTTCCAATCTTGATCGGAAGGCAGACGCCATCCGGCGGGACAATTATCCAAGGCCTGTTGATAAGAATAATAATTACCGAAATCGGCTAAATATTGTTTTGCTTGTTTTAAATCACTCACAATAACAACATTTTCCAACCGACCCCAGTCCGAAACCGCCGTTAGATCATAATATGGCATACCGCATTTGAGGTTCTCGGTCATCCAATCCAATTTATCAATGCGCACCCATTTGTACTCATTGCCTTCTTTATCGGTCATGGTACCTGTAGCAGAAGGTTTCACACTAATATTATCGTCTTTATCGTTGCTACACGAAGTATAAGAGATGAGAGCAACAACTAAAATCAGTATATAAAATAGTTTCTTCATAACACAGTTCTTATTAATCATCCAGTTTTATTCCCATCGACTTAATTACATTTCTAATTAGCTCGAACCTCTCAATAACTATAGGAAAGGCAGCCATCATCTCTTTTACTTCAGACTCTGAATAAGTACAGGCCGCATTGGAAAAATATTCCAAGTCAGTATCTTTCAATGCAAGATAATAATAGTTATAGTCTTGCCAAAAGCCCAGACTTCGAGCAATACTATCATTGACAGCATATTCCATACCCAAATCCGACTTATCCACCTGATAGTAAGATTCGCCATAACTATAGAACTTTGAAAGTTTATCGGGATTTAAACGCCTCAGCTTATTTAGAACGATCTGGCTAAATATAGTCGTAAAATAATTTGGATCCTGAAAGCCAGTATCCCCGCTAGTACTAACAGCATAGCAACGAGTACCCAATACTTGAGTAGGATGAGGTACCGTTCCATCCCATGAATCTTCCTGAAGGATTTCTAATACACCATTATTGTTTACCCAAGTAGTAATAGAATCTACAATAAGAAAAGAATAAGGCACGGCCTTACCAAGACGTTTAGCCAATTTTTCTTTTATCAGATCTGCCACTTTATTTTGCTGATCTACACTACGAATGTACTTATAAGTATAGGTATATGATGAAATATCTCCAATGAATGGATATTCCACATCTACCATTTCTGTATTCCATATCGGATTACCATACGCATCTGTACCATTCTTAAATTTCTTGAGCGTATCATTGAAAAGCAAATAAGCACCTGTTTCTTTATAGAAATTCCGTTGCAAATCGGCCGTTGCACTATGATCTTCATCCGAAGGTGCAAAAAGATTCTGATCGGCATAACTGGGCGAAGTATCTTCTTGGTTGGCACAAGAAGCAAACCCGGATATGATTGCAATGCATGCTATATAAAATATTATCTTTTTCATTTCTCCTGAATTTATATTATTAATAAGCTTTCGACCTTACCACTTTACGAATCGGACGTTCATTACTACCAATCGTATTCTGGAATTCTCTCACAGCTTTCGGAATATCTAATACCATTCCCCCATCATCGGTACTAAGCTCATAATAATTGGTATTTTGTGGGATGTATTGCCCCTTGATATAGGCATAAGTAGTAAAAGAGTGTTCTACTTTCTCTACTTCCGGATATTTTTGGTCAACAGCATAACGACGCATATCATACCAGCGTAGACCTTCGAGACAAAACTCCCGCTCACGTTCTTGTCTGATGAAAGTGACTAATGCCCCACCGGTAAGATTTAACGGAGTATCATCCTTTACGCGATTTTGGCGCAAAGTAGTGAGGTATTTAATCGCATCCTGATCTTTTTCCTGATGAGCACAAGCCTCTGCAGCATTAAGATATGCTTCAGGAGAACGAAACAAGAACTGGTCAGAGACCCCTTTATATACTCCAAGGCTCTCTTCTCTATTATCTATCTTGTGATAAGAAGGTTCGCTTCCTACGCCATACTTTGTCTGGAAGAACGTTTTTTTGCGTGCATCATTATTGGTATATAACGAATAGAGATGATTGGATATTTTCCATACCGGCGAATATGGTGTTCCATAATAGTTACCACCAGGGCGCAAAAACAAAAGATTCCCTAAAGTGGTTCCACCCATGGAAAACACATTTTCAACATTTGTTTTGGACAAAGGGAAGGCTTCTTCACTAGCCCCAATCAATTGTTGAAGTTGATTATTTTCACCAAGCGATAATACAGCATACTTCTCTGCCGTAGCCCAATCTTGCATATATAGAGCTACACGACTGCGTAACAAATAAACGGCATTGATACCAACCCGATGAATCGATTCGGGCGAATGCAGATCTTTAAGATACTCTTCGGCTGCTGACAAATCGGAGACGATTTGATCATATACTTCTTTCACGCTATTGCGTGTATAACTTTTATCTTCTATATACGCTGTGGTCTTGACGGGTACTCCTGGAGTAGAAGCAGCTGTAGAAGGAACGTATGGTTTGGCGTAAAGATTGACTAGTACATAATAGTAAAGTGCACGCAAAAAGTGAGCTTCACCATTCACTTTATTGGCTAATGGCATTTCGTCTTGATCTTTTACAGTCAGTTTGCTTGCCTCGTCCAAAATCATATTACAAGTAGCAATATGACTATATGACAAATTCCAATACGACTTTTCTTGATTATCATAAGTATCTTTCTGCAGATAATCAAGATACGTACCTTGCTGCCATGTAAAGTAAGGATACATTGTTTTCCTATACCCCATACTTTGGTCAGGATCTGTTGGAGGAGTTAAATTTTCGTCAAGTTCGTCTGACATGAAATGTATAGGCAAATAATTGGTATTATAGACTTGTATATAAGAATCGGCATTTGCCACAAGTCCCACACCAAGAAAGCCGCTACCCACCATTAGTTCGTCAAGATCGGTATAAGAGTTTACCCTACTCAAATCTTGCGAATATTCTTTAAGAAAGTCACTGGAGCACGATGTGGTAAGTGCCAAGACCAGACTTATAATTGATAATAATCTTTTCATCTTCTTTTAGCTTTTAGAATATAACATTTATACCAAATGAGAAGCTTGGGCGTTCACTAAGCTGTATAGTAGTAAATCCTCCTTGCGTAGGTGTCTGCCCTTTCAACTTTGGATCGCAGATCGTAAAGAGATTGTATGCAGATAGCGTCATGGCCAATCGTTGCAATTTGATGTATTTGAGCATTCGAGCATCAAATTCGTATGTAACACTCGCACTTTGAAGTTTCAAATAATCAGCGCTCACCACTCTGATATTAGAATAGTCGTACATATCCCAAGCGCTATTGGCTATAGGTTGTCCACTATCGGCATAGGCAGGTCGCGTTGAATAGTGATTGGCATATTTTGTATAATTGTCACTGGCGCTTGAAATGATTGCCGGAATATTGGTTTTATTCTCGTCACCCGGTTTCTTCCAACGTTTCAGATAGTCGCGACTATAATTGCGGTCGGGACGTATGTCGGCTGTATATACACCGCCAGTTGCGGCACTTCCATACATTGCAAAAAGACGTGTCTTGGCTCCAAAGCTATAGGCAAGATTAAAGTTTGCGTGCCAGTTCTTATAGCGAAACGTATTGGTAAGACTACCTTGTATATCAGGATCTCTCCTTCCCGATGCTTGAAGTACCATCGTATAAGTATCATATTTGCTTAATCCGGCAAGCGAGGAGACATTGTCTTGAAAGTCATCAAAAATAGGTCCGCCATCAACAGAACTAAGTTTCAAGAAACGATAGCTATAGAATGTATTGACACTTTTGCCTTTTACAAGAGCTTTACCGTCAAGAAAATCTGTTAAGTTGTAAGTTTGAGCATCGGGACGTGAGTCGAGTGAATTGATGATTTTCGAGATAGAGGTAGAAAGAGTCCAACGAAAATTGCGGTTAAGTATGGGACTATAAGTCACATCCAAACTATAACCTTTGTTTGTGACGTCGCCACCATTGATTACATAGGTTTCTATACCATTAACGGAAGATATACTCTTCGTCATGAAAGCATTCTTCGTTTTCTTGTAATAGAAAGAGGTCTCCATCTCCAATTTATTATTGAAAAGAGACATATCCAAACCTATATTATAAGATTGCGTCGTTTCCCATTTCAGATTAGGATTCGGATACGAATTGATTGTTGAATAATAAGAATTATAATAAGTATTCATTGAACCTTTCTTGATTGTCATCGCAGGCGATTCGGAACTGAGCATATTTCCCTGAAAGCCATAAGATGCTTTCAAATTCATATAATCGATCCATTTATAGTTCAACAAGCCGATACGTTTCATATCCGACGAACCGGAGAGCGACCAGATAGGAAGAAACTTATCGTTAGAACGATCTCCAAACTTATTCGAACCGTCAACACGGCCGTTAAGATTAATGCGAAACATCTGGTTATAGGCATAAGTAAATGATGCATAAGCAGATATGGTATTCGTCAGATTATCAGTTATGATAGGTACGTTACTGCTCAGCCATGCTGCATAAGAGGTATATACCGTAGGATCAATATTGGTAACAAAGCTCTCGCCACGATCGGGATAGTAACCTCTTGAGACATTCTGATATGTTTTATATTTATCATGAGATATTTCAGTTCCCACTGTTGCATCTATATTATGCACGTCATTCTCTCCGAAGAACTTATTGGCATCCAATTGCAGACGAGCCGTATAGCTACGATCGTTAACCGTATTTTTGGTCAATTCACCTCCTTGCGGCATCAAGGATCTACTCGGCTCTTTTATTGTTTCTCCAAATTCGGCCTCACGCAATTTTGCGGCATAGAAAGTTTTATCACCCCAATAACTTTCGAAGTTGCTATTTTGATTGGTATAAGAAATGATAGCGCTGGCATGCAACCAATCGGCAAACGTAAAACGCAGATTAGCATTGACTGTAAACGATGACACTTCTTGCTTATTGGAGCTATTATTTAGAGTCTGTTTAAATTTTATTCAATAATAATCTTATCGCAGCGATTTTGACCATTTCTTCTGCCGAATCAAAAGTGAGTTCATAGTTTCGACAGAGCCTTCTGTTATTGTCTAGCCACGAAAAGGTTCTTTCTACAATCCATCTTTTATGAATGGGTCTGAATCCTTGTTCTTTATAGGAGCTAATCACGACTTGTATGATATAACCGAACTTGTTTTTTATGTTTTCGATCAATTCTCCCCGATATCCTCCGTCAGCCAATATGACTTTTACCCCCGAACAAAGTTCTTTCAAAACCCGCATGAGTAAATAAGCAGCTTTACCATCATAAACATTCGCTATAGTCACCATTACGGCAATAAGAAATCCGTTCTTATCGACAACGACATGACGTTTGATTCCTTTCACTTTCTTGTTCCCGTCAATGCCGTTCAATGAACGATTATTCCCCCATTTGACACTTTGGCTATCAATGATTCCAACACTAGGTTCCATGTCCTGATTACGACCAACGCGCACACGCCCACGTAAACGTTCCAATAATAAGTCAAATTCTTCTAGCGAAGCCCATTTGCGATAATAGTAATAAACCGATTCCCATTTAGGAAATTCCTTTGGTAGCATACGCCACTGACAACCGGTCTTTACCAAATAAAAAATGGCATTCCAGACCATGCGTAAATCATATTTCCGCTTTCTTTCTTGCAGGTTCAATACTTTTGTTATATATTGCCACTCGGTTTCCGTTAAATCAGTTTGATACATCTTTCTTTTGGTTTAGTCACTTCAAAGAAAGGAACTATCCGACTGATACGGAAACCTCTTAAAAAAAACATTTCAACTAATTTTAAACAGGCTCTTAACTCATTAAGAATATTGAATTTATACGATTCGGTAGTCGTTACCTTATTCTGATAATAATAATATTTTCCGTCGTCTGTATAGCAAGGTAAAGCACGCGAAGTCTGATACGCATAATCCACCGGATTGATTGACGACTGATAATTATTGCGTTTAGAATCGTAGCCCGTAAATGAAAACGAAGTACTCAAAAGTTTACTGAAAGTATTATCAAGATGCATCGACGCCGTATATCTTTCGCTACTATTAGACTTAATTACATCATTATCGCCCTCGTAACCTAATGATGCGTAGTAGCGAGACTTGTCAGATCCTCCGCTAATACTGGCAGTATGCTGCGTAGACCAACTGTCTCGACACAATATCTTGAACCAATCTGTATTTTGCGCCTCCAATTTAGCCACCGCACTATTAAACTGGGTATTATTGATCTCATTGTTATATAAACTATTGAGCAAGCCTTCATAGCCAACCAAATTTATATCAGAACTATAAAGATAATGATCGGCTGCCAGTTCGCGTGAGAACTGTATACGTTCCTTGCTTGACATAACATCTACCGAAGGATCTGAATACCTTGGACGACGTTTATAGTTCACATTCATATTGTAGCTTACTTGAGGTTTGCCTTCGTAGCCCCGTTTTGTAGTTATGACGATAACACCATTGGCTGCCTTAATTCCATAAATAGCTGTAGCAGCAGCATCTTTAAGCACATCAATACGATCTATATCTTGGGGATTGATTCCGGCGATAGCATTTCCGATACGGTTCACATAGTCGGGATCATTTAGTTCTTCGGGAGAGATTTCAACCGGGTCTTTCACCACAATACCATCTACTACCCATAGCGGTTCGCGATTACCTATCAATGTAGAAGTTCCACGAATACGTATTTTAGGAGCGACGCCTATTTCTCCGGAATTGAGGCTTACCATCAAATCGGGTATACGACCTTCAAGCATCTGGTCGATACTGCTTACATCACTACGCAATAAATCTCCGGCTTTCACAGAAGTGACCGCACTCGTCAAACTGCGTTTGTCCAAAATCTGATAGCCGGTGACTACCACTTCTTGCAATTGACGGGCATTGCTTTGCATAGTAATATTCATGTTGGGACGGGCTTTTACGTCCATTTCTTGCATACCCACATAACTAATATGCAATACAACGCCTTCGGGGACATTGTATAGTGAGAATCGTCCATCACTATTAGTAATGGCTGCCTTTCGGCTGTTTTTTACCCGGATAGAAGCGCCGATGACAGGAAGATTGTCTTCGTCCGAGACGATAAAACCCGCAATATTAATATTACGGCGCTCTATCTTATGAATAACGCACACACCATTTTTTATTTCGTACGTCAAGTCATGTTCATCCAGAACTCTGCTTAATACAGACTCCCAGTTTTCTTTATTGGCCTTGACCGTTACGCTTTCTCCTCTCGTAATTTGTGAATTGTAGAGGAAATTCACTTCCGTCTGTTTCTTTACCTCAACAAGAAACGTTTCCATCGAAACATCCTTTAGATTGAGTGTCACTGTCTTTTTAGGAACGGCCAATGCCGAAACTTGCAGCAACACGAGAAACATAGTCATTAGTAGTCCTACTTTCTTCATTGTTTGGGTTTTCAATTAAATATAAAATTGGTTTTCAAAAGCATACAGCTTCCACGATCATCGGACAATCGGATCTGCGCAAATCTTTTTGTCTGGTGAAAACCATACTAAAACACACTCTCTAACTTTTATTTTTATAACAGATTATTCACTTTTCCCTTTATTTCGCCTACTTAAATACACACATCGCCCTTCCACATGATAAGAGAAATCGCCTGTCATCTCGAACACATCGAGAAAAGCATTCATCGTATCATAACGCCGTACGGTCCCCGTATAGGTTTGACTCGCGATATCAGAACTATCGTAGACCACTTCGACATCATACCATTTGGAAAAAGTCGATATAATATTGCTTAAACTTTCATTGTGGAAATTATAAACACCTTTAGTCCAGCTGACATAATCTTCAACATCAACAAGCCTTTTCTGCACTAAACTACCGGTAGATAAGGCTTGTTCACCCGGATCGAGTTCAACACACTCTTTTGTTGGCGTCGTAAACCGCACCCGTCCCTTAACTAATGTAACCTCGCAACGCTGCCGATCATCATACGCATTGACATTGAAAGCAGTACCCAATACTGTGACTTCTCCGTAGCGAGTTTTGACCACAAACGGATGTTCCGCATCTTTTTTCACTTCAAAATAGGCTTCGCCTTTCAACTCAACTACTCGTTGACCACTGCCAAATCGCATAGGAAACCTCAATTCGGAAGCCGCATTAAGGTGCACGGTAGTACCATCTGCCAGAAGCACAGTATTTTCTCCGCCACGTGGAATAACAAATGTATTCAATTGCGAAGCTGCGGATGTACTATCGGAAAGATCGATTTGAACCGGGACATACGATAATAAGCCTTGATGATAAGTGACCCTAACGCCCCCAAATACCATATTTATATTCTTCGGTCCAATATTCAATGTTTTTCCATTGGGGAGTAATATTTGTCCCTTCTTCGTTCCTGGCGAAAGAATCGTCAGTTCATTACTTATCGGTTTTTGCACGGAAGTCATTTTCCAAACAGCAAAAACACCTATTAATATCAAGATAATAGCTGCAGCCGAATACCAACGATAAAACATACGGCGAGGTTTGTCTTTTGAAACATTAACCGAGCCGACTTTTCTCAAAAAACGAGAATAAGCATCTTTACTTGAGTAACGGTCATAACGAATAAATGAATCATTGAGACCATTTTGACAGCACAATTCATCATATTGCTTCTTCAATTCCGGGTGGAGCGTCAATAGATTTTCGGCGCGAATCTTTTCTGTTTCGGTAGCTTCCTCTATCAATTTCTTACGCAACAAAGAAGCGTCATCATATATATCAAATACACTTTTCACGTTACTTTTATCCGTTAATTTATAATGAATACTCACAAGAAGATAGAAAGGGTGACAGAAAAATAAGAAAACGTATATTCACAAGCAAAAAATGCCAGAAGCGTATGTATATTCTTTTTCTATCACAATTCTTTAAACACCTCTCACTAAAGATACCATACTGTATCAAATTGGTTCAACAAACTCAAACGAACCTTATAAGAGTAGCAATAACACCGAAAATTGAGAATCTTTGAGATGTTTTCTCAAAAACTTATAACTACGCATTTTCTGTGTTTTCACAGTATTGATACTAACGCCCAATATTTCGGCTATCTCGTTCCAATCGTGTCCCTCAACTCGAAGCAACATAATACGCCGTTGCTCTGTAGGGAGCTGATTGATGTAGAGATAAAGCTGTCGTATCATTTCTTCGCGTATAGTAAGAGCATAGATAGACTCTTCGTCCTGCTCTTCCGATTGATTTTCGGCGAGTGATGTGAGAATATCAGAATGAAGTCGGGTATCGCGTATAAATGTGAGACATTTATTATAACACGCCTTATATAGATAATTGGTAAGCTCACGCACATCAACAAACTGATGGTTGTTTTCATAAACCGACAAAAACACTTCTTGCACCAAATCTTCTACCGTATCTTGCAAAGGAGCTAACAAACGAGAGGCATAAGAGCAGAGGGCGGCATAATATTGCCGATAAAGATATTCATAAGATGCAGTATCCTTACGGTTTATGCCAATAATAATTTCGTTTATCGATCTCTCCAACGGCGCCATTTTGAGGTGTTTATTTCTTCCATTTGCTGCGCAAATTAACGGATAATAACGCTTAAATCCAAATATTGAATGATATTTATCAAATGGAGAATGAGATAAAGCATCTCCTCTTCAATAAAAAAATCATTCTTCTCTTAATTCCAACGAATGAAGCATGCCCTAAAAAAGCCAGAGAAGAAGTCATTGGATATCTTCCGGTATAAGGAGAGCATTTTAATAATTAAGTTAAAATGCCAATTGAAATTCTTTTTCTCCAAGATTTTGCATAACTTCGTCAACAAATGCAAAACATATCAATAAGATGGACAATCCTAATTTAAGCGACGAAGACAAAAAGTTATTGAATAAGATGCGCCCCGAAGAGCGTCAAAAATTTCAGTTTTTCCCATCACCGGATGATAGTGAAGACAAATCGTGGATTATGAAGAACTATTGGTGGATACTTATTATCTTAGGAGCATTTCTTATAGCTTTAATACGGCATTAAAAATTGCCTAAAGTATTTATATATTGACACTGAACACATTGCCTCCAGAGGTACTGATACAAACAAACGTTCGTATAAAAAATCTTTTCAAAAGATTTGTATAGTCCAAAATATAGTTTTATCTTTGCCCCCGCATTTGGAGGAATGCAATAAGGAAGTTTGGGTGAGTGGCTGAAACCAGCAGTTTGCTAAACTGCCGTGCGGGTTACCGTACCGCGAGTTCGAATCTCGCAGCTTCCGCAAATACAAACCAAATGGCGCTTTCGTCTAATGGCTAGGACGCGGCCCTCTCACGGCTGAAATGCGGGTTCGAACCCCGCTCGCGCTACAGATATAAAAAGTCGATGCATTATAACAAATGCATCGATTTTATTTTTTAGCACACCTTCTGCTCCGATAGGTTCATTGGCAAAAAGCAGTTACTGTTACCTTAATCAGGTTTAACAAAATCGTTACTACTATTGTAAATACTTAAGTTAGCGATGATTGAACTTCTTACCACATTTCTCACATTTATAATTAACATTATAATATTTAATAGCAAACATCATAACGAAACCTAATGAAAGCATTACCAAAGCAATAATACTACCTATAGACGATTTAAGACCAAACTCATTTGCCAAAGCGATATAAAGGACTGGAATGAGTATAAGGAAGAGACAAAGTAAGGATAGAATAGTACCATAGTCATGATTGCGTATGATGGGCGTTACATCTTCACTACCACATTTAGGACAAAATATACTAGAGTTATTCATCTCTTTGAGAACTGGATTAATGATGTCTAAGGCCTTTTTATAATCTTTTGTAAATACATATATGGCAATACCCGTCACTGGCCCATACGCTCCTGCTCTAGGGTCTTGACTTTCATCATGCTGTCGAAAGGCAATATTATGAGCATTGAGCAAATTTACAATTTCATCAGCACAAATACTGTTTTTGCATTTCAGCAACAATATTTCGTGCATATCTTCATAAATCATATTTTCGGACTGCTTCATCATATCTAATTATTAATATTTTGAATCACATCTCATCTATTTATAGACATTCATACGATTATTTTCCTAAAATAATTATAATTAATCACATAACATATTTTCCCCACTATCTATTCGCTTTATTTAACAATGCGGTATATGTGTTATAAAAAAAACAAGCATCACAGACAGCGAGATGAATCGCATAAGAATGCCGAAACAATAATAGCCTTTCTACTCTATTCAGATAATCTCATCCTTTTCTATCCATTGGGCACTTTATTTTTAAATCATTCCTCCTAGATTCCACTAGTGAGCCTGTAAAAACAAAGAGACTACATTACATTAGCAAGACCTTCAAGCCTGCGATATAAATAGAATGATTGTCTCTTCGTTCAGTTCTTTGAGATTGTTTTATACGCATTGGTCAAAAATACTTTTCGAAGGTTAAAAAAACAGACGTATGTCACCGCCATAACTAAAGAAAGTTACTGCGGTAACTAACAGAAGTTATCGTAACAACTAACGTTAGTTTCTCCAACAACATCCGTTAGTTACCGCTGCGACATACGGTTGATTTTTTGCAAGGCAAAACAAGTGTACAGCCGTCGTTGTCGTATGTTAGTTTTTTCGGTGACGTCCTTAAGTTTTCGGAAAAACTAACATACGACAACAATTTTAGGAGCATATGACGTTTTGGAAGGACAAAGACAATACAGATTTGTTGAAGTCGCCGGTTCTTACCGATACTTAAAGATACCTTGTGTAGATATGTAAAACCTCGTTTTTTCTATTATAGTTACGAAAACGTTTCTGTCACCGTTACTAACTGTATATCAACATCATACGTGCACACGACGCCAAAATGGGACACGAAAAATATGTTTTCTATCAGAGAATCAATGTGTTATGATTTCTCTCAAATGGGCCCTGATAATGGGCGATACAAGGGGAGGATGAAAGTTGGCGTGCGAGAATTATTTTTTCGACCTCGTTTTCAGAAGTGAACATGGAGAGCAATACTGATACTATTTTAACCATACCGAAGTGAGACTTTTCAATGCGCGGAATCGACACTTAGTTTTCAAAAAATGATAACGACGAACATAAAAATTCATAAGGACGAAACTAAAAGTTTGTAACTAGAAACATTTAGTTTCGTCCTTATGAATTTCTCGCTGTTTATCAACGAATTACACACGGTGTACCTATGTTGTAGCTCTGATTCGAGTGACATTCGAGCGATGAAACAATATCAAAAAGAGTGGCCTACAATGGTCTGTAGCTTAGGTTTGGATAAGAAAGTATCAGAATATCGGAGAATGTTCACTTTGAAATATGTTGTAAAAAAGGATTGTATGCTAGGCATCATATCATTGTTTCTTTCTGTGAAATGGGGTAGCATTCTAATTATTTACATGGAAATAAGACAACATATATGCGACTATTCATCGATTCTTTTTTTCTGCAATACAACTCTATTTTCAACCTTTGTCACTTCAGTATGACACCATTATGCACTATCACACAGCATGTTAATGATACACCATATACAACGCCAGCGAAAAGAGGTGTCAAAATCAAGCCTGTAACACATTTCAGGAACGTTATTTCCGGTAGGGGTTTATTTAGACTCGGTCTAAACGCACTATTACAGATAGCTGAGTGCCCGATTTGTGCAAAACGAATATACAGCATCCGTTTCCCGAGAAATATTTCATTTCCGACAACTTATTTTACATTTATCAAAAAATAGATGAAAGATATTTTAGAGGTATAGATCGTTTTGAACTTGAAGAACAATTGCATACTCGTTCTATATCATATCTATCATTAGAGGAATAAGATCTTTGTCAATACCTTTCTCTATGAGTATATCAATATCTTGTCGAAAAAGAGCAACAAATTCATCTTTGTCCTTGCAACGTTGCAATGCTGATTGGTAATTACGAAAAGCCTGTTGAACATTGTGTTGTACCCATTCCAAATGTCCGGCATTGAGATAATCGACCATACCGGCAACAGAAGCCGAAATGATCCGATCGTAATAGGTCTTGGCCTGCTCATATTTGCCACACACAAACGAATACCATGCAATGGCTCTCCATACCTTTTCATTCTGGGGTTGTACAAAATCTATTTTAAAGAAATATTTCAACGCTTCATCAAACTCTTTCAATTCGGCAAGGCAAATGCCTATTTGATAAAGCAACGTAACGTTTTCCGGATTCTTTTGTTCCAGTTCCTTATAATAAGAGAGCGATTCGCCAAACTGACCCGTCAAACGATAGCAAATTGCCTTCTGCTCCTTGAGCCAATCATTATCCGACACAAACAATTCGGCTTTCATATAAGCCTGAAGAGCTTGATTATACATTTTCTGCCGCTGATATGCATATCCCAAGTGAGTATATAAAGCCCCACTCTTTTCATCGCCTTTATCCAGCAACGCCAGCAATTCGAAAGCTCTACTAGCTTCTCTCCAATACTTCTTTTTCAACAGATATTCGGCAAGTAGCATTAGATTATTGGAGCTATAGAGCAATTTGTTAATCTCACTGCATGCCGGGGCAAAAACATCGATCTGAAATAAATCAGAGAACTCTCTTTTGCGAGGGCTCACCTTGAAAAGTCTGTATAGCTCGTGCATATAATTTGTATTCTGCAACTTACTATCGGCTTCGTCCATCGCAACCAAATCATCCTTATGATCTTGCTCATTGAGCATATCCTCGGCTTGTTCCAGCTGCTGTCTAATAAGATCGAACTGCTGAAGCGGCATTTTAGGAAACAAATGAATGAGCGAATACTTATCGTTATCGCATAGATAAGTAGTAGACTTTAATATATTGAGTATTGTATCGTTCATTTTGGATCCCATTTCTTGAAGCCTCAGCACAGAAGGCTGATTCACATCAAAAGGCTTGAACCAATTTTCTAAATCATGAAAGAACGAAAAGCCTTTCAGATTTTGAAACGTACTCATATAAAGGTCGCCACCCTCCAGACTCATCTTGGTGAGTTTCTCAAGTTTTGCCTGTATCTCTTTGTCTTCTATATCAGGCATGATAATTTTAGGAATTCCATCGTCCTCATCACCGTTTTTATCGTCAAGAGGCGATTTCATTTTATTCATTCCCTTTATAATATCCGGTACAATCTCATCGTTCATCATGCGAGTGATTTTCTCCGTACCTAGACTCTGGAAGAAGTTGATATAGCATTGCATAAAATCTCGTGCAAAGTCAGGTTGCTCTTTCAACACAGACAACCGAACCATTACAGCCGGATAATATTTTATGCGTTCGGCATAAATATGAAGAATAAAAAAGATACCTACAATAGCTCGTTGACGAGCTTTGACGGGCAGTTGCTCAGAACCGTAAGCCTTAAATAGCCAAAGCAACTTATTTATATCAAAACATTGGAACAAGCTCATTGTAACAGCTCCGATATAAAGACATAAATCGGTAGAGGTAAGCGGCATAGACTCCAATATATAGTTTGCCGTTTCTTCTTCACCGCTATCCCACGAGATAGTAGTCCACGTTTTCTCAAAAAGTTCTTTTTCCAGTTTATACCATCTATCTGCGATCTCTGTTTTTTTGTGTACATCGGGCAACAAATTACAGACAGAAAGATCCATGGATACAGATTGTAATTCTTGAACAATATGCATCGTATCAGGCAAGTCGTTCGAACGAAGCATTCTATTCCTTATGATATGATATAGTTTGGGAGACTCTCTATCGAGCAACAAGATATGTACTCTATCGGCAATTTCGAGTAGCCGAATAACAATACTATCGTACATTTCCCGTTGTTTAGGGTCGTGCACTCCTTGCAACATATATTGTGTCATGAGATTGTAGGCGGTGCTTATCATATCAAAAGATGATTGCAGATCCCAACTACGACTTTCTACCAATCCCGTCTTCACCAAATCGAATGCTTCGTGAAGACGTTTTTGTCTAATCAATGAAAGAATTCCTTGATAATATTTATTGATACTTTCTTCTGGCATGGCGTTTCAATATCTTTTTAATTTTTTCTCTAACCTGTATAGGGTTGTTATCGTTCTCTATATAAGAAGAATCGACAAGTTCCGTGCCAGTGTACCCATCTTTCACCATTTTCTTGGATTTTAACCATGCTATAGCTTTATTCACTTCACCAAGATTGGGAACTTGAGCATGACGATAAGACGGAAGAGCTATAAGTCCGATAACATTCTCGGGTACTTTCAATTGGTTAGTCAGCACATTACCCCAATCGCTTTTGGGATGTGAGAAAAGATAATCTATCGCCAAATTATATCCTTGTATCAACGCTTTGACCGATTCGGACTTTTTCGCCAAAGTCTTGCGGCTAAAGATCGTAGTAGATTGATTGATATTCAGATCTCCGGTAGTAATAAGCGAATGACTTCCTGCATTCATCGCAATCGAAGCATACGGATCGGGCAAAAAAGTAGCGTCTATTTGCCCACCTTGCAACATAAGCAAGCGCAAAGGAATTTGATTTATTTCCGGTTCGTTGACCATCTCGAGAGGAATACCCGCCTTACGCAATACAAATTCGGTAGCATATTCCGAGAAAGAATTTCGAGAGGTGCAAAAATTAATATCTTTGAGTTGATTGATCGAGTTTATCTTGCTTCCGGCTCGAATGACTAGACACAAATAAGCATTATTCTGCATTACCGAACGAAGAGGAATACCTTTTGATTGAAGTACGGCAGCACTTGTATAATCGGTAACAATACCATCCAACTTATTTGTTTCAAACGAAGCATCTCGATCTGTCTCATTAAGGAATATAGTAAAATTCACCTTAAGCCCCAATGAATCGTAAATACCTTTATCGGCCGCTACCAGAAAAGGCAGCCCATCCATTGTAGCCATCACGCCAACCTCGAGAGGCTTCAACGGCTTCTGAGAAGTACGCTTCTTATGACCGCACGACATAAGTAGTACAATAATAATCAGACAAAACGGCAATACGGTTCTTTTCATAATCATTAAGGCTTTGTATGTAAAAGGGCAGCCCCTTGTAAAAGATTGGCTGCCCTATATAGAATATTATTTTCCGATTTACTTTTCGATAGCAGCAATACCCGGAAGAACTTTTCCTTCGATAGCTTCGAGCAATGCACCACCACCAGTAGAGATATAAGATACCTGATCGGCCATACCGAATTTGTTGATACAAGCTACAGAATCTCCTCCACCAATAAGCGAGAATGCGCCATTGGCAGTTGCTTTTGCAATAGCATCGGCTATCGCTTTAGATCCTTTTGCAAAATTGTCCATCTCGAACACACCGGCAGGACCATTCCACAAAATAGTCTTGGCGCTTTCGATAGCAGTAGCAAAAGCCTTTTCAGTATCAGGGCCGATATCAAGACCTTCCCATCCGTCAGGAATATCATTCGATGAACAGATTTGGGTATTAGCGTCATTTTTGAAGTCATCAGCAGCGACACAGTCTGTACCAAGAACCAAATTTACATTCTGTTCTTTTGCTTTCTTAATAATATCAAGAGCAACATCAAGTTTATCATCCTCGCAGATAGATTTACCGATTTTACCACCTTGAGCTTTAGCAAAAGTATAAGTCATACCGCCACAAAGAATCAGATTATCAACCTTACCAAGAAGATTCTCGATAATACCTATTTTGGTAGAGACTTTAGAGCCACCCATAATAGCAGTGAAAGGACGTTTGATGTCGCTCAATATGCTATTTACAGCTTTAACTTCTTTCTCCATGAGGTAGCCGAGCATCTTGTGATCTTTGTCGAAACTATCGGCAATAACAGCCGTTGAAGCATGAGCACGATGGGCTGTTCCGAAAGCATCATTCACATAGCAATCTGCATAAGAAGCCAAATGCTTAGCAAATTCTTTTTGCTTAGCTTTAATATCTTTTTTAGCTGCTGCTTTCTCTTCATCAGAAGCATCATCAGCCAATCCACGAGGTTTACCTTCTTCTTCGGCATAGAAACGAAGATTCTCGAGCAACAAAGCTTCACCCGGTTTCAAAGCCTTCGCAGCATCGTCAGCCTTCATACAGTCGGGAGCAAACTGAACTTTAACACCCAACTTTTCTGAAACAGCATCAACAATCTGACTCAAAGAAAATTTCATATCGGGATTCTTCTTCGGCTTACCCATATGCGACATAATGATGAGGCTGCCGCCATCAGCCAAAATTTTCTTCAAAGTAGGAAGAGCGCCACGAATACGAGTATCGTCCGTAATCTTTCCATTCTCGTCCAATGGCACGTTGAAGTCCACACGGACAATTGCCTTTTTGCCGGCAAATTTGAAATTGTCAATTGTCATAATAACTATTATTAATTATTTGAATTAAATATTTTATTCAGTAGTCAATGATGACTACAAAGTTACAATAAAAATTCTTTTTATAAATATCATTTCACCACTTTGTGTAAGTCACAATAGTATTTACAACACAATTTAAGTCCACAACTATCACATTTGGGCTTTTTAGCAGTACAAGTATATCGGCCGTGCAGAATGAGCCAATGATGTGCCTTGGGGATCAATTCGTCGGGAATATATTTTGTAAGTTCCTTTTCCGTTGTCAGAGGCGTTTTGGAGTTAATAGTCAGGCCTATGCGATTAGACACTCTAAAGACATGTGTATCTACAGCCATTGCAGCTTTATTGTAGACCACAGCCTGAATGACATTTGCCGTTTTCCTGCCGACTCCCGGCAGTTGTGTCAAGTCATCAAGATTATCAGGTACCACGCTATTAAACTTCTGAACAAGCATCTTGGCCATACCTACCAAATGCTTGGCTTTGGAATTAGGATATGATACACTATGCACATACTCCAATACAGCTTCGGGAGTAGCCACAGCCAGAACCTCGGGAGTAGGATATGCCGCAAATAAGGCCGGCGATATTTCATTGATACGTTTATCCGTACATTGAGCCGACAAAATAACAGCCATGAGCAGTTGAAAAGGATTGTCGTAATGCAATTCTGTTTCGGCTACCGGCATAGCCTGTTCGAAATATTCAATTACTTTCTGATAACGTTCTTTTTTTGTCATAGCCTTTGATATATTTCTTAATTTATTCCTTTTATAATGAGGAGCTACATAAAAATTAAAATAGAGTGTAGATAAGATTGTCAATACAGCACCGAACAAATAAGCATTGGCAAACGAACTATATTGAGCGATCGCCCCACCAAGTATCATGCCACCACTAATACCTACATCCCAAGATGTGAGATAAGTAGAAGTTGCCGTACCCCGACGACTATTAGAAGCTAGATTGATAAACAACGAATTGTAGGCAGGAAACATGATACCGAAACCGACACCAAGTAGAAGAGCGATAATAAAGAATAGGTAAGTACCCCATTCATGATCGAGTTTGAGCAGATTGGCACAAAAAGCCAATAAGAAAAAAGAAGCAATGACAATATATAAGGAAAAAGAAATAACTTGTGTCACTTTTCCCTTATCAACCTGTTTACCTGAAAAGATACGGGATATAGCCATACCTATCGCCATAAAAGTGAAAAACAAACCCGTTTGAGCTGTAATGCCAATTTGTATAGCATAAAGAGCCACATAATTAGTGGTCATGCCATAAGGGATGGAAAGCAACAACAGACTAATACCAGCGGGAAGTCCTTTTGTTAAAAAGAACCGATCAAGCGAAAGCGGCTCACGTTTGACTGGAGGTTTATAGGGAGTGCACACCATACTACCAGAAAAGATGCCGATAGCAGAAGAGATCAATGCGACACAAAATATATAATAAAAGGAAATGCCACTTTGCATCATAAACAATCCGACCATAGGACCTATGGCCATAGCGAAATTGTTGGCTAATCCGAAGTATCCAATTCCCTCTCCTCTACGTGACGAAGGCATTATATCAATCACAATGGTATTGCCACCTACCGATACCATCCCAAAAGCGCCACCCTGCAATAACCTGAACAGAATGAAAAGCGTGAGCGAATATGCTACAATGTATCCGGCAAATACAGAAGCAAAAACCAAATAAGATAATATGTAGAGAGGCTTACGAGCAAAAGTATCGACCAAATATCCTGAGAATGGACGAATACACAGTGCAGAAATGGTATAGCACGACACAACCAAGCCAACTACAGCCTTAGTTGTATGAAATACATCCACAAGATAAAAGGGAAAGACCGGTATGAGCGACCAAAAGCTGAACGACAGCAGAAAATTCGCTGTCAGCATATAGCAATAGCTCGATGTGACAAGTCGGTCTTTCGGCATAACAGAAAAAGATTAATATGCTGCTTCGAACTCTTTTAAGAAGCGTGTGTCGTTTTCGGAGAACATGCGGAGATCTTTTACCTGATATTTCAAGTTCGTAATACGTTCGACTCCCATACCCAAAGCATATCCTTTATATATCTTGCTATCAATACCATTCAATTCGAGCACATTGGGATCTACCATACCACAGCCTAATATTTCTACCCAGCCGGTATGTTTGCAAAAGCCACATCCTTTGCCACCACAAATATTACAGCTAATATCCATTTCAGCACTAGGCTCTGTAAAGGGGAAATACGAGGGACGAAGTCTTATCTTCGTATCTGCGCCAAACATTTCACGAGCAAATAACAAAAGCACCTGCTTCAGATCGGTAAAAGAAACGTCTTTATCTACATATAAAGCCTCAACCTGATGAAAGAAACAGTGGGCACGGGCACTAATAGCCTCGTTGCGATAGACACGTCCCGGACATATAATACGAATAGGAGGTTGATTAACTTCCATCACACGACTTTGAACAGACGAAGTATGAGTGCGTAATAGTATATCGGGATGCGATTCGATAAAAAAAGTATCTTGCATGTCGCGTGCGGGATGATCTTCAGCAAAATTGAGTGCCGAAAACACATGCCAGTCATCTTCTACTTCGGGACCTTCGGCAATGCTGAATCCCAAGCGAGAAAAAATATCGATAATCTCATTTTTCACAATAGTTATAGGGTGGCGTGAGCCAAGCTGAACAGGATAAGCAGTACGCGACAAATCCAGATCATTGTTTTTATCGGCATTTCTCTCGAACTGGGCACGTAGATTATTTATTTTCTCTTGAGCTTTTGTCTTCAGTTCATTGAGTTTAATACCGACTTCACGTTTTTTATCGGCTTGCACCGTACGAAATTCGGTTACTAGATCGTTAATAGCGCCTTTTTTACTCAAATATTTAATGCGCAATGCTTCTAGTTCTTCAGCATTGTTAGCCTGCAATTGATCTACCTCGTCAAGTAGTTTTTTAATATTCTCTATTATCATATCCTATTTATACTAAAGTTGTGCAAAGATACACTTTTATAGACTAATAAGAGGGAGATTTCTCTACTTTTTTAGTATTTTTGTAGTCGAAATGAGTGAACCAATTAACGACCATATTATATTAGGCATTGACCCGGGCACCAATATCATGGGATATGGTGTACTGAATATCATTGACCACAAGCCGCATTTAGTAGCCATGGGTGTTATCGACCTACGTAAATTTTCTAATCATTATCTCAAGCTTAGACAAATTTATCAACGGGTACAGAGTATTATAGACAGTTACCTTCCCGATGAGCTTGCCATCGAAGCGCCCTTTTTCGGAAAGAATGTTCAATCGATGCTTAAGTTGGGACGTGCTCAAGGGGTAGCGATAGCAGCAGCCCTGAGTCGTGACCTACCTATTACAGAATATGCTCCTCTCAAAATAAAAATGGCTATTACCGGTAGTGGAGAAGCTTCAAAAGAGCAAGTAGCCGGAATGCTACAACACATGTTACATATAGCACAAGAAGATATGCCCCACTTCATGGACGCGACTGATGCTTTGGGTGCAGCTTATTGTCATTACCTACAAAAGGGACGTCCTGTGACGACTAATGGTTGTAAAAGTTGGAAAGATTTTATAATAAAACATCCGGACAGGGTGAATAAATAAAGTAATATATGAGAAGGCTGAACCAATTATTTCTTTTAATTTGTATAGCTTTGCTATGTTCTAATTGCACGACGCTAATTAAAAGAACGTATAAATCATTCAATGACTATCCGGTACCAGCGGGCGAGCTCACGGAAATGGATTACTCGCCGACAAAATCTTCATTTTCTTTCTGGTCACCTAATGCGGACGAAGTAAGATTAATGCTTTTTCGCACAGGAAATTCTGGACATGCTTACCGCACAGTACACATGCAACCGGGAGAGAACGGTACGTGGACAACCACTGTTGAGGGAGATTTAGTGAACCAGTATTATACATTCAACGTAAAGATAAAAGACAAATGGCATGGAGACACTCCCGGACTTAACGCTCATGCAGTGAGCACGAACGGAAAGCGTGCCGCTATTATAGACATATCCGCCACCAATCCAAAAGGTTGGGAACATGATAGCAGACCAGCGCTCTACTCACCATCAAGAGCCATTATCTACAATTTACACCTCAGAGACTTTACGCAAGATTCTACAGCCAACATACAACATCGTGGCAAATATTTGGCTCTAACGGAACACGGAACTCATACTCAAAGCGGATTGCCAACAGGCATTGATCATCTGAAAGAGATGGGTATTACACACGTTCAGCTCATGCCCGTATTCGATTTTGCCGACATTGACGAATCCAACACTCGTCATAGTCAATACGCCTACGGTAGCCAACCGCTCAATTACAATGTCCCTGAAGGCTCTTATTCTACACGTCCCAATCTACCCTCTGCACGTATCAAAGAGTTCAAACAGATGGTAATGGCACTCCACAAAGCAGGCATACGAGTGATCCTTGAAATGGCCTACAGCCATGTTTCGGATGCACAATCGAGCAATTTCGAAAAGACTGCTCCAGGATATTTCTTCCGAATGAACGGCAAGAAATTTGCCGACGGCTCGGGCTATGGCAACGAAATAGCAACCGAACGCCCAATGGCTCGTAAGTTTATAGTCGAGTCGGTGCGTTATTGGATAAACGAATATCATATAGATGGCTTCTACTTTGACATGATGGGCCTAATGGACCTACAAACAATGAGGGCTATTCGGGCAGTAGCCGACGAAACAGATTCGAGTGTTTTGATTTATGGAGATGGAACTTCGCCCAATAAGCCAGCTCTATCAACAGACTCATTGGCAATTGCCGCCAATATATTTCGCGCTCAGGGAGTCGGTTCTTATGCTCACGAGTTCCGCAATGCCTTATTGGGTCCGCATAACGAAACGCATAAAATAGGATTTTTGGGAGGACTTCCCGGCAATGAAGAAACAATCCGGTTTGATATGGCAGGAGCTATTCCAAATTCTCAGATCAAGTTTTACAGAGTTCATGAATGCAAGAGAGCTTGGGCACTACAACCGACACAATGTTTCGGTTTTCTTTCCTCACACGATAATTATTGTTTAGTAGACAGACTAAAAGCATCATTAACCAATGTTACGCCAACACAGCAAATAAAACTAAGCGAAGTTGCACATACGGCATTAATACTTTCTCAAAGTACTCCTGTAATCTATTGCGGAGATGAGATGCTGCGTGATAAACAAATGGTACGCCATAGCATGAATAGTTCCGATGCCATCAATGGTATTAATTGGAAACTTAAAGAAACGAACAACGAACTTTTTGAATATATAAAAGGACTTATTCGATTACGTCGTGCTCATCCAGCTTTCCGACTAGGTAGTGCAGACGCCATAAGAAAGAATATGCAATTTCTCGCAACAGATCCGAATGTCATTGCGTACGCGTTAAACAATCATGCAGGAGGAGATACATGGGGAACAATAATCGTTGCACTCAACACCACCCTACGCTATTCCAAAGTAACAGTTCCCGATGGGTTCTATACAGTAGTAGCCAATAATGGAAAAATAAGCGAAGAAGGGCTCGGACATCTCAAAGGACCAGAGATCGGCGTTCCCGGACAAACAGCACTTATCATGTGGAAGCCTTGAAACAGTAATAATATAACATGAAAAAGGCGGCAAATAATTTGCCGCCTTTTTCATGTTATATTATTGACCAGACTTAGAACTTATAATCAAATCCGAGTCCGAACACTTTATTCGTACGCGAATAAACATCTGTTCCAGACATTGTTGTATCATTATATCCGCCACGTGATGATGCATCGGTAGACTTCGTATATTTGCTATAGTTTGTCCAGAAATAAGCAACGTTCATCGTCAACTTAGGAGTCAGCTTCACTGCGCCACCCAAACCGATCGAGTAAGAATCACACGAGAAACTCGTATCACTCTGATAATCGTTGCTCAATCCATAATCAGTACGTTGTACACCAGCGCTCACCGTTATCATTTTATTAACATCGTATTCTGCACCAGCCAAAAACTCATTCGTACCATGAGTCAACGCATGTTGTTTGCCGGTTGTAGTACCGGGAATATTGGCCATACGAGCATGTTTATCGTCATAGAAATGATACTCGGCTGTAGCACGAAGTCGCGGAGTGAATTGATAACCTACAGCTACAGTCAATAAAGAAGGAATATCGTTAGGGGTATTTACACCATCTTTATAGTCGGCCAAAGTTCCGTCAGGATCACTGTTTTTCTTTGTCGTATTTTCAATATTCAGATTCGTGCGAAACTCATACTTTACGCCTACATTCCATTTTCCGTTTTTATAATCCAAGCCTATTATAGGAGTGATTCCCCATCCGGTTTGGTCGCAATCTAATTCGACATCGGTCAAAGTTGCGCTATTAGCTTTAAGTTTAGCTATTGCATAACCTGAATAATTTCCAGAGAAATAATCCATTCGACCGCCTCCAAAAACTGATAAGTACTTGTTAAGGCGATATGACAAACCTAGTTGAGCGCCATAAATAAACTGCCTACCCGACACAGAAGAATTAATAGTATACATATCGGGAGTAATCGTTTTTTGTGAAGCAGCGTAGATACCTGCCATAATACGAGAGTCGAACATAGGAAGCCCGTCATCAAACGAGGCTTTACCCCCACCGCCAACTACACCAACAAATCCGGATAGAGCCCAGTTGTCATGTTTATATACCACATAAGCCGATGGAATAATAGGAACTGCCGCTGTACCTTTGTAACGCCGAGTTTTTTCGGGAAAGAGAGCAAAAGTAGCATCAATATTACGAGTTTGATACGCGCTCTGTCCATTGAGCGAGAAATACAATCCGTTATCCATAAAAGCAACACCAGCCGGGTTACTGTAAACACCGTCGATCTGAAGTGAAGCACCACGAGCAATCATTCTAAGAAAAGCAATATGCTGGTTCGTATTAGTCAACAGACCTCCAGCATAGGAAGAAATGGCGATCAGCAGCGCTGTGCCAATCAAAGTCAATTTTCTCATTCTATTTTTATATTATAGTTTAAAAACGGCGGCAAAATTAGTATTTATTTCCGAATTATCGTTCTATTTTTCCTATTTTTATTGCTATACTACAGAAATATTCTTAAAAACTCAGAGTCTTTAGTATCAAAATTCAATGCTCCTACTACCTAGAAGCATAAAAATAGAACTAGTACAAAAGGTATTCAATAAGAAGACATAGTCGTTTGATTACAAACACATAACAACAAGTAACAAGAGAACATATTATTCCTAAAATTGCCACAACGCAATAGAAGTAGAATAAGACAAGACTAAGACAAACAAGCTTTCCAATAACGGTTCAGCGTTTTACAGTGTGAAAATACAATTGCAACGAGTTAATAGAATTCTGAAAGATGCTATAAGCAGCCATTCCAACAGAAAGCAAAGGATTCATATAACTGAATATCATCCACATGCTGATTGCTACATTTTTCTGTCCCAAGCTCTGAGCTGCAGCAATCGGCATTTTATAATAAAGACCGATTATACGCCCCACCCCAAACTGAAAAAGACATGCGAGCAGCGATACTATGGCAAGATTTATTTCCATAGGTATCATTCTAGCAGGCTGAGCCGAAACATAGATGGCAGCCTTACCGATAACTAGGACAAGAGTAACACTCCACAAATAGAATGCGAAACTCTGATTGCGTTGTAATACGACCAGCGTTTTCTTTGATTTCAGTTTCAATATCAACACAATCAAAAGAGGAAGAAGTATCATAGGCATAACCTGCTTGGCTATTGCAAACGACGAGACAATAAACGATACGTTTTGTTCACCAGTGACTAAAGGCAACATTATAGGTGTCATAAAAGATGTGCCGATATAAAATAATAGTATATAAGTGACAACACAGGGTAGACTGCCTCCCAACATTCCGACAATGACCGGAGACGAAGTTGCTACCGGACAGAAAAGGCAGATAAATGCTTGCTGAGCAAGCAAAGGATTACAATATGACAGCACTTTCCAAGTCAATAATGATCCAAGCATCTGTATAACAAATAGAGCGACGTGCATACTCGATATTTTAATACTACGAAAATGCAATTTACTATATGCAATCAATAGCATCACTGCAACAAAATAGGGTATAGTAGCACAAAGCATATTAATAACACAAGGTATCGTTATGCCCATAATAACACCTGCCAACATAGCTACAGGCATCATAACACTTTTCAACTTCTGCGAAACTTCCATGATTAATGCGCTTAAAAGCGGTACAAAACTACAAAAAACACCTGAACTTGAAACAAGAAAAGTAGCAAAAAAACTCCAAGCCATTGACTATTACATTTTATAAGTATTATTATGTAAACCTAGTGCCATCATACAAAGCAAAACTAAAGATCAAAAAAACAGACGTATGTCACTGCCATAACTTCCGTTACTTACTGCGGTAACTAACGTTAGTTGTTGTGATAACTAACGTTAGTTTCTTCAACAACATCCGTTAGTTACCGCTGCGACATACGGTTGATTTTTCCAGCACACCAAGACAAGTGTGGAACTCGTTTCATAATAAATACAATAACTGAGCAACGGTGTTGTTGCTATCCCGAGAAGAGGCCAAAATGATCTGGCTATGAAACATTTCTCAAATAGTTATTTTTTCCTATTTTTGTAATCATGTCATCTTATTTTAAACAATAAATCATTATATTGCTTCGCTTTTCATGAAACAACATATTCAATAAATGAAACTTTACTACATCTATCATAGCGGATTTGCGATTGTAGGACAGACTGCAACAGTGATTATCGATTTTTGGGAAGATTCCATAGATGCTTTGCATGGTATCATTCACAATGAACTTCTCAACCAAAAAGAAAAGAAAATCTATGTTCTGTCTACTCATTTTCATCCCGACCATTTCAATCCCAAGATACTTATGTGGAAACAAATTCATCCGAATATCGTCTACATACTATCAAAAGATATCCTTCGACATAAAAGAGCTACAGCCAAAGACGGGCTCTTCTTAAAGAAAGGTGATACTTTCGACGATGGGGTTCTAAATGTAAAAGCATACGGTTCGACAGACTCTGGAGACTCATTTCATATCCAATTCGAAGGTCTGTCTTTCTTTCATGCCGGCGACTTAAACAACTGGCACTGGATAGACGAATCTACTCCGCAAGAAGCAAAAAAGGCAGAAGGAGACTATCTGTCAGAATTGGGATACATCAAAAACGACATTGCAAATGTTGATGTAACAATGTTTCCTGTAGATAGACGGATGGGGACAGACTATTCAAAAGGTGCCCGACAATTTTTGGAAACGATAAAAAGTCGTATCTTTGTACCGATGCACTTCGGCACCGATTATGAAGGAGGTAATGCCTTTCAAGCAACAGCAGAGTCACTGGATGCCTCATTCTTAACAATAGACCACCGAGGGCAATATTGGAATTTAACAGAATTATCTAAATAAGATTTATAGCAATGAACATCAAAAAATTATTTACAGCAATGCTATTGTGTGCCATTACACTACCAATGGCTATCAATGCACAAAAAAGAGATGACTCACGCTACCTGCAAGGAGCCGTTCCTGAAGTAAACGGAAAAGTTGTCTTTTTAAAAGAATTTCTTATAAACGGTATGAGCAAAGACGAAATATACAATCGCATGCTCTCTTATATCACCGACCGTATGGCAAAAAACAATGATCCGATGAGCCGAGTAGCCTATACGAATAAAGAGGAAGGATCGATTGTCGCATTATCAAGCGAATGGGTAGTATTCAGTTCGGGAGCACTATCGCTGGACCGCACCAAAATAAAATTTCAATTCACAGCCTTGTGCAGTGAGGGTAAATGCAACATAGAAATTTCAAAGATATCCTACACCTATCGGGAAACCGAAAAATATCAGGCAGAAGAATGGATTACCGACAAATATGCACTAAATAAGACAAAAACAAAATTAGTGATGGGGCTTGCTAAATGGCGCCGCAAAACGGTAGATTTATTCGACAGCTATTATTCAGAAATTGAAAAAGCACTGAGCACTCAACCGGAAGCGGCTCCCGAAAAGACTACACCCCCAGCTTCTACAAGTACGGGTATCGTAGTTATACAAGTGCCACAAAATTCAACAAATACGCAGGCTCAAACGACAACGAACCCGATGGTATCCTCTACTCTTCACGAAATAAGTCCAGTAGATGTACAATCTAAAATGACCAGCGCCATGTGTTCCAACAAAGTAGTAATCTACGTAGGTGAAGATGCAGACGACATGACAATCATTACTGCCAAGAGGGGCATTTCGATAGGCTTCATTCAAGGCAAACCTGCAGCATTCGCATACCTTGACGCCCAGCAACAATCTGATGTAATTACTTCTGCCAAAACTTATATCATTAAGATAATGGATCAGGCAACCAAAGAAGTTAAGATGATATTGTATTGCAAACCGATCTCGTCTACTATAGAAAATGGCGCACGAGTTGTAACAGGTGAAATTGTAAGTGCAAAAAGCGAATAGCTAAAACTATTTCGTCTGAACAAATAAAATCAGATCGTATAAAAGGAAGTATTTAGTCTTTCTTTTATACGATCTGATTTTATTTACCACTTAAAGGTTTTCGTATATCGAGCGACATTGCCACATATATCTTCTACTATCATGGTACACGTATGCATTTTGCCACGCTGTACTCTCGTAGAGTCAATATTGCATTTGACAAGTGTATTTTTTACTGTCCGATCGAATATGGCGAAGTGCCCATCAATATAGCCATGATAACTCTTTATACCACTTTGTGCATCGGTAATAGAAAAGACGAGTTTACCACGGCTCCACGAACGCTCGTCGACAGGCATGATATGGGGTGGTTTCTGATCTATCATCAAAGAAAAAGTTCCGAGGGCTTTAATTTTGGTTACAATCGCATCTTTCTGCACCGACCTATTATTGGTAGATACAGGGACGTTGCCTTCCCACTTGGCTATATAATACTTATTAATATCGGCGACAGGACGTTTACGTAATTTTATTTCAAGATCAGCCGTCCCGCTCATAGGTACAGGAGGATAACTAAGCTGATATTTGTAAGAAACGCCGGAAGTAGAAGGTATCAATTTATAATTAAGATACACATTTTCATGAAGTACACCAAAGGGAACAATCAGTGCCATACCGGGACGCACTACATAATTTGTCTTATTCCATGCCAAAAGGACACCCGTCTGAACAGGAGCTTTCGGAATCGGTTGACGTTTGCCGTGAACAACAAATTTATATGACGAACGGTTACCAAACACATCACACAAATCGTATTCGAAATGATAATCACGTTCTTCATTCACCGTCACATATCCTTCGTTCCGATTGTATGCCTTCAAAAAGCGCAGCGTATTGCCAGGATCGATGAACGACTTCATATAGCCATTGTAAGTCCACGAGTAAACCATTTTGGCTTCGGCAGGTGAATAGCATTTAATGTCGCTGCTGAATATTTTCTTTCCATCTTGAAGCAATGTCACATAGCGCACACCCATACAATACCACGTTTCATCTATATGATCGAAAGCCTTCACAGCAATTCCAATCTTGCCCCAGGCATTAATCGTATTGCCGAATGCAAAAATATGAGGACGAAAAGTTCCATTCACTTCGCCTTGCCCTTCGACCGGAAATATCTGAAGACTGACAGCCTGGGGTTTGCGATGATCTTTTATATAAGGTTTTAAGAAAGGCAGCGGATCGATATACTCCTTGCTGGCCGTTCGATACATATCCATATGAAGATGAGGTCCTCCAGAGAAACCAGTATTACCGCTCCAAGCGACTTGTTGTCCGGCTTTAACGGGAAACTTGCCAGGTGCCAATGCAAAATCGACTTCCCAACTCTGACGACGATACTGTACTTCTCTAGCCAAAGCAGAGATTGCATCTACAAAACCATCCAGATGACGATATATAGAAGAAATACCATGTGCGTATGCAATATCAAGCATATATCCCGAACCTGCAGTAACTCGAACACGCGATACATAGCCGTCGGCCATAGCATAAACAGGCAAACCTATCCGATGTTGAGTCTTTATATCAATACCGCTATGAAAGTGATTTGATCTTATCTCTCCAAAATTACCACTCAATACCAAAGGAATGTTGAGAGGTGATAATAATTTAGGGCGAAAAGGTTTCAAACTCGAAGCAAAACCGGCAAAAAAGTTCAAGATTATTAGTAAGCAAGCTATATAATATTTCATTTTATTATTTCCATCATTTGACAGCGCAAATATACTGAATATATAGCGAAAAAAAACATAAAAATTTGAATATTGAATTTAATTTTTCTGTAATATTGCACCATGTTTAACTCTAAAATAAAAGAAAATTATGATTATTGGTATCCCAAGTGAAATTAAAAACAACGAGAACCGCGTCGGTATGACCCCGGCAGGCGTCTCAGTGCTCGTAAAACATGGTCATACTGTATATTTACAAAAAGGAGCTGGCGAAAACAGCGGTTTCCCAGATGAAGAATACACAGCGGTAGGTGCTAAAATATTACCAACCATCGAGGACGTTTACAAAATAGCCGAAATGATTATAAAGGTGAAAGAACCTATCGAACCCGAATATAAACTTATCAAAAAAGACCAGTTATTATTCACCTATTTCCACTTTGCTTCAGACGAGCCTCTTTTTGATGCAATGGTAAAATCAGGAGCTGTATGTTTGGCATACGAAACGGTTCAGAAAGCCGATCGTTCGCTACCTTTACTTATTCCGATGAGCGAAGTAGCAGGCCGTATGGCAGTTCAAGAAGGTGCACGTTTCTTAGAAAAGCCACAAGGAGGTAAAGGTATCTTGCTAGGTGGCGTTCCGGGTGTTAAACCTGCCAAAGTATTGGTTCTTGGGGCTGGTCATGTAGGCTTTGCATCGGCACTTATCGCAGCCGGTATGGGCGCAGACGTTACTATCACCGACATCAACCTGCCTCTTCTTAGAAGCATTCAGAATGTGTTGCCTCAAAACGTACACACCCTCTACTCTACCGAACACAGCATTCGTAAAGAACTTCCAACCACTGATATGGTTATCGGTAGCGTATTGATTCCTGGAGATAAAGCTCCTCACCTCATCACTCGCGACATGTTGAAACTGATGCAAAAAGGTTCTGTTTTGGTAGATGTTGCTATTGATCAGGGCGGTTGTTTCGAGACATCTCATCCTACAACACACTCAGAACCGACTTACGTAATCGACGGTATCGTCCACTATGCAGTAGCCAACATCCCAGGCGCTGTTGCATATACATCAACCCTAGCTCTAACCAACGCTACAATGCCATACGCCATAGCTTTGGCAGACAAAGGCTGGAAAGAAGCATGCAAGGGTGACGATGCTTTGCTGAAAGGATTGAACGTAGTAGAAGGAAAAGTTACTTTCAAAGCAGTAGCCGACCTTTACAAAAAGCCATTTGTAGATCCTAAATCATTGTTATAGAACATATAGCAAATAGATATTACTAAGAGGAGAAGATTGTACCAAAAAGATCTTCTCCTCTTTAGTTTTATTTTCCCATAATATAAAAAAGCAAGACTTACAACCTACCGATAAAGAGTTCTTCGACGAACATACAAACCATAATCCCCACGATCTGTCATCAGACCAAAATGCAATAAAAACAAATGAAAAACGTCGTATGCTCCTAAAAATGATAACGTCCATACGTTTTTAGAAAAACTTAAGGACGTCACCGAAAAAACTAACATACGACAATTTTGCTGGATATAGATATTTGTTTAATAGTAGCTATTCGTTTAATTTTCAGTGTAAAGATGACTTCTTTTATTTTTCAGATATGCACAATTGGATGTCAAATGGTGTTATAAAAAGTAGTAGAAATTAGAGGGACCCAATAATATGCAGAAGTGTTGAACTTGCAAGCGATGACGTTTGAAAGAGTAGCGAAAAAATTGAAAAGTATATGTTATTAAATTCACCAAGAACAGATGTCATAAAGCGATATTATTCGTGATGATATGGTTCTCCATGCAATATAGTCATAGCCCGGTAGAGCTGTTCTATAAAGACTAGCCGCACCATTTGATGAGAAAAAGTCATTCGCGAAAGAGAAATTTTGTCATTAGCTTTTCCATAAACTTCAGGAGAAAAGCCATAAGGACCACCAATAACAAATACAAGCCGTTTAGAAACGGTGTTTTGTTTTTTCTGCATCCACAAGGCAAATTCGGTAGACTTAAATTCTTTACCATTCTCATCAAGAAGTACAACCGTATCTCCCGCTTGAAAAAACTTCATCAACAATTCGCCTTCTTTCTCTTTCTGCTGATCAAACGAAAAGTTTCTGTTTGCCTTAAGCTCGGGTATAACAAACATTTCAAAAGGCAGATAATGTTTCAACCTCTCTTTATAATCATCTACCAAGGATTGGATGCGCGAGTCTACTGTCTTGCCTACTACTAATAATAAAGCTTTCATCGATTAAATAATGCTATTCATCTACAAAAATAGGAAAAAAGAAGCATTGATGAAAATTATTATTAACTTTGCCAATAATAGCACAGCATGAAACCTCTAGTAAATGCCTATTAAGTGTTAAAAGCAAAGCACTTTCGAAAAAAACGTAAAATAATCGATTTTTCTTTGCAACATTTCAAATAGTCGTACGTCAAACTATCGAACGGCGCAATAAAAGCCCCGAGTCGAGTAATATTTGTAATATTGGAAAAGGAAAGACAACTAATAAAAGGCTGTCGGGAGGGAGATAATTCAGCCCGAAAGGAACTTTACACCACCTATTCCAAGCAGTTATTGGCTATATGTTACCGATATACGGGCGATATGGAAGCGGCGCACGATGTTCTGCACGACGCGTTTGTCAAAATATTTACTCGATTTACGTACCGCGGAGAATCATCTCTTTCAACATGGCTCACTAAAGTGGTAATGGCGCAAGCTATCGACTACTTACGGAAAAAGCAACTTAAAGAACGACTTTTCGTTCCAGAAGAAGAAATTCCTGATGTACCCGAGCTTGTTGAAGCACCTGCCGACGAAACGTTAAGCGAACAACGATTGATGAAATTTATTGCCGAACTGCCTGAAGGCTGCCGCACAGTATTCAATCTTGTTGTCTTTGAGCACAAAGCACACAAGGAAATAGCTGAGCTGCTAGGTATTAAAGAACATTCGTCGATATCGCAATTACATTACGCCAAGTATTTGTTAGCGAACCGTATTAATGAGTATAGAAATGATAAAGAAAGAAAACGATGAATTGACCCAATTACTCTGCACGCACCATTTGGAGAATGCAGAGATTACACCACGCGACGGTTTTTGGGAAAGCATACAAAATGATGTTTCTCTTAGTGAGAAAAGACGGCGCAAGCTTATATTCTACCGTACCGTATCGGCAGCATCGGTACTATTGATAATAGGTGCAGCGTCAGCCGCTTTTTTCTTCATACCCAAAAACGACAATACGAATCAGATCATTGCAAAAGTAGCGGCATCAATGTCGCGAATGGCTCCCTCAAAACAAAAACTTGAAATTGAACCAAAGCAGACGCCAAGCGCTACACAAGTAAAAGTATCAAAAATGGCATCAATCGGCCCTTCCACAACTACAAGAAAGCAACAACCAACAGAAAGCGACAACGATTCTACCGTTACCGTGACAGTTCACATGACAGTAAGAGTAAGAGACAATGGAACCTATGCCGACAACACATCGGACAATCGCAACAATAATACATGGCAAGCCGGAGGACTGGGTAACAATACAGACTATAATACCCAAACAACCGACAAACTAATAGCCGCCAACAATAATTCGAACAAACAATGGGCACTCAAAGCAGCCTTGAACTTGACGATGCCTGCCAACGGTGAATTTGAAATGCCCACTGGCGGTTCTATTACATTAGAAAGACAACTCAATGATTGGCTCTCACTCGAATCGGGCATTAAGTATACTTATATGCATTCTGGTGCGCAAACACTACATTATCTCAGCATTCCTATTAAAGCCAATGCGACACTCGCCAAGCTTTCTAAAGTCGATATTTATGCTACAGCAGGTGGATCAGCAGATAAATGTGTATCGGCAACTCATAGCTCGGCTAACGAAAACATACAGTTTACAGCTATGGCAGGAATAGGTGTCCGTTATCATTTAAGCAATAAGATTGCAGTTTTTGCAGAACCTACAATAACACACTATTTTAACAACGAATCGAAATACACATCGTATAGAACCGAAAAGAATAATGCTTTTAGTTTACAAAGCGGTCTCTGTATGAACTTCTAAATACCGGCACTATGAAGAAAGCACTTTTTATATTGGTAGCTATCATGGCCATTCTAACACTAAGCAATTGCAACGACGATAAGGTGAACTACAATCATCCGGACGTTGAGGCTTTTGTCAAACAGCTAAAATCGGGCACTTATCAGACAAAGAGTCCGGAAGGGTTTGTAGAAGTTCCGCTTTTCACAGAAGCCGATATTCCAGCATTATTAAAATATGCTTCCGATACGTCGGTGATACCATCTTTCCCTATGCCTCCAACAGCATCGACAGCCTATGAAACAAAAATAAGATTGGGTGAATGCATGTTATGGATAGTAGAAAGTATCCGATTGGGGCACATAGCATCAAAAGGATGCCACATGGTAGTAGCAAACGCCGAGAACTATGAAGCAATCTATTTTCTGAGCGATAACGAACTAAAAGATGCAGCTAATCGCTACCGCAGTTGGTGGGAAGAACATGCAAAGCATCACAGCAAAACAATGTGGACTATCGAAGCATGCTACAACAACCCGCTTTGCAGTAGTGGATATAGGTGGTGGTAAAAAGAATTCAGGATAACATTTTTATGTCAAACAGGGAAAAAGAAATAATAGTAGTGCTATTATTATGCCTTTTTACGGCATCGGTTAAAGCACAATGGAGTAAATCCGATTCATTAAAGTTGAACCGTATACTGAACGACAAGAAAGAAATAAAACTTAACAAAAATGAGCTCCAGAACATACACTTCGATAATCATATTATCAACAATCCTTTATTAGAGCCTATAGAAATCAACAATATCAGCCCTGATGAGACACTGCCACAAAACACGCGTGCAAAGATCGTCTTGACAATGACACCCTACAAAGCAAGCACTCCCTACAATTGGGATCCTATATTTCACTGTAAAATAGTCCAAGTAAACGGACAATGGGAGCCCCTAAACGGACCCCTACATTATACAGACCAATCGAGAGCAACAACATTGGCATCGAGCATAACTTCGAAAATTGCAGGAGAAAAAGGGTTGCGAGGACTTCAATTGGGACACAGTGGGTTGTATGTCAACGGAGGAAATATTAGCGGAATGGATCTTATGTACTTCTTTGAAAAGAGATTCTGGGACTTCAAACAAAACGCCATTCGCAAAAAGACATTGGATATATTGAAAAGGTACGATAAATTTCTACCCATCCTAAAGAACAAAACAGCAGAATAAAAGTTGTTGAACGTGGGGGCTACCCACCCACGTTCAAATAATCTTTCAGCGTATCAATATAGCTGGCAAAAGCTTGGCGTCCTTTCTCTGTCATTCGACATACCGTACGAGTTCGTCTTCCTTCTAAAGTCCTATTCGCCTCAATATAACCGGCCTCTGAAAGTTTTTCTATCTGGACACTAAGATTGCCCGCCGTAGAATTGGTTTTTTCTTTCAAAAAAACGAAATCCGCTTCTTCAACTGACATTAAAATTGATACGACAGCCAAACGCAATTGTGAATGAAGCAACGGATCTAAATCTCTTAACATTTTGCTTTCGATTTTTTATTGATTATATGTCCTGGAATAATATATGTCACAACAAAGGAAAGACCAAATAATAAATTCCATAAATTAGTAGCATAATGACCGATAACCAACATTTGAAGCATATAAAAACAAATAGTAAATGAAAGAAGCGGAGAATAAGCCATCCAAGGCTCGCGAACAATAATACCCGTAATAGACACTCCCAAACCACAATACAAAAGAGACAGGGGCATCATCAATATAAAATCTTCGCGCCCATAAATAGCACCAAAGATGGCGACTACCCAAAAAGTAATGACAAACATCCACCCAAGTACTTGCCACACTTGGCTAATTGTTTTATCGATATAAGTAACAACCGCTTTCTCTCTTTTATGCACAAAAAAAGAAAATCCCCAAAAGACAAACATAAGCATCCATCCCCAGGACCAAATACCAGATGAAGTAAATCTAACCAGCAAATAAATAGTTAATGCCAAGATAGAAGTAAAATACCCCCAATACAACAGTTCTTTGCCCGGACTAACCGGTCTGTTCTTCTTTGTGGCTTGAATCATTTGAGAGATAAGTTCTAAACTTTCCTTCTCTGTTAACACCTTTTCTTCCATAATAAATTTTCTTTTTATAGATAACTGATTATTATTTATTGAAGCGGTTGCGTTCGCTAGAAGAACTATTTTCCAACAAGTGGCGTTTCACTTTTACGCCGGAATTAAAGTTCCATACAACTGCAAATTTAAACATTCTCCCATTAGAAGCCAAACGGTATGCCGTATTTATAGTGTAGGCATCTATTTGGCTGCCGTATTTATCGTGTTCGTTCAATATATTATCAACGCCCAGCGTAGAAGTCCACTTCCCTTCTTTCCATTTCTTTTTTAATGAAAAATTCAGAAGTTGATGAGAATATACTTGGCTATTGCCCGAATAAAGTTTATTATGAAAATTATACTCCCACTCAGCAGAGAGAGAAGAAGATAATCGAAAATCTGCAACCGACTGAATAAATAATAAATGATGATTGCTATAAGCATCGCCAGGATTAGTCTGAATGCATTGTCGAACGGCAGTAATATTGTTCGTAAGGTTCAACCATGTCCAAAGCTGCAACGGAACGTTTAAATTGATAAACCAGTGATTCTCTCTATGATGGTTTGCGTAAGTAATATATGATACTTGCGGGTTTCCATCATCTTGCTTGCAGAATTCTCTGATCAGATTGTGATGCATATTACAACCCAGAGTCAGAGTGTAGCGATAATCATAAATCAATGTTGCACTCACCTTGTTAATATAAGTAGGTTTCAACAAAGGATTCCCTATCTGATAGTTGTATTCTGAGGTCTGTACACGAATAGGATTAAGAGCATAAAAGCCAGGCCGTTCTACATTGCGAGCGAACTGACAAGATAACATCCAACGCTGAATTTCATCAAACGCATAGTTGAAAGTAATGAATGGATAAAAATCCACGTAACTCTTGCTTTCATGCAAAGCATGATTCACGGTTTTTGTATATTCGGAACGTAAACCAATATCTGCTGAACAACGGTTCCAATGAGAAGCGTACGTCAAATATCCCGCGGCAATATGCTCAGTATAGTGCAATCGGTAAGCAAATTCAGGTAGATCACTCCACTGCTGTTGTTTCAAACTCTCATAATTGGAATGATCATTCATATCAGTATACGTATATTTTGCTCCCATCACAAAAGTTTTATTCGCTTGAATACACTTCTTGAATGATATATCTGCCGAAGCAACATCGTAAACAGAAATCAAATGACTGCGATACACCGTATCCGAATTTACCCAATATTGCTTAATATCATAGTTGCTATTGCTTGTTGAACGCTTGCGAACATAATCTGCCAATATTTTAAATAAAGAACCTCGTTTATCTAGCTTTTGTTGATAATTGATTGTAGCAGAATACAATCGATACTGATCTGGCTGAATGTACTGCCCAGAACTCTCTAGGGAACGAGAGCCAATAGTCATAATCGTATGATTATCGCTATTACGTTTTTGCAAATTCGATATATATTCGAACTCTGCTCCAAAAGACCGAAGGCTGTCAAAAGCATAAACAGCATTTGCTCTAGCAGCAACATAATTAGACGGAACAGAAAGGGAGCTCTTACTCAAAAAAGAATAATCGGGCTGACTATAATTTCTATTAACATCCAACTCTCCTTTATTATGAACACTCCCAATATAAGACGCCGACGCATAATAATCTAATCGCCGATGATGCCCCATCAAAGAAAAAGAAGGTCGATAATCTTTCAAAGAAGGAGCAATACGACTTTCTAGTGCTAAATTACTTTGGAGACCATTTTCTGTACGCTTTCGTAAATAAATATGTATAATACCACCTACAGAATTTGCACTTTGCGAAGCATCCGACATAGGCTGAACTTCAATACGTTTAATATCCGAAGAAGATAAAGATCGAAGATATGCTATCAATGACTCGCCAGAAAGTTTCACCTCGCGCTCATCAATAAAGACTTTTGTTCCGGAAGAGCCATAGATAGAAATATCTTTGTCGCTCATATAAACGCCAGGCAATTGCCGAAACAACTCTTCAGAATTTTTCATACATGTTGTAGGAACATGAAATACAAATCTATCCGATTTTCTAAAGATCCGACCAGTACTGACAACCACTTCCTTCAATTGTACAATGCTGTCTTTCGAAAGACTAGTTCTGTTATCTGGTTCAATATCAATTGTTTTATATACCATGATCCTCATACCGTAAACACGTGATACGGATAAAACCATAAACAAACCGAAAATCATTTTCCTACTAACTTTCGAACTTACAATATTCATTATATTCATAACACAGAGATAAAACTATTCTGAGATTGGATAATACAAATTCAACTGGACAGTCTGGTTGTCATCCCAGCTCTTTACTGAATAGATACGTCGAATAAAGCCTTCAATAGGACGTTGTTGATCATTCATGTCCAATTTATAGTTTCCATTCTCATCATGAAACACCGAAATAACAAATTTATCGGAATGCAATTTCTTCAATTCGTCCATAGGAATTACAAAATTGACACTGCCATGGCAAGATTTCTGTAATCTCACTATTGGTTTAAGAAACTCCTTACCGGTAGAAGAAGCGATAGAATCGTTTTCGCACCCATTTGCAGTTCTACTAACCATCAGCAACACATTGCCCTTATCATTTCTGACACTAGACACCTTGATATTCAAATTTTGTCCTACGAGAGTTGATGTAAGGAGGCACACAAGCAAAATAAGCAGCATAAAAACTTTTAAACATAAATTCATTTTCAAATCTCCTTTTTCTTTATTGCTTCAATCAACGGCCGTATAATCAAAGAATGTTATTCAAATCAGTTTACATCGTAAACCATAGAAGTAAAAATAATAGATGAAAGAACCCTTTCATCTTCTTAATATCGGCACAAATATATATAAGTTTATTTTATAAACCAAACTAATATATAAATATTTTGTTGGAAATAAGAAAAATAGTAATAGGGCAATATACTAATCAAAATTATTCATATATTTGCTGCTTAACAAAAAGAGAACTTTATGATTAATAAAAAGAAAGCTGCAATGTCGTCCATATTAGCAGCAGTGTTTCTTACATTTTTCAAATTCATTGTAGGCCTATTAACTTTCAGTTTAGGAATTCTATCAGAAGCACTTCATTCATTATTAGACTTGTTAGCTGCACTTATTACCTATTTTTCAGTAAGCATCTCTGATAAACCAGCTGATAGAGAGCATCAATATGGTCATGGAAAAGTAGAAAACCTTTCTGCCTTTTTAGAATCAATTCTATTGGTCATCACAAGCGGCTGGATTATATATGAGGCAATCTTTAGACTTATCTCTAATGAAATAGAAATTAAAATTTCAATATGGAGTTACATTGTTGTTATAACATCAATTATTATTGATATTAGCCGTTCAAGAATGCTATTCAAAGCAGCCAAACACAATAATAGTCAAGCATTAGAAGCCGACGCAGTTCATTTTTCAACAGACATTCTTAGTTCAGGAGTCGTTCTGTTAGGATTAGTTTTTGCAAATTTCGGTTATTATAAAGCTGATGCTATTGCAGCACTCTGCGTTGCACTTATTATATTATATATTTCGTATAAATTAGGTAAAAAGGCAATTGACATTTTATTGGATAAAGTTCCAGAAGGCATTACGGAAGCAGTAGAAAAAAAATTGAAATCAAATTCAGCCATAAAGAGCTATCACGATTTAAAGATTAGAGTTGCCGGTGCTGATACATTCATTAAAGTAAATGTGCACTTCAAATCAGAGCTGGATTTACAAACTACGCATAAAATTTGTGACGGAATAGAGAAAGATATAAGTATGGTTATACCAAGATGCGAAATAATCGTTCATGCAGAACCTGATGATGAAACATTATAAGAGAATAATCACTTCCAAAAAATTCCATATCACACAACATCCTAACTTTTAGATAATTGATTTATTATATATAAGAAGATGAAAGGCTTCTTATCTGACCACACTGAATCAAGCTCACCGACAGAAATATATTTTTTGGAGGAACTGAAATAACTAAAAATATGTAACAAATCCATTAGGTTTAATATCCCTAAAGAAATAGTATTTCAAACCTTTGTCACTCCCGCATGACACCATATAGTACTGTACCACAGCGAGTTTACAATGCGCCTAATACAACGCCAGCGAAAAGAGGTCCTGTAATCGAGTCTGGAGTATATTGTAGAAACGTTATTTCCAATAGAGCTCTATTTAGACTCGGTCTAAATGTATCCATACAGGTAGCTGAGAAGCCGATTTATACATATACGATGTGCTTCATTTCTTTAGAGAAGTACTTCATTTTATACAACAGTTTTTACATCTACCTCTTTTGTCATCAATATTTTTTCAAATACTCTCTATATTTCTTCAAAGGTCATTTTTTCAGGTTCGCCACTCATATATTAAGCTACCGCAATGCAGTACGTATGGTGTGATACGGTGGGAGACGACAAAGATTATCTTGAGCCCGGATTGGAGCGGATGTCGAGATATTCGGAGGTTAGTATGATAAAACAGAAAAAGGTTCCGGCAGCCTGATCGGCATTACCGGAACCTTTCCTTCTAAAACGGCGGCGACCTACTCTCCCACTTTGCGGGCAGTACCATCGGCGCGGCGGGGCTTAACTTCTCTGTTCGGAATG
>JAYRGW010000029.1:0-44578 GCA_041907665.1 Bacteroidaceae bacterium
CTTGAAAATTTCAGAAGGCTTACGATTGACTACGAGTATCATGCAGAAACAGCTGTGGCTATGGTGCAATTGGCTTTCTGTAAAATCATGCTTAATAAATATTACGATTAATTTTTAAACAGCTTCTAATATTAACAATGTTTTATTTTGTTTTAAATCATTGCTTTGTAGATTTCTATATTATCTACTTATTATTGTTTATTAGACAGTAATTATTATTTGATTAAATAGACAAAAGATATTAAAATATTAAGTTCGGAAATATCTGTTTTAATTATTAGTTCTTAAATAAATTGATTTAATGAGCTTTTTCTATATATTAAATAAACAGTTGAGTTGCTGTGGCTATATTATTTCATTTTATAATAATCCAAGCTTGAGAGTGTGTGTGTCTGTATATTGGTGTTAGAGAAAGATATCCTTTGGATATATATGCCCCCTCTGTCTCTAAAGGATGTTTTTGTTGCATTTTTTGATCGAAGACGAGTGCCTCGCCTTCTTTATGGTGATAATCTATATGAAATTCTCCTTGGTGTTGGCGGGAAATGTATTGGTTGTATAGGTTATGTGCCAGAATTCCCATTGTTAAGCGTGTGTTTATCTCAACACAGGGATGAATAAGAGTTGGTTGTCCGGCTTTATCTGGGCATATCATAATGTCAATACCTATACAGCCAATGTAATGGCCTCCGTACATTTTTTCTATTTCAGTGAGTAGATGAGGAAGTAATTCACTATGTATGTGCTTCATGTATAATGTTTCGGAGCAATAGTTATCCGGAACAAGAAGGTTGTAGCGGTATACCCCTGTTGAAGTGGTATTGAAAAAAGAATATCCGAGAAAATATGCTTTTCCTGAATAATCAATTTGTATTTCAATTGCCATATCATATATTTTGTCGTATATCGGTTCACAAACGACCCCACCTTGAAGAGATAATTGACGATGGCACCAACGTTCAAATGGGGACGAATATTTACCGTCTCGATACCAATTGAGACCTTTTCCACTTCCTGATAAGGGAGCTTTAAATACACATGTTGCGTGGGATCTCGTAAATTGAAGACATGCAGAAATAGTATTATAATAGTGTGATTCGCCAATATAGTGGTCGTTAATTTGAAGGTGAGGTAATATGTCGACAGCGGTTCGTCGATTGGATAGATGAATAATATCTTCTATTTGTTCGTTTGATAAGATAAAAGAATCAGGAACTCCGCAACGTCGCAAATAAGCTCTTTCGGCCCAATCCCATCCCCAAGGCTCAATGTCCCATACAGCATCTGATGATTGAAGTATTTCAGGAAGCTTAGTAGGAGATACAACTTTGATGTGGCGCTGGTTAAATGCGGGAAATATAGATCGTAGCTTTGTTATAAAATCTATGGCAAAAGGATCTTCGCTTAGCACAGTCCCATTATTCGCCGCATGCCATATGGGTAGTAAAGATAGATCTCGCTGCATTTGTTGTATGGCTAATGGCGGAATAAAAGTCGCTTCTCCGTTTGCTAATGCCATATCATGTCCTGGATTAAAATGATATAAATATTCTCGTTTCTTCTTCATTCTGTTGGAATCTATTGCAAATATATAGACTCTTCATGCAAGATGCATTTCTTTTAGTTATAATTTTAAATAAAAACAAAAAAATGCAATCTGGAGATGACAAAATTAAATATTAAAATGTATCTTTGCAAACGATTTGAAGAATAGGGTATTATGGAATCAATCTTTCGTACACATACTTATTTGATAGAGCATACTAAACCATTGGTTCGAAGACATTTGATGGATGAGATCAATTGGGATGATCGTTTAATAGGCATTAAAGGTGCTCGTGGAGTAGGAAAGACTACTTTCTTGTTGGAATATGCAAAAGAAAAGTTCGGAACGAACAGAGAATGTTTGTTTATTAATATGAATAATTTTTATTTTTCGAGTCATAGTATCGTTGATTTTGCCGATTATTTTCAACGGCAAGGGGGAAAAGTCTTGTTAATTGATCAGGTATTTAAACATCCTTGTTGGAGTAAAGAATTGCGTGAGTGTTATGATCGTTTCCCAGATTTGAAAATTGTTTTTGCCGGTTCATCAGTGATGCGTTTGAAAGAAGAAAATCCAGAGCTTAATGGTATTGTGAAGAGTTATAACTTATCAGGTTTTTCTTTCAGAGAATTCTTGAATCTAAAAGCGGGGTTGGATTTATCAGCGTACACTTTTGAAGATATTTTGAAGTCTCATAAGCGTCTTTCTAAAGAAATTCTCTCGAAAGTTAATCCTTTGGATTATTTTAAAGATTATCTGCATCATGGTTATTATCCGTTCTTCTTGGAGAAACGAAACTATTCGGAGAATTTGTTGAAAACGATGAATATGATGATCGAAGTAGACATTTTATTGATAAAGCAGATAGAACTAAAATATCTGTCTAAAATAAAAGAATTGTTTTATCGATTGGCGATAGCGGGACCGAAAGCTCCAAACGTTAGTCAGCTTGCTACTGACATACATACATCAAGGGCAACGGTGATGAACTACATTAAATATTTGGCGGACGCTCGTCTTATAAATATGGTGTATATATCGGGTGAATCTTTTCCGAAGAAACCGGCAAGAGTTTTGCTCCATAATTCGAATCTGATGTATACGATATATCCTTATGAAAGCACACCGTCAGATATATATAATACTTTTATTGTTAATACCCTTTGGAGGGATCATCAGGTAAATGAAGGCGATAAGGGGGCTTCTTTTATTATTGATGATAAGTATGAATTCAAGATGAATTATAAAAGAGTAAGAGAAAAGTTCCGTAAGAATGTATTTTATTTGAAAGATGATATAGAGACCGGAGAGAATAATTTGATTCCTCTTTGGCTTTTTGGCTTTTTGTATTAAAAATTTATTTAATAATAATAATTATGACTAAACAGAAGAGATTTATCACGTGTGATGGAAATGAAGCTGCGGCACATGTATCTTACATGTTTACCGAAGTAGCAGCTATTTATCCGATCACTCCATCTTCACCGATGGCTGAACATGTTGATGAGTGGGCTGCTCAAGGACGTAAAAATATCTTTGGAGAGACAGTGACACTGCAAGAAATGCAGTCTGAAGCTGGAGCAGCCGGAACAGTTCACGGCTCATTGCAAGCTGGTGCACTGACTACTACGTATACCGCTTCCCAAGGTTTGCTCTTAATGATACCTAATATGTATAAGATTGCTGGAGAGTTTTTGCCATGTGTTTTTCATGTGTCTGCTCGTTCTCTCGCCAGTCATGCTCTTTGTATTTTCGGCGATCATCAAGATGTAATGGCTTGTCGTCAAATAGGTTTTGCGATGCTTTGTGAAAGCTCTGTTCAAGAGGTTATGGATTTGTCTGGAGTGGCTCATCTTGCTACAATTAAAACTCGTGTTCCTTTCATTAACTTCTTTGATGGGTTCCGTACTTCTCATGAAATTCAAAAAATTGAATGTCTTGAAAATGATGACTTAGCTCCGCTAGTCGATATGAAGGCCGTTGAAGAGTTTCGGACTCGTGCATTGAATCCTCAACATCCTGTAACTCGTGGCATGGCTGAGAATCCAGATCATTTCTTCCAACACAGAGAGGCTTCTAATAGCTTTTACGAATCAATTCCAGAAACTGTTCAGGCATATATGGATGAGATTAGTAGAATTACTGGACGTTCTCATCATTTATTTGATTATTATGGAGCTGCTGATGCTGATCGTGTTATAATAGCAATGGGTTCTGTTTGTGAGGCTGCCCGCGAAGTGATTGATTATCTTAATACCAAAGGTGAGAAAGTTGGTATTGTTGAGGTACATTTATTCCGTCCTTTTGCTACAGAGCGATTCTTGGAGGCTGTGCCTAAAACTTGTAAACGTATTGCCGTCCTCGATCGTACCAAAGAACCGGGAAGCAATGGTGAACCTTTGTTTATGGATGTAAAGGATAGCTATTTCGGCAGACCTGATACTCCACTAGTTGTTGGTGGGCGCTATGGACTAGGTTCTAAGGATACTACTCCTGCTCAACTTCTTGCCGTTTATGATAATCTGAAGATGAATGAGCCGAAGAATCATTTTACTATTGGTATTGTTGATGATGTAACTTTCACTTCTCTCCCTCAAGAAGAAGAGATTGCTATGGGAGGCGAAGGCATGTTCGAAGCTAAATTCTATGGCTTAGGTGCAGATGGAACTGTTGGAGCAAATAAGAATTCTGTAAAAATCATTGGTGATAATACAAATAAACACTGTCAAGCTTACTTTGCATATGACTCTAAAAAATCTGGAGGTTTTACTTGTTCGCACTTGCGTTTCGGTGATGCGCCGATCCGTTCTTCCTATTTGGTAAATACTCCTAATTTTGTGGCTTGTCATGTTCAGGCATATTTGAGAATGTATGATGTTACGGCTGGACTTCGTTCTAACGGTACATTCTTGCTGAATACCATTTGGAATGAAGAAGAGCTGAGTAAGAATTTGCCTACTAATGTTAAGAAGTATTTTGCTCAGAAAAATATTACCGTTTATTATATCAATGCGACTCAAATTGCTCAGGAAATAGGTTTGGGTAATCGCACCAATACTATTTTACAATCTGCGTTCTTCCGCATTACGCAAGTTATCCCTGTCGATTTAGCTGTAGAACAGATGAAGAAATTCATCGTTAAATCTTATGGCAAGAAGGGTGAAGATGTTGTAAATAAGAATTATGCAGCTGTTGATCGTGGTGGCGAATACAAAAAACTTCATGTTGATCAGGCATGGGCTAATTTGGCTGACGATGCTGCGGAGCAAAACAATGATCCTGCTTTTATTAACGAAGTTGTTCGTCCTATTAATGCTCAAGATGGCGACAAGCTTCCTGTATCGGCCTTCAAAGGAATTGAAGATGGTACATGGCAAGTAGGAACATCTAAATATGAAAAACGTGGTGTTGCTGCTTTTGTTCCCGTTTGGAATCCTGAAAATTGTATTCAATGCAACCGTTGTTCTTATGTTTGTCCTCACGCTTCAATTCGTCCTTTTGTTCTTGATGCTGAAGAGCAGAAAGGTGCTAAGTTTGATCAGTTGAAAGCCGTTGGCAAAGCATTTGATGGTATGACTTTCCGTATTCAAGTGGATGTATTGGATTGTATGGGTTGTAGCAATTGTGCGGATGTTTGTCCCGGAAACCCGAAGAAAGGTGGTAAAGCTCTTGTTATGGCTCATCTTGAAAGTCAAATGGGCGAAGTTGAGAATTGGGAATATTGTTCAAACAATGTCAAGACAAAACAACATTTGGTTGACATTAAGGCAAATGTGAAAAACTCTCAGTTTGCAACTCCTTTGTTTGAGTTCTCTGGTGCATGCTCCGGTTGCGGTGAGACTCCTTATGTGAAATTAATCACTCAACTTTTTGGCGATCGCGAAATGGCAGCCAATGCAACAGGTTGCTCTTCTATCTATTCAGCATCTGTACCCTCTACTCCTTATACAACTAACGCAAAGGGATACGGTCCTGCTTGGGCCAATTCTCTCTTCGAGGATTTCTGTGAATTCGGCCTTGGTATGCAAATTGCCTCTGAAAAGATGCGCGATCGTCTTGCTGAATTGATGAAAGGTGCAATTGCCGCTGAAAATACTCCAGAGGAAACTAAACAACTTTTCCAAAGCTGGATTGATAATTATAATGATGGCGATAAGACTAGAGCTTTAGCCGAAGAAATTATTCCAGTAGTTGAGGCTGCAAAAGATAAATGTTCGTTCTGCAAAGAAATCGCTTCATTGCAGCAGTATCTAGCTAAACGTAGTCAGTGGATTATTGGTGGAGATGGTGCTTCGTATGATATAGGTTACGGTGGTCTAGACCATGTTATCTCTACAGGTAAAGATGTTAATATCCTGGTTCTTGATACGGAAGTTTATTCCAATACAGGAGGTCAGGCTTCAAAAGCTACTCCACTTGGAGCTATTGCTCAGTTTGCAGCTCAAGGCAAACGTATCCGTAAGAAAGATCTTGGTTTGATGGCTTCGACATATGGCTATGTTTATGTTGCTCAGGTTGCGATGGGTGCCGATCAGGCTCAGACCTTAAAGGCGTTCCGCGAAGCTGAGGCTTATAATGGTCCTAGTGTTATTATAGCTTATTCTCCTTGTATTAATCATGGACTGAAAGCTGGAATGGGTAAGAGCCAAGCTGAAGAAGCAAAGGCTGTTGCATGTGGTTACTGGCATCTATGGCGTTATAATCCAATGTTGGAGAATGAAGGAAAGAATCCATTTATACTCGATAGTAAAGAACCTAACTGGGATGATTTCAAAGATTTCTTGGCTGGTGAGGTTCGCTATCTATCAGTAAAAAAGATGTTCCCGCAAGAAGCTGATGAGTTGTTTGAAGCTGCCAAAGAGAATGCTCAATGGCGTTATAACAACTATAAGCGCTTGGCAAATATGGAGTATTAAGAGTATCTTCTATAATTAATATGTCGGATATGCTATATTGATAGTGTATCCGACTTTTTTTATTCTCCTTTTGGATATGTGTTGGAAATATGTTATTTTTGGCAAAACATCTTTGTGTGTTGGTCCTTTTGTATTTAAATCAATATATATAAGCCTATATGTCTGTAGAGATAGAAAGAAAATTTTTAGTCGTTGACGATACTTTTAAGAAAGAAGCATTTAAAGCCGTACATGTCATACAGGGTTATTTGTCTTCAGCTACCGGTCGCACTGTGAGGGTACGTGCTATGGATGATAAAGGTTATATTACTGTAAAAGGTAAAAGTAATGATGCTGGTACAAGTCGCTTTGAGTGGGAAACAGAAATATCAGTTGATGATGTTCATGACCTTTTGCAACTTTGTGAACCCGGTATTGTAGATAAAACTCGTTATTTGGTCCGAGCGGGAGACTATGTTTACGAAGTGGACGAATTTTATGGAGATAACGAAGGACTCACGGTTGCAGAGATAGAATTGCTCGACGAGAATGCCTCTTTTGTACGTCCTTCTTGGTTGGGAGAAGAGGTGACAGGTGATAGACGGTATTATAACTCCTGTTTGATAAAGAATCCGTATAAGAATTGGAAAAATAGGGTATGATAGATGTTCAGGCCAAAATACACGATCAATATACCATAGAACTCAAAGTTGGGTATGTTGCTCTGCAAAAAATGCCAAAGAGCGATTTTGTGATGAATACTTGGATGTTTATTCCTGATAGTTTAGACATTAATAGGCGTACCTATCCGAAAGAATTATTTTATAAGGATGTCCGTTCTCACATGCGACTTATTACTCCGGTATTCAGTTTAGCTGATATGGCCAAAGAGAATAATATGCCATTTCTATTGCTCAAAAGTGCATATTTAAAAGCCTCTTCTAATACTTCAGAAAAGGTTTTGAAGAATTTCGAATCGCAAGCCAAACTTTATGCTTCTATCTATAAAAGTGCTATCCGAAATGCTTATGAAGGAATCTGCTTCGAAAAGACCAATGAACATTTGCAGTTGGCAAAGAATTTGATAAACTCTGTGAATAGCGTATTATTGCAGTTTAGGTCATTACAGCAGGATGTAGATGAAAATATAGATGTTTCGATAGACGGATATTATCGGTGTGCAGATGAATTTATCTCAAATGTTACCGAACAGCATTTATTCTTGTTGGCCAATTATTTGAAGGAATATCGAAAAGTTGTTTGGGAACATCTTCATAAAGAGCTCTTTGTATTGCTGGATAAAGAATTGGTGTACAAAAAGAAAAAAGGATATCTTTCTATTCGGGTTGATGATGACGATAATAATAGGGAATTTGTTCATAATGCCGGACTTTTGAAAAAATATGCAGAGAGTAATCTCTATCTGAAAGCTCAAAAAAGGCATAATACGTTTTTTATTGAGCAGGTGGCTTTTATGTTCGCCGCAGGTATTTCAATGACTTTTGCTACTGTCATTGCTTTCTCGTTTCAAAGGACATTTGGAAATTTCACCTTGCCGCTTTTCATTGCTTTGGTTGTAAGTTATATGTTCAAGGATCGTATAAAGGAGTTGATACGATATTATTTTGCATATAAAATGGGAAGTAAATTCTTTGATTATAAGATAATCATGAGCATTCACGAAAAGGGATTAGGTTGGTGTAAAGAAGGATTTGATTATATTACGTCCAATAAATTGCCCGAACAGGTAAAGGAAAAAAGAGGTCGTACCTCACTCTTAGAAACTCGCCGAGGTATAGATGAGCAGATAATGCTATATCGCAAAAAAGTGCGCCTTAACAAAACCAATATAAATAGAATAAATCACTACCCTTTTGCCGGTGTGAATGATATTATCCGAATAAATCTTTTTGAGTTTATGCGCAAAATGGACAATCCTAATGTGCCTGTATTCGTTAGTCTCGGGAAAGAAGAATATCAGAGTATTAAAGCTCCAAAGGTCTATTACCTCAATTATATTATCCAGTGTCGATATCAAGGGGTTACTACCGACTATTATCGTTATAGAGTTATGGTCGGCAGAGAGGGAATACTGAAAATAGATAAAATAGTATAGCTCCGTGTTTTCAGAATCAGTTGAAATCCTGAAAAGTGATAGTTTATAAACCAAAGCTGATGAAATACTGAATATTGAGTTGTTTTTAAAATAAAATATGTACTTTTGTATACTCAACACATATTCTAAAATAATTATGAAAAACTTAATATATCTGTTTGCCTTCGTTTGTCTTTTATCTTGTACAGGGAAATCTCTATATACCATAGAAGGTACATTACCTTCGCATAAATATGATGGAGAGTGGATATATTTAGTTCCTATGGAGAATGCAAATCGTACCAATGTCGATTCTTTTAAGATAAAAAACGGATACTTTGAGTTTAAGGGAGATACGGAAAGAATTTCTATTCTTAGGATGAAACCTTTGTATCGATTGGAAATGCAAGAATTATTGGTTATTACCGAAAAGGGAGTTATTAAAGTCTCTATCGACAAGAATAGTGTTGCTAAAGGAACTCCTCAGAATGACGCACTTCAACTTTGGAAAGATAAACAGATCGCATTTATGCAAATGGCGCGAAAAGCTTATGTGGCTGTTAGAACTGGACATTCAGTGAAAGATTCTTTGAATTGGGTTTCCAAGATGGATTCGGCAGACAAAGACATGAAGAATTTTAGTATTAAATTACTGAAACAACAAAAGAGGAATACATTTGGTAAGTTTTTATATAGCCAATATTCATTTTGGCTTTCTCCTGCTGATAAAACACGCTTGAAACCTTTATTTGAGGGGAAGAAATAAGAATCTATTGATTTTCTCTTTAAATTTATCTGATTATGAGAAACCGTTTATCTATAGACTACACTTATGCAATAATCGCTTTATGGGCAATTGCTTGCTTTGTGTTTTTCCAAGGTTTCTATTCTTACCATCTTTTTTATAAAGAGCAGACTCAGCTGTTTTTATTCTCTACCGATTATCTGAGTACTTATTTTAGCAAGCCTGCTTGGTTAGCATGTATGGGTGGAGACTTTCTGACGCAATTCTTTTATTATAAATTTGCAGGGGCTGCTATTTTAACCGTAGTGCTGCTACTGTTAGGTGATTTTACCCGCAGAAGTTTCGAACGCTGTATGTGTGGGCGATTTTCTTTTCTGATTGCTCTTATTGTAATGACTGTCGAGGCGGTCTTTTATTTGCGTGCCGATTATCGATTATCGTCTGCTGTTGCTCTCATCGGTTCAATGGGACTGTTTCTATTCTATTGTTTGATACTTAAAGAATGGGCCAAATGGTGCGTTGCCGTTCTATTTGTTATCTTGGGATATTGGATGTTTGGCTATGGGTGCTTTGTTTTTGTCTTGTTGGTTGTTCTTCATGATATCGGCCAACCAAAGGGTTGGATAAAACTTGTCTTGTTTGTGCTTGCTGTTGGTTTCCCGCTTTTTATGCGGGCACATTATTTGCTCACTTGGCAGACAAGTTTGAGTTATCCGGGTGTAGGCAACTTCCAGAAACCCAATTTCACTCTGGAAAAGATACTTGCTTTAGATAATGAATATTATTTCGGAAACTATGATAAAGTACTGAAGATCGTTCATCAATCGGATGCTTCATTGCCGGAAGTTTCCTATTTCTATAATTTGGTTCAAGCTAGACGAGGATTATTGTCCGATAGTCTCCTGAATATAAAGCAGCAGCCTTATGGCTTGTTTATGAAATTGGGACCGAATGCTTCAATGATTGATTTGTATATCGGTGGTGAAGTGTTTAATCTATGTGGTGATATGACATTCGATGAACATTCTGCTATGCTGGCAAATGTCTTTTCTTTTCAAAATAGGAATGCTCGAATGATAAAGCGTTTGGCGGAAGTGAATCTTGTAAATAATGATACTGCCGCCGCACTGAAATATCTTCGAATATTGCAAAAGACATTTGTTTACCGTAAATGGTCGGCTGCGCGTATGCCCGGTTCGCAGACTCCTATAGTAAAAGATATGTTGCAACAAAAAAGACAATACGTCAATCGTCTTGATACATTGAGAGGCGCAGGAGATTATCGCTTGATCTTGACGGGATTGCTCCGCTCTAATCCTCAAAATGTTACAGCTCTCGATTATTTATTGTGTGATGATTTGCTGAGGAAGGATATCTCATCGTTCAAAAAAGATTATGATACATTCTATTTGTTGCGATCAAAACGCCTTTACCAAGAGGCTTTATTGATTTATCTGGCAGGGACGAAAGCCAAGCCCGAAGATTGTGCCAAATATCATATATCAAGTGGATTATTGAAAGAATTTAATGAGTATACTGCCATCTATGTTCAAACTAACGGCAATCGCTGGGCTTTGCGAGATAAGTTCGGACATACTTACTGGTATTATTTTCATTTTATTAATAAAAGATGAAAACAAAGTTTTGTTATATATTAGTTGGGGTGATTGCTATATTTGCCGCATGTACTCCTCGGCCTAAGGATGCTAACAAAGTGTCGGCATTGCCTCCTATGTATCCCGATTATACAGATATTACAATCCCTTATAATATTGCTCCTCTCAATTTCTTACTCCGTAACGATGCGGATGCTATAGAAGTTATGGCTCGGTGTGGTGAAAGTGTACTTCAAGTAAATAAGAGAGGGCATGAGATATGTTTTCCGATCGTTGCTTGGAAGAAATTCATGAATGAGGCAAAAGGAAAAACGGCGGATGTTAAAGTTTCTGCGCGTATCAATGGCCGATGGGTGCAATATCGGACATTCAAGTGGCAGATTGCGACAGATAAAATAGATCCTTACCTTAGCTACCGTCTCATTGAACCTGACTATGAAGTGTGGAATCATCTTCAACTGATAGAACGTTGTGTGGAAAACTTTGAAGAACATGTTATTTGCGATCATAATTTAGTTGATAATAGTTGTATGAATTGCCATGTATATGGCAATCAGGATCCCAAGCTTTCATTATTTTATGTTCGCGGGAAGAACGGCGGTACGATACTCAACCGTAATGGTAAGTTGCGTAAACTGAATATTAAAAATAGTCAGATGATTTCGGCCGGTGTTTATGCCGGATTTCATCCTTCCGGACGATATGGCGTTTTCTCTTCAAACATTATTATCCCTGCTTTTCATGCGGTAGATAGCAAACGGCTTGAAGTATATGATACCAAATCGGATATCTTTGTTGCCGATTTCGATCACAGTACTATTTACAGTTGTCCTCAACTTTCGGATAGTACTGTTTTAGAAACATTCCCGACCTTCTCGGCCGATGGTAAATACATCTATTTCTGTGCGGCCAGGAGAGTTAATCTACCCAAAGAAATTAAGAAATTGAAATATAGTCTTTGTCGTATTTCATTCAATGCGGCGAATCATACTTTCGGCACTAAGGTCGATACTATATACAATGCTCGGTTAAAGGGACACTCCGTTTGTCATCCTAAAGTGTCGCCCGACGGTAAATGGTTGGTCTATACCGTTGCCGATTATGGAACTTTTCCTATTTGGCATCGTGAGGCAGACTTACAGATGATAAATTTGAAAACCGGAGCAATCGATAGGCTTGCCATTGTCAATTCTAATCGTTCCGACACTTATCATAGTTGGTCCTCGAATAGCCGCTGGTTAGTCTTTGCCAGCAAACGCGATGATGGCCTTTATGGCAAACCATATTTCTGCTATATAGATCGTGCGGGTAAAGCTCACAAACCTTTTGTCTTGCCACAAAAGTACCCGACATTCTATGATGACAATCTCAAATCGTTCAATATTCCCGAACTATCGAAAGGCAAATTGTCGTTTAATGCGGTCGACATTGAACGATTGATGAAAAAAGAAAATGAAAAATTTAAATAACATACATATAAAATAGTCATGAAACAATATATAAATCAAATATTCTCACTAGTATTTGGCTTGGCAGTGTTCACATTCTTTGCCTTCTTTTATCAATATCATCTTTATTATCAAGAGCAATATCAATTGTTTCTGTTTACTGGCGACTATTTTACCCAAATGTCTTATCATATTGGAGGATTGGCTGCATATCTGGGGAGCTTCTTGACTCAGTTCTTTTATTATCCCAAATTAGGAGCCCTTATTATAGCTGTCTTATTAGTGATTATCCAAGAGCTGATTCTTTTTTTATCGACTATGATGAAGAGACAATCCTATTGGACTTTGCTGACGTTTATACCTTCCATTATCTATTGGAATATGCTTTGCGACGAGAATACCATGATGACAGGAGTTGCCGGGCTGATTATAACATTATTGGCTGCATCTCTTTATATGCTTATAGAAAACGGTTGGACCCGAATGGTCTATCTTATCGTTTTTGCTCCCTTGCTGTATGTGATGGTTGGTGGTGTGTACGTGGTATTCATCTTTCTTTCGATTATCATCGAGTATTTTTATTTTGAGAATGCATCTACCAGTGCTATTATCGGTACAGTAGGAGGGGTGTTGATTGCTGCTTTTCTGCCTTACGTCTGTTCGTTTTTCGTTCAGGCACCTCTTAATAGACTGTATTGGGGATTCGATTGGTATAGGTTTCCGATAGTTGGGGTAGGGTTCTACCTTTATATATGGATCTCTGTTGTGCTTGTTCCTATTCTGTTTGTTGTTATTCCTGACATGAAGAAACATGCGTTCTTTTGTACCACAGCCCAATTTGTAGGTGTCGTCTTGCTTATTGTTTTTGCTCTTTACAATGGCTACAACAAGCAAAAGGAAGAGATTATGAACTACGATTTTCTTATTCGCTCCAAACAATGGGATAAGGTAATTCAGAAAGCTCAAAAAAAGTCGCCCAATACTCCGATGTCAGTGGCCGATCTTAATTTGGCTCTAGCTAAGACAGGCCAAATGAGCGATCACATGTTTGATTTCTTTCAACGTGATCCGCAAGGGTTGTTACCCGATTTTCAGCGTGACTTTACTTTGCCGCTTGTGACGAGCGAGGTTTATTACCAATTGGGTTTTGTCAATACAGCTCAACGCTATGCTTTTGAGGCGATGGAGGCAACTCCCGATTATCAGAAGAGCGGAAGGGTGTTGAGGCGCCTTGCCGAAACGAATCTTATCAACGGTGAATATAAAGTGGCTTACAAATACCTGAAGATATTGCAAAAAAGTCTTTTCTATCGAAAGTTTGCCAATCGTACAATGGCTTTGCTCTGGAACGAGAAAGCTATCAATACCGATCCTGAATATGCATGGCTTCGAAAGTGTCGTCCTCAGAAAGATTTTTTGTTTAGCGAAGCCGAAAAAGACATGATGTTGGGTACATTGTTTGTACACAACCGTAAAAACAGAATGGCTTTTGAGTACCTCATGGCCTATTATCTGCTTACAGGCAATCTACAGCAATTTGCCAAATGTTTCCCCTTAGGCAAAAGTATCGGGTATGACCATGTACCTTATACTTATCAGCAAGCTCTAAAGTATCTTGGCCGACAAATGAAGCAAAGTAAGTGATTAAGAAATGAATTCATTAAAGAACAAAGATATGAAATACCTTAATATATTCCTTTTCATCTTTTTATCGGTTTTTGTTACTTCTTGTACAAAATCTGTTACCAATCCTATTGTTTGCAACCAATATCCGAAAATCTATCCGGATTATGTTAATGTAACCATCCCTCAAAATATTGCTCCGCTCAACTTTATGGCTGCTCCGTCGGTTGATTTGTTAGACGTAGTGATTAAAGGAACTAAGACAACTTTACATTTTCAAGAAAATCAGTCGATTGAAATTCCTATCAAAAAGTGGAAAAAGCTTTTGAAAGAAAATGTTGGCAAAAGTCTCACGGTGAGTGTTTGTTTCTACAAAAATAAGCAATGGAAGAAATATAAGGATTTCGTTATTCGTATCAGTAGCGACACTATTGATTACGGATTGGTATATAGGCTCATTGCTCCCGGTTACGAGGTGTATAGCAAGATGGGTATCTATCAACGCAATTTGAGTAATTTCGATCAGACACCAATTATAGAAAACACACTCGTCACAGGTAGTTGTGTCAACTGCCATGCTTTTAAGCATAATAATCCGGATTGTGTAAGCTTTCATGTCAGAGGCGAACATGGTGCAACGGTGCTGCAAATGAATGGCCCCGGAAGCGAGAAGTTCATGGATACGAAAACAGCGAAAACCATATCTTCTTGCGTTTATCCTTACTGGCATCCGGATGGACGATACATTGCTTATTCCAATAATGGAACGAAACAGGCTTTCCATTCCGTGCGTAACGAACGTATTGAGGTGGTTGATAAAGAATCGGATATAGTGGTCTATGATACAAAAGAAAACAAACTCTTACTATGTCCGCGCATCATGACCAAGGGCGCTTTTGAAACCTTTCCGGTCTTTTCGGCAGATGGTAAGAAACTCTATTTCTGCTCGGCTTATGCTAAGAAGATTCCCGATCAATACAAAGAAATTAAATATAGTTTGTGCAGTATTGATTTCGATGCGCAGCATGGCACTTTCGGCAACAAAGTAGACACTCTTATTTCGGCTCACAATACAGACAAGAGTATTTCTTTTCCTCGCCCTTCTTTTGATGGCAAGTATTTGATGTTTGTCATGTTTGACTATGGAAATTTTTCGATATGGCATCGCGAAGCCGATCTTTATTTGCTTAACTTGAAAACAGGTAAATATCGTGCAATGATAGAGGTGAACAGCAATAATACCGAGAGCTTTCACGATTGGAGCACCAACTCTCGCTGGTTTGTGTTCAGTAGTCGCCGCGATGATGGACTTTATACCCGACTTTATATTGCTCATATTGATGCAAATGGTAAAGCTTCCAAACCATTCATGCTACCGCAACGCAATCCTATGCAGAATATCTACAATCTATTTTCGTATAATGTTCCAGAATTTGTTATAAGGCCTGTGAAGATCAATATGAAGCGTACAGGCTCTAAATTGATGGATAAAAAGCGGGATAAATTTGGATATAAGGAAGTAAAGTAGGTCGGTAAAGTGGTTCTCTGCTTTCATGCATTATTTATAGAGCCTGCATTATAAGCCTTTCGATAGTGTACCTTTAACTATTGAACCGTATGGCAAATGAGTAGCGCCATAGAGTTTCATGTCATTTTTCTAATTCCAGTTGATTTTTAATTAGTTCGTAATATTTACCTCGTTTTTCCACAAGTTCTTTGTGTCTACCTTGCTCAGCAATTTTCCCATTGTCTAGAAAAACGATATTATCAGCTTTCACGACAGTGCTTAATCGATGAGCAGCCACAATAATAGTTCTATTTTTGAAAAAATCGTTAAGATTATTCATAATGTAACTTGATTTCTTATTCCGAACTCAAGTATTTAATAGTTAATATCAACACCTTGTTCTATTCCGTCATTATTCAAGGAACGTTTCGTCTTATTCCCTTTCTTGCCCAAGTCAAACCGATAATTCACGCCAAACAAAATCATATTGGCACAATCCCTGATACTTTGAGTATATGCCTCGGGGTGAACGTCGGATACGGTTATGCTGTCATAAATATTTCCCCGCTTTGTGAACAGGTTAACTCCCGTAAGCGAGAAATACCAATTCTTGTACTTGTATTGTACTTTGACGGTGTTCCACCGATCTTCGGAAGTATATGAGTTTCCCGATAAATCATAACGGGTACGTATCTGGTAGTTGGAACTCATTGTCCAGTTACCGAAAGACAAAGCTCCATTTAAAGAAGCGTACAAACGATTTTTCACATGGATCTTGCCCGGCATGTTGATATGCGTATTATCCCAGCCAATATTGCCCCACACTGTTGCAAAACCGAAAAGTTCTTGCGTGGATAAATCCAATTCAAGGTTTATCTGGTCGTTGTGCTGCCCGTTTATAGGCCTGCTCATAAACTTGTCGTAGTATGGGCTTGATGTGTCACTGATATAGCTGTAGGCATAATAAATGGGACTCAGGGTTCTGCTGTGAGATGCCCACAACGAACTGGAGAAACACTTGTCCGCATACCGTAGATATACCCTATTCCGAATATACAAAGATGGTTTCAAATCCGGATTTCCTTGTCGAACCGAAATTTCGTCTATTGTCTGCACCAAGTCGGACTGTTGCGAGACGGACGGTAACGTCGGATCGTACATCAATAAATAGTTCAAAGTTAGATGTTGCGATATCGGATAATTAACTGTTACGTTTGATTTTAGCCTTACGGCATTCGTCTTATACGAATTATTGTTGGCATGGTTATAAATGCCAATGGCGCTAATGCTATAATTCAATCTTTTTATTCTTCCAAACATCTGAATATATGCAGACAGACGATTTTGGCTTATTTTGTCTCTATCTAAAATGCCACTCTCTGTCTGTTTGTTGTCAGTGTCATTATAGTAATCTTGAATACCGAAATTCGTAGAAAGGTATTTGAAGGTTTTTGAATACATCAGGTCGGCACCTACACGCCACGACTTGTTTTCCGTATCCGATGCAAAAAAGTCATTCGGCAACGAACTCTGGTATATATTCATGTAGCTTCGGTTATAATCGCCCGACGAATATCGGCCATAGACATTGGCTTCTATGTATTGGCTTTGGTCTATCTGTTTTCGATAAAACAAGTCGATATTGGGCGAATGGAATCCCAATTTCCGATGCGTAAGATTTTGATATTTGGACAGGTTACCCATGTACTCCTGCGTGTTCCACGAATCATCATTCATCCTTTGATTTTCAAACCCCATGCCTGCATTGGCAGCAAAAACGGTATTGGGGTTATGTATATAAGTATAGCCCAATGACAATTCGTTGCTCAAATAGCGAAAATTGCCGGGTATTCCTACCCTTTCTCTTGAAATGGGAGTGGACCTGCCAATAAATTCACTGGAAGAACTTATTTCTCTTTTATCATAATCCCTCCAATTGGTTCGATAACTCAGTTCCCATTCCGATTTCTTGTAATGATAGCTTGCTCCAATATTACCGTTGATAAAGCCGGCATTAACCCCACTCGATGCATTAGCAACGATAGAACCTCCAACATCCCGTGGGTTCAGAATTATATTTATCACCCTTCGATTTTCATATCTCACATCAGGATTGTCCTGATATTCAATTCGCAAGATGCGCGCGGGATTTAACGCTAAGAAATGGCTTATATCGCTAGGCTTCCCATTAATTTTTAAGACGGGTGTAACATTATCCACTTTTACTGTTTGCAAAGATTCATTTACCGTAAGCCCCGGTATTTTGTATTGTATTCCGCTTAGCAATGACAGTCCGTTTGTAGCTTGTTCTATTTCCTTTTTCAATGGAATGATGAGATATCTGTCAGGTTTTTGGATGACGGTTTGTGCAGTGACGATAACCTCACCTAAATTCACGACCAGGGGTTTAAGTTTTATTATGCCCAAATCTACAAACTCGCTGGAAGTCCCCACGATATTGAAGTAAACCGTAGCATAATCGTTTTTCGATATTTCGATTGTCAACGTAGAATCGTTAACGTTTGCCGATGAGAATTGCCCTAACCCGTCGGTTTCAACCCCAACAACCATCTTCTTCACACTGTTGCGTCCAATAATCACAGCTTTCCGTATAGGTTTCCCAGCTTCATCGACTATTGTTCCTTTGATTACATACGAATACGAATACATCGATTGCAATAACAATAACAAAACTAAAATTATTTTTTGCATATTAAATTTCACAACTTCTTAGTCCCTGTTTAAAATTAGCTAATATCTTTTTTCTGAAGTGGTTTCCTTATCAGTCGAATAGTTACTTTCGTTGAAGTGACTAAACCAAAAGAAAAATGTATCAGACTGATTTAACAGAAATCGAGTGGCAATATATAACAAAAGAGTTGAATCTGCAAGAAAGAAAGGGAAAAAATGATTTAAGAATGATTTTGACTTTTATTTAAGGCTCACTGAATAATTTATTTTGTTTAAAACTGACAGAAATATAGCACATTATGAATTGTGGCATTTTTGTAGGAAATTAGTGTGGTGATCCCTATTCTCAATACCAAGGGGCACATCTTTGGTGTTTCCATTTTTATTTCATTTTAAATTCCATGTAAAGATAATGACCGGAAATAATTCGGAAAAGGCATCATCACGGAGACGTTTACTCATTGTCATTATATTTTCTATTGACACGACAGCTCGGATAACAATCATGTGTGTTTCTCTACTTGCTTATCCTTACTTTGCGTTCCATGATACCTTTTAGAAAAGGCCTTTTTACTCCATCGGCAGCAATGCCGTTTTGCGTGTTTAATTTCATATCGTAATTTATTTAATTAATTTCCTGCAAATATATAACACAATAAAGGGAATTTACGAATATCTGTAAGTGTCCCTCTAGGGCTTGTGGACATACGGATGAAAGTTCGTTCATGTCAGGAAGATTTTGTATCTTTGTCCTTAGAAGGATGTCGTTCCACCTATATGAGTTGACCGAATCACCTGGGTGAGTTGATCGTTTCACCTAGGTGAGTTAACCGAATCACCTAGGTGAAACGACAAACTCTTAATGAACCGACAGAAATACCTTAAATACGATAACCATGATTCAATACGATGTGTACAAAAGCCCATCTTCAAAGGAAGAAGAGCCCGACCGCTACCATGCGCGGGCAGTAAGTAAGGGAGTGATTACCTACGACCAATTAAAGAACGATTTGGAATATGCTTCATCGGCAACGCCGGGCGACGTGTCGCTCATTATGGACGGAATCGTTTCGCAAATCAAACGCCATCTGGGTGAAGGCGAAAGTGTGCAACTGGGCGATCTCGGTACTTTTTCGGTCGGAATATCGGGACCGAAGACGACAAAGAGGAAAGCCATAAACGCGACCAACCTCGAAGTGACCGATGTCTATTTCAGACCCCGCAAGAAACTGATTCGTGACATCAACCGAGTGGCGAAATTCGAAAGCACTCGCCTCAAGCACCATTCGATAGAATATTCGGACATTGAGATTGAAGCATTGCTGACCGATTTTTTCAAAGACCATGTTTACATCACTCGTCGGGAGTTCGAGAGCCTGTGCGGACTGACGCGTCCAACCGCCATGCGGCGCATCAAAGAGTTGTGCAGCGGAAAATATCCTTTACTCTCGCGCGAGGGTCCGCGCAACAGCAGCATTTATGTTCCCACGTCCGGGAGCTTCCACACGGCGCGCACACCACAGGTACCGAGTGAGGATGCAATAGGGTGATGTGCGAAGCGGGCGGCTCACGTTTCATAACGCACTAACAATGAGTAAGATAACGCCATTTTCGTGTCCAAAAAATAAGTCGTCACAGTATATATTGCTCATATACAATAAGATACGGTGACAGAAGCTGCCGAGAAAATAAAAAACGGCAGAATCATAAACCGGAATCATTCATCTTGATTTCTTATCCCCAACTCAAGTTATATTGGGCTTATTAGTAGGATTCAGGGATTAAGAAGCTGTTTTGAATTTTTATCGAAAGTCTTTTGAGGTTATTTTTGAGCGAATTTATTGGATTTGTTTTGGAGGTTTAGCGGGCTAAATCGAGAAACAAATTCGAGAAATACGCCAAAAAGAGGCCAAAAGAATTCGAAACAGTTTCTTCTTATTATTTTTCTAAAAATTCAAAACAACTTCTAAGTGGCATTTCATTTCGTTGTTTTATTGATGTAAAGATGAAGCTCAATGGGTTCCCCTTATTTTTATTGGTGAATCTCAGACACACTCAAAAAAGTTGTTTTCATGTATAATAACAATTTTTAAGTGCAAATAGATAAATATAAATTGGTATTAGACATAGATTATGTCTAATTTTGCCATGAAGGTGTTTATCTCGAAAATATTACATATATTGATGCATCTATTTCTTGATAAATGATACTTAGCTATGGCCTTAAAACGTTGAATATAAAAACATAATTGTTTATGAAATACTATTTATTATCTTTTCTTTTTTCTGTATTGTTTGTTTTTCCTGCTAAAGCGGGTGAATGGATCCGAATTAATCAACTCGGCTATTTGCCGATGGCTACGAAGGTTGCCGTATTGATGAGCAACGATGCAGCGCATGTGAATAAATTTGAAATAGTGGATGTCTATACGAAGAAAATCGTTTTTGAATCGTCCGCTTCTGAAGTGAAACCGACAGGAAAATTGGGGATGATGAAATCTACATATCGTTTAAACTTTAGTCGCTTTACTAGACCGGGAACTTATTTTGTTAGAGTAGGAGAGTGTGTCTCTCCAAATTTTCCTATCAATGGTGCGGTATATAACGGCACGGCGGACTATGTATTGAAATATATGCGGCAACAACGTTGCGGCTTCAATCCTTTTTTGAAAGACAGTTGTCATACAAAAGATGGTTATATTGTATATCATCCTACGAAAACAGGTCAGCACATTGACGTTCGTGGTGGTTGGCATGATGCTTCGGATTGTCTTCAATATACTACGACTTCGGCAAATGCCATCTATCAGATGATGTTTGCGTATCAACAGAATCCCGGAGCTTTCGGCGATTACTGTCAGGCTAACGGTTTGCCTGGAGCCAATGGCATTCCCGATATTATTGATGAAATATACTGGGGAATGGACTGGTTGAGCCGTATGAATCCTGAGAAAGGTGAATTGTACAATCAGATAGCAGACGATCGTGACCATATTGGCATGAAATTGCCACACGATGATCCTGCCGATTATGGATACGGTCCTAATAATGGGCGTCCGGTGTATTTTTGTACCGGCAAGCCCCAACAGCGTGGTAAGTTTATGAATGCCACGACCGGCGTTGCCAGCACTGCTGGAAAATTTGCTTCGGATTTTGCTTTGGGGTCGCAAATATTGAAGCCTTTTTATCCTAAATTTGCCGAAACGATAGGTAATAAGGCTGCTGATGCATATCAACAGGGCGTTGAACAACCGGGCAATTGTCAGACTGTTTCGATTGTCTCCCCTTACATATACGAGGAAGATAATTGGGTAGATGATATGGAGCTTGGAGCAATGGAACTTTATCATAAGACGGGCGATAAGAAATATTTGGATCAGGCGCTCGAATATGGACGACGCGAACCGATGACTCCATGGATGGGTGCTGATAGTGCTCGCCATTATCAATGGTATCCCTTTATGAATATGGGGCATTATCAGTTGGCTTGTGCCAATAACGATAGGGTTAAAGCAGAGTTTATTCGTAATTTGAAAACGGGCATTCAGCGTACATTTGAAAAAGCCCAAGGGTCTCCTTTCTTGTATGGTATTCCTACTGTATGGTGTTCTAATAATCTGACAACGGCTATGCTCACTCAGTGCATACTCTACAGACAACTGACGGGTGATCGTCAATTTGAAGAAATGGAAGGATCGTTGCGCGATTGGCTTCTGGGGTGTAATCCTTGGGGAGTAAGTATGATTGTAGAACTGCCGTTGAGTGGTAATTATCCTCATCAACCGCATTCGTGTTTGGTGTTTGAGAATGTTGGAAATACGACAGGCGGACTTGTAGATGGTCCGGTATATACGACGATTTTCAATAGTCTGAAAGGTGTCAATATCGTGAAAGGAATTAATGGCGGAGGGGCTAATAACTACGAAGATTTTCAACCGGATAATATGGTTTACCATGACAATATGCATGATTATTCTACCAATGAGCCTACGATGGATGGTACGGCCTCTCTAACATTCCCTTTCTCTACTTATCAGGAAGAAGGGAAGCAACAGAGTGAAGCAAAGGAAGATAAGAATCTTTATTTTGACGGTGGTATCATTCGTACCGATCCGACTAAAAAGAATATCTGTCTGGTATTTACTGCTGCCGATAAAGCCGATGGAGCAGAAACCATAATCTCAACTTTGAAAAAGAATCATATTCATGGAGGGTTCTTTTTTACAGGAGAATTTTATCATAAATATCCCGATATCGTAAAGCGGCTTATTGCCGATGGTCATTATGTAGGAAGTCATAGTTATGGGCACTTGCTCTATTCGCCTTGGTCCAATCGCGATTCATTGCTCATTAGTCACGAACAATTCGATAAGGATATGCTTCAGAGCTATGACTTGATGCGGAAGTTTGGTATTGAAAAAGAAAAGACAGCTTATTTTATTCCTCCATACGAATATTACAATAGTACTATTGCCTCATGGGCGAAACAATTAGGACTACAAATTATCAATTTTACTCCCGGTACAGGTAGCAATGCCGATTACACGACGCCCGATATGAAAAGTTATAAGAGCAGCAAAGTGCTTTATGATCAAATAATGAAAGAAGAGAGAAAAGATCCGCACGGGTTGAATGGTCATTTCTTGATGATTCATTTTGGAACTGACGACGCCCGAACGGATAAGTTCTATAAAATGATGCCTAAACTTATTAAAGCATTGCAAAACAAAGGATATCGTTTTGTGTCGGTAGAAGAAGCATTGGGGTTGAAAATGGAATGACCCCAAGTGCTGTCTTTAAAGTATTGCATATCCTCCATATACAAAATATATCTAAAAGAGCGGCCCCACTTAATAATTTTATACAATTTAAAATTTATTCAATCAAAATTCAAAAATCATAAATCATAATTCATTAAAATATAATTTATAAGTTGTATATTTGCACCGATTTTTTTGCGGTTTTTGCAAAATGGGGTTTGCAATTTTGGATTGTAAGCTTGGCCTTGAAAACATTTTATTCAAAATATATAATTTATAGATTATGAATTTTATACTATTGCTCGTTGTTTTATTAACAGCAATTGCATTTGTCGGCATCGTGATAGTCTTAGCTAAAGCTATTTCTCCCCGTTCGTACAATGCGCAGAAATTCGAACCTTATGAATGTGGTATTCCAACTCGTGGTAAAACATGGATGCAATTCCGTGTAGGTTACTACTTGTTTGCAATTCTTTTCTTAATGTTCGATGTTGAAACAGTCCTTCTATTTCCATGGGCTGCCATTGTTCGGCAAACCGGTGTTCCGGCGTTATTAGGTGTTCTCTTCTTTTTCTTAATTTTAGTGCTGGGGCTTGCTTATGCCTGGCGGAAAGGAGCTTTGGAATGGAAATAACAAAGAAACCGAAAATCAAAGACATTCCTTATGGCGAGTTTACCGACAACGATTCTCTTGAAGAATTGGTGAAGGAGTTGAACCAGGGGCGCACTAATGTAATACTAGGAGTTTTGGACGATGTAGTCAATTGGGGACGTAGCAATTCTCTTTGGCCTTTGACTTTCGCTACAAGTTGTTGCGGTATCGAATTTATGGCTCTTGGAGCAGCGCGTTATGATATGGCTCGCTTTGGATTCGAAGTCGCTCGTTCAAGTCCACGCCAAGCAGATATGATTATGGTCTGTGGTACTATTACCAATAAAATGGCACCGGTATTGAAGCGCCTTTATGATCAGATGGCTGATCCGAAGTATGTGATAGCTGTCGGTGGTTGTGCCGTTTCGGGCGGTCCATTTGTTAAGTCGTATCACGTGCTCAACGGCGTAGACAAAATACTGCCTGTCGATGTTTATATTCCCGGCTGTCCTCCAAGACCGGAAGCTTTCTATTATGGAATGATGCAATTGCAGCGAAAAGTTAAGATAGAGAAATTCTTCGGCGGAGTAAATAAGAAACAGAAGAAAGAACAATCTGAAGAATAGTATTTATGGAAGAAATTAAATATATCGAACCGGCAGCTTTACGCGATGAGATGTTACGTCTGCGTAATGAGGAGAAGATGGATTTTCTGGAAAGCTTGACCGGTATGGACTGGGGAGTACCTGCTGAAGACGATGCTCCTGGTACAGTTCGCGGTTTGGGTATTGTATATCACCTCGAATCGACAGAAACTCATGAACGCGTAGCAGTGAAGACTTCTACTCTCGATAGAGAACATCCCGAATTGCCTACCGTAAGTGATATTTGGAAAACTGCTAAGATAAACGAGCGTGAGGTTTATGATTTCTATGGAATTGTATTTGTAGGTCATACCGATATGCGCCGCCTCTATCTGCGTAATGATTGGGTAGGCTATCCGCTTCGTAAAGATGATGATCCTGAAAAAGAGAATCCACTCCGTATGGACAACGAGGAAACCGTTGATGAAACTACGGAGATAGAGTTGAACGCCGACGGTACGATCAAGAACAAGAAAGACCTTATTTTCGATGACGAAGAATATGTCGTTAATATTGGCCCTCAGCATCCGGCAACTCATGGTGTACTTCGTTTCCGTGTATCGCTCGAAGGTGAAATGATAAAGAAAATAGATCCGATATTGGGCTATATTCACCGTGGTATTGAGAAAATGAACGAAAGTTTGACTTATCCTCAAACCTTGGCCTTGACCGACCGATTGGATTATCTTTCGGCAATGCAGAACCGTCATGCACTTTGTATGTGTATTGAGAAGGCAATGGGACTTGAAATCAGTGAACGGGCACAATATATTCGTACTATCATGGACGAATTGCAGCGTCTTGATTCTCACTTGCTTTATTATGGCTGTCTTGCAATGGACCTTGGTGCTTTGACTGCTTTCTTTTATGCTTTTCGCGATCGTGAAAAGATTCTTGATATTTTTGAAGAAACTTGTGGTGGACGTCTTATCATCAACTATAATATGATAGGTGGCGTTCAGTCTGATATACATCCAAACTTCGTAAAAAGAGTAAAAGATTTTATTAAATATCTGAGAGGTGTGATTCATGAGTATCATGACATCTTTACCGGAAATATTATTGCTCAGAACCGAATGAAAGGTGTGGGCGTATTGAGTAAGGAAGATGTTATCTCTTATGGCGCTACTGGCGGTACGGGACGTGCTAGCGGTTGGCATTGCGATGTTCGCAAACGGATGCCTTATGCTATGTACGATAAGGTGAACTTTAAGGAGATTATTTATACAGAAGGTGATTCTTTTGCTCGATACATGGTTCGTATGGACGAGATCATGGAAAGTATGAATATTATCGAACAGCTGATAGACAATATCCCTGAGGGTGAATATAAGGTTAAAACCAAACCTATTATTAAAGTTCCCGAAGGGCAGTATTATCAAGCTGTAGAAGCTAGCCGTGGCGAATTTGGCGTATTCTTGGAGAGTCATGGCGATAAATATCCTTATCGCTTACACTATCGCTCTACTGGATTGCCTTTGGCTGATATAGTAGATACTGCTTGCCGCGGAGAAAAAATAGCCGACTTGATAACTGTCGGCGGAACGTTGGATTATGTTGTACCGGATATAGATAGATAATAGATATGTTTGACTTTAGTATTGTAACAAATTGGGTGCACTCAACATTGACTTCGGTAATGCCCGAAGGTTGGGCTGTATTCATTGAATGTGTAGTCATTGCTGTATGGATTATCACCCTCTACGCATTGTTGGCTATTGCGCTAATATACATGGAACGTAAGGTCTGCGGCTTTTTTCAGTGCCGTCTCGGTCCGAATCGAGTTGGTAAGTGGGGTTGCTTTCAGGTCTTTGCCGATGTATTGAAGATGCTTACGAAGGAAATCTTCAATCCTAAGAATGCTGACCAGTTTTTGTATAATCTGGCTCCTTTCTTAGTAATCATCGCATCGTTTCTCACGTTCTCTTGTCTACCTATTAATAAAGGTGCAAGTATATTGGATTTTAATGTTGGTGTGTTCTTCTTACTGGCTGCTTCGAGTATCGGAGTCTTGGGTATTCTTCTTGCCGGTTGGGGATCGAACAATAAGTATTCTCTAATCGGTGCTATGCGAAGTGGCGCTCAGATTGTGAGTTATGAACTTTCTGCCGGCTTGAGTATTATGTCGGCTGTTGTGCTGACAGGAACAATGTCTTTTTCGGGTATTATTGAATATCAGGCCGACGGCTGGTTAATATTCAAGGGACATATACCCGCAATTATTGCATTCCTTACCTATATAGTAGCAGGTAATGCTGAGTGTAACCGTGGACCGTTTGACTTGCCTGAAGCAGAAAGTGAGTTGACTGCCGGATATCATACCGAATATTCGGGTATGCATTTCGGATTCTTTTATTTGGCCGAGTATTTGAATATGTTTATTGTAGCTGCTGTTGCTGCTACGATCTTCTTGGGAGGTTGGATGCCACTTCATATAAGTGGGCTTGATGGATTCAATGCTGTGATGGATTTTATCCCGGGAATCGTTTGGTATTTTGCCAAAGCATTCTTTGTAGTCTTCTTGTTGATGTGGATTAAATGGACATTCCCACGTTTGCGTATTGACCAGTTGTTGGCTTTCGAGTGGAAATATTTGATGCCAATATGTATGGCTAATTTATTGTTGATGACATTAATGGTGGTTTTCGGACTACATTTCTAGTGGAGGATTGAAATATGAATAAAGAACATAATACATATTTGGGAGTTGTCTTCGGAGCTATAAAAACTCTTCTTATCGGAATGAAGACCAGTATTAAGGTTTATTTTCGAAAGAAAGTGACCGAACAATATCCTGAGAACCGTAAAGAATTGAAGATGTTCGACCGCTTTCGCGGTACATTGACAATGCCTCATAATGAGAATAATGAGCATCGTTGTATCGCTTGTGGACTTTGCCAAATGGCTTGCCCCAATGACACGATTAAAGTAATCAGTAAAAACATAGAGACTGAAGATGGAAAGAAAAAACGTATCTTGGATAGATATGAATATAATCTTGGCTCTTGTATCTTCTGTATGCTTTGTGTTAATGCTTGTCCTCATGATGCTATCACATTTGACCAAGATTTTGAACATGCTGTGTTTGATAAGTCGAAGTTGATCATGAAGCTGAATCACGAAGGCAGTAAGGTCGAAGAAAAGAAAAAAGAACAATAATATATGGAAATAACTATTCAAACAGTAGTCTTTCTCTTTCTGGCGTTGTTTATTACACTGACGTCGGTATTGACAGTGACTACGCAACGCATAGTGCGTTCGGCAACTTATCTGCTCTTTACGCTGTTCGCTACGGCAGGTATTTATTTTTTGTTGGGTTACACATTCCTCGGTTCGGTACAAATGATTGTTTATGCCGGAGGTATTATGGTGCTCTATGTATTCTCCATATTGTTGACGAGTGGTAAAAGTGACAATGTGGAAAGAATTAAAAATAGTAAGATGTTTGCTGTATTGGCTGCCGTATTGGGTGGAGCAGCAATTCTTTTATTTATTTATTCTAAATACCAATTTTTGCAGGTTGGCGATAATAAAGTAGCAGAAGTTACTATTCAGTCGCTCGGCACAAATTTAATGTCAAGTAATAAATACGGATATTTACTGCCTTTTGAAGCAATCAGTGTTTTTCTGCTTGCTTGTATCGTCGGTGGTATTGTTATAGCCCGAAAAGAGGAGGATAAAAAATGATAAGCATTATTTGTTATCTGATAGTTTCGACTATCATGCTTAGTGCAGGTATTTACGGTTTCTTTACGCGTCACAATTTGTTGGCAATGTTGATCTCCGTAGAACTTATGTTGAATGCTACTGACATTAATTTTGCAGTATTCAATCGCTTGCTTTATCCTAATGGGCAAGAAGGATACTTCTTTGCATTATTTTCTATTGCTATTTCGGCTGCTGAAACAGCTATCGCTATAGCGATCATGATAAATATCTATAGAAATATTCGCAGTATCCAGGTAGACAAAGTAAATAAGATGAAATGGTAAAACGAATAAATACTTATTATACGATATGGAAATAACAATATTTATAATACTTCTTCCTCTCTTGTCTTTTGTCTTTTTAGGATTAGCAGGGAAGTGGCTATCGCACCGTGCGGCAGGTCTGTTTGGTACTGCAGTATTGGGAGTTGTTACGATATTGTCGTACTATACGGCATATCTCTATTTTTCAGCTCCCCGACTCGCCGACGGAACTTTTGCGACACTCGTACCTTATAATTTTCAGTGGCTACCTCTTTTCTTGGGAGCGATGAAATTCAATTTGGGCGTCTTGTTAGACCCCATTTCAGTGATGATGCTGATCGTGATATCTACCGTTAGTTTGATGGTACATATTTATTCCTTTGGCTATATGCATGGAGAGAGAGGTTTTCAACGTTACTATGCCTTCCTGTCATTGTTTACAATGTCAATGTTGGGATTGGTTGTTGCAACGAACATTTTTCAGATGTATCTGTTTTGGGAACTTGTGGGCGTCTCTTCTTATTTGCTCATCGGTTTCTATTTTACAAAAGCTCCCGCTGTTGCGGCATCTAAAAAAGCTTTTATTGTAACTCGTTTTGCAGATTTAGGCTTTTTGATCGGTATTTTGATTTATGGATTCTATGTAGGAACATTCGACTTTGTAGGACCTAATACAAGTGCTGCCGTTGGTGGAGCCAAGATGATACCTTTAGCTTTAGGGTTGATGTTTATTGGTGGTGCGGGTAAGAGTGCCATGTTTCCGTTGCACATCTGGTTGCCGGATGCAATGGAAGGCCCTACTCCTGTATCGGCTTTGATCCATGCAGCTACAATGGTTGTTGCGGGCGTCTATCTGGTAGCTAGAATGTTCCCTCTGTTTATTGCTTTTGCTCCTAATGTTCTTCATATAGTAGCTTACGTAGCCGCTTTTACTGCCTTTTATGCAGCAGCTGTTGCTATTGCTCAAACAGATATTAAACGTGTGTTGGCATTTTCTACTATTTCTCAGATCGGCTTTATGCTAGTTGCACTCGGTGTTTGTACATCAGTGGAGCCTGAGGCTGGTGGATTGGGATATATGGCAGCTATGTTTCACTTGTTTACTCACGCAATGTTCAAGGCGTGTCTTTTCCTTTGTGCAGGTTGTATTATTGAACAAGTGCATAGCAATGAGATGGAAATGATGGGCGGTATGCGGAAATACATGCCGATAACTCATATCGCTTTCTTGTTCTCTTGTTTGGCTATTTCAGGCATACCTCCCTTCTCTGGCTTTTTCTCGAAAGATGAAATATTGAGTGCTTGTTTTGCATTTAATCCTCTTATGGGGTGGATAATGACAATTATTGCAGCAATGACGGCATTCTATATGTTCCGTTTATATTATGGTATATTCTGGGGCAAGGAAAACGTAGAGCATCATACTGCTCATAAACCTCACGAAGCTCCGGCAACAATGACCATACCTTTGATTATTCTAACTGTTATTACGTTCTTTGTTGGCTGGACAGTACCTTTCGGGCATTTTATTTCCCCGAATGGTAAATCGTTTGATTCGCATCTTGAAACGAGTGTAGCTATTACAAGTGTTGTTATCGCGATACTTTCTATTGCCATAGCAACTATGATGTACCGGAAAGAAAAGCAAGCGCTTGCCGATTCTCTTCAACAAAGATTCAAAGGAATATGGACTGCAGCACATCACCGCTTCTACATTGACGAAGTTTATCAGTTTGTCACTCATCGGATTATTTTCGGATGTATCTCTCGACCTATAGCTTGGTTTGATAGACATGTGGTAGATGGTTTCTTCAATTTCTTAGCATGGTCGACAAATGCACTCAGCTATCAAATTCGTGGATTCCAGAGTGGCGAAATTCAGCAGTATACTTATGTGTTCTTAATAGGAACGTTGCTGCTTATTTTATTATTAATTTTATAATTGGTATAACGATATGAATCTTTTATCAATCTTCGTACTGATTCCATTACTTATGATGTTGGGCCTTTGGATAAGCCGTAATTTGGCACAAGTCCGCACAGTAATGGTCGTAGGAGCTTCAGCATTGCTCATATCTGCCATCACGCTAACTGTTTGCTATTTGCAAGCCCGTTCGGCTGGGGCGACAGAAGAAATGCTTTTTAGAGCGGATCTTATATGGTATGCACCACTTAATATTGCTTATTCAGTAGGTGTGGATGGTATCTCTGTAGCGATGTTGCTACTTGCTGCTATTATTGTATTTACCGGAACTTTCGCTTCGTGGCGGTTGCAACCCCTTACTAAAGAATATTTTCTTTGGTTCACATTATTATCTGCAGGAGTATTCGGCTTCTTCATTTCAATAGATATGTTTACAATGTATTTATTCTATGAAGTGGCTTTGATCCCGATGTATCTACTAATTGGTGTTTGGGGATCTGGACGAAAAGAATATGCAGCAATGAAATTGACATTGATGTTGATGGGTGCATCCGCAATATTGCTTTGTGGTATTTTGGGAATCTATTTTTGCTCAGGTGCTACAAGCATGAATATTTTAAATATTGCTCATGCCCATAATATTGCCGTATCTCAGCAACTTATATGGTTCCCGATGACTTTTGTAGGTTTCGGTGTTCTTGGCGCTTTGTTCCCTTTTCATACATGGAGCCCCGACGGTCACGCATCGGCTCCTACAGCAGTATCAATGTTGCATGCTGGTGTGTTGATGAAACTAGGAGGATATGGGTGTTTCCGCATTGCAATGTTCCTTATGCCACAGGCTGCAAATCAATTGGGATGGATATTTTTAATTTTAACTACGATCTCTGTTGTTTACGGTGCCCTATCGGCTTGTGTTCAAACAGATTTGAAATATATCAATGCCTATTCTTCGGTTAGTCACTGTGGTCTTGTATTATTTGCCATATTGATGATTAACCAAACGGCAGCAACTGGTGCTATTCTTCAAATGCTCAGTCATGGTTTGATGACAGCTTTGTTCTTTGCTCTTATTGGTATGATTTATGGAAGAACCCATACTCGTGATACTCGCGAGCTGAGTGGATTGATGCGTATCATGCCATTTCTGGCAGTAGGATATGTTATTGCCGGTTTAGCGAATCTAGGTCTCCCCGGGTTTAGCGGATTTATTGCAGAAATGACTATATTTGTTGGTTCGTTCCAGCATTTTGATACATTCCATAGAACAATAACGATTATCGCATGTACTAGTATTGTTATTACGGCGGTTTATATTTTGAGATTGGTTGGCAAAATACTTTATGGCGTTTGTACCAATGAACACCATCTGAAACTGACAGATGCCACTTGGGATGAGCGAGTGGCGGTTATCGTATTGATCGTTTGTGTTGCCGGCCTTGGTATGGCTCCTCTTTGGATAAGCAATATGATATCAAATAGTGTTGTGCCCATTGTCTCGAACTTAACTTTAATGCATTAATAAGTTATGGATTACTCACAATTTTTATATATGAAAGAGGAACTTTCACTGATAGCAGTGATCCTCATCATTTTCGTGGTAGATTTGTTTTTGAAACCCGAAAAAAGGCAAGAAGCCGGGCAAACTCGATTTGCTATTGTTTTGCCGATCTTTCTGATGACAATTCATACTCTCATTAATATTGTACCGGGAACTTCAAATGTTCAGGCATTTGGGGGAATGTACCAATATGCTCCTATACAGACGATTGTTAAGGCTGTTTTGAATATAGGCACCATTATAGTTTTATTGATGTCTAGCCAATGGCTCAAACGTGAGAATGTTTCTATTAATAGAGGGGAGTATTCAGTATTACTTTTATCCACTCTCTTGGGTATGTACTTTATGATTTCGGCCGGACATTTTCTGATGTTCTTTATTGGGCTTGAAACAGCGAGTATCCCAATGGCTGCATTGGCTGCTTTTGATAAATATCGTTATGAATCAGCTGAAGCTGGAGCAAAGTATATATTGACTGCAATGTTCTCTAGTGCACTTTTACTTTTTGGATTATCATTAATTTATGGTACATGTGGTACATTATACTTTGATGATTTATCGCATCACATGAACGGTAGTATGCTTCAAATAGGTGCATTTGTACTCTTCTTTGCTGGAATGGGTTTCAAACTATCATTAGTACCTTTCCATCTTTGGACAGCCGATGTTTACGAAGGATCTCCTACGCCAGTAACAGGTTATTTGAGTGTTATTTCAAAGGGCTCTGCTGCTTTTGTATTGATGACTATCTTAATTAAGGTCTTTGTTCCGCTTGTGGCAGATTGGCATGAACTACTTTTCTGGATTATTATAGCATCTATTACGTTGGCCAATATTTTTGCAGTGAGACAAAAAAACATCAAACGTTTGATGGCTTTTTCAAGTATCTCACAGGCCGGGTATATTATGTTAGGTGTTATTACCGGAAGTGCTATTGGTATGACGTCCTTAGTCTTTTATATATTAGTCTATACTGTCGCCAATTTGGCAATATTTGCTATTATTGCTGTTATTGAACAGAATAGCGGGAAGGTAACAATTAACGATTATGCAGGATTATACAAAACGAATCCTAAGTTGTCGTTTATCATGACTCTTGCGCTCTTCTCTTTAGGAGGTATTCCTCCTTTTGCAGGATTCTTCTCCAAGTTCTTTATATTTATGGCTGCTTTTAAAGCTGGGTTTGAATTGTTGGTGTTTATTGCGGTAGTTAATACTATTATATCATTGTATTATTACTTGCTGATAGTAAAGGCTATGTATATAACTCCTTCTGACGAACCAATCCCTACTTTTAAGAGCGATTGTGGTACTCGGGTAGGGCTAGCTATTTGTTTAGTCGGAATTTTAGGACTTGGCATTGCTAGTATCGTTTACCAAACCATATATCAGTATGGCTTTGGGCTATAAATAAGAATTTAATCTGAAATTAGACAAAAGGATGGTGTATTGAAGTTAATATGCCATCCTTTTGGTCTCAAAAGAATAATAGGACTAAAAGATTCAAGATTATTATAGCATTATGGTTAATATTTGGCTATAACGCTACAATGATAATCAGAATATATCATTAAAAGTGTTTAAATGTTGTCATCAATAATGTGTTTTTTCTTTTATAAAAGCATTATTGTTTATATCTTTGCTCCCATTCGAAATTTAATTGCGTGGAAAGAGTATGCATATTATTGAACGATTATTGATGACATAAAGAAGAAAAATTATATATTTGTACCTAAATTTTAAAAACCAATTTATAGTAAATCAATTTAATTTATTTTTTACATTATGGGAACTAATCAAAAAAAGGCCTCTCAAGTGAAAGGCATTAAATCTGCAGGTTTAGTAATCTTAGCATGTTTCATTATTGCCGAACTTGTTTACAACTTTGTATTCGGTAATCCAGCAAATTTCGTAGGTGGTGATCCAGCAAACCGTCCAATTAATGGCAATTTCTATGGTACAATCTACAAAGGTGGTGTTATCGTACCTATTATTCAGACTTTGTTGTTGACAGTTATCACATTGAGTATTGAACGCTATTTTGCTATACGTCAAGCTTATGGCAAAAGTTCTTTGGTTAAGTTCGTAAAGAACATCAAAGTGGCTTTAGCAAACAATGATATGGCTAAGGCGCAAGAAATTTGCGACAAACAACGCGGTTCAGTAGCAAACGTAGTTAATGCTACATTGGCAAAGTATAGAGAAATGGAAGCAAATGCTGAACTTCCTAAAGATCAGAAATTGATCGCTATTCAGCAGGCTTTAGATGAAGCTACTGAATTGGAACTTCCTACTTTGCAACAGAATCTCCCTGTTATTGGTACTATTACAACTCTTGGTACTCTGTTTGGACTTCTTGGTACGGTTGTCGGTATGATCCGTTCATTTGCTGCATTGGCTGCCGGTGGTTCTGGTGACTCACTTCAATTATCACAAGGTATTTCTGAGGCTTTGATCAATACGGCATTCGGTATCTTGACTGGTGCATTCGCTGTAATTTCATATAACTATTACTCAACTAAGATTGATAGATTAACATATAGCCTTGATGAAGTAGGTTTCTCTATTGTGCAGACATACGCAGCCTCACATAAATAATGTTCGAACCCTTTAATATTTGAATCATGGGTAGAGCGCAAATAAAAAAGAAAGATGTGTTTATCGATATGACGGCCATGAGTGATGTGACCGTACTGTTGCTTACATTCTTTATGTTAACGTCTACGTTTGTAAAGAAGGAGCCAGTACAAGTCAATACTCCGGCATCTGTCTCGGAAATTAAAATTCCGGACAAGAACATCTTATCGATACTTGTTGATCCGAAAGGTAGGGTCTTCATGGGTCTTGATAAAAAAGACGACATGGCGGCTGTACTTCAAAGTGTGGGTCAAGAATATGGAGTCCAATTCACTCCGAAAGAAATCAAGGACTTTAGTGTTATGACTACGTTCGGTGTGCCAATTAAGGATTTGAAACAATTCCTCGCAAAGCCTACGCAAGGTGAAAACTCACAGGATAGCTATATGGGCAGTGCGGCAAATGTTGGAATTCCAACCGATAGCTTGGATAATCAGTTTAAGGCTTGGGTGCGTGCAGCACGTGAGCAAAATCCTGATTTGAGAATCGCCATCAAGGCGGATGCAAAGACTCCTTATTCCGTAATTAAAAAGGTTATGGACTCACTTCAAGATCTGAAAGAGAATCGTTATAATTTGATAACAACACTCAAAACAGTTTCTGAAGATAAAAAAAGTAAATAATTATGGCAAGAGATAAGAGTAAGTCAAAACAAAAGAAGATGAACTGCCGTGTGGATTTTACTCCTATGGTAGATATGAATATGTTGTTGATCACCTTCTTCATGCTTTGTACTTCACTTAGCAAACCCCAGACAATGGAGATCAGTATGCCTAGTAATGATAAGAATATTCACGATCAGGATCGTTCAAAAGTAAAAGCTTCTCAAGCTATTACAATATTGTTGGCCGAAAATGACAGAGTGTTCTACTTTACAGGCCAGCCTGCAGATGCTAAGAAGACAATGCAAGAAACGACATATAGTGCTGATGGTATTCGTAAAATGTTGCAAGAACGCAACATTGATGCGATGCAGAAAGCGCAAGACTTAAAGAGGCAGAAAGATTTGCTGAAGATTTCTTCTGATGAATACACGAAGAAATTGGATGAAATTAAAGGTGGTAAAGATACTCCTACAGTTATTATTAAAGCACTGGGTACTGCTTCTTATAAGAATCTGATTGATGCATTAGACGAAATGCAGATATGTAATATTGGCAAGTACGTCATTGATAAAATGGACCCTGAGACAAAAACCTTGATTAAGGATTTTGAAGCGAAGGGTGGGGCAGCCAAAAACTAATGTTTAACACCAAAAGAAAGGAATAATAAAATGGCAAAAGTTGATTTGTGTTCTCAGGAATGGTGTAGCATGGTGTTTGAAGGTAAAAATCAAGCATACGGTGCCTATAAAATGCGTAAAACTTCAGCTAAACGTCACAATTTAGCTATGTTATGGCTCGTTATTATAGCGTTGCTTGCTTTTGCTTTGCCTACATTGATTCAGATGGCCAAACCTAAGCAAAAAGAAGTAAATACAATGGTGACTCAATTGTCGGCTCTTGATAAACCGAAGGTGAAACAGAAAGAGTTTAAAAAGGTCGAGATGGAGAAACCTAAGGAACAATTAGTAAAGAGTAGTATCAAGTTTACTGCTCCTGTGATTAAGAAAGACTCTGAGGTTAAAGAGCAAGACGAAATGAAAAGTCAGAAAGAACTTACCGAAAGTAAGGTTACTATTTCTATTGCCGATGTAAAAGGTAATGATGAAAAGAACGGTAAGGATATTGCTGATTTAAAGAAAATCGTTACGCAAGAAGCTCCAAAGGAAGATGATGAGGATAACAAAGTGTTCGATATGGTTGAAGTCCAACCTTCTTTCCCTGGTGGAACAAGTGAAATGATGAGCTGGATTAGTAGTCACTTGAAATATCCTGCAATTGCTGCAGAAAATGGTATTGAAGGTAAAGTTATCGTGCAGTTTGTTGTTGGTAAAAATGGTGCGATCAGAGATGCTAATATTGTTCGTGCTTTGAACCCGAGTTGCGATAAAGAAGCTTTGCGTGTTGTAAATGCGATGCCTCGATGGCTTCCCGGTAAACAAAACGGTAAGGAGGTTTCTGTGAAATTCACCTTGCCTATTACTTTCAAATTGCAATAAAGATCCGATGAGAAGAATACAATTTAATATATTCGGGATATTGGTTATGTTGGTACTCTTTATGGGGTGCCAACATAAACCTAAAAAAGGTGAACGTACCGATACTCCAACCTCTGGCACTGCTTATGTGGCGGTCGATGAAAGTTTTGCTCCTATAATTGAGCAGGAAATCTCGATATTTCACATGATGTATCCTGATACTAAAATTGTACCTCAATATGTAACAGAGGTAGACGCTGTTAATCGCCTACTCAAGTGTAAAGATCTGTGGCTGGCTATTACCAGCCGCAGACTGACACCTGAAGAGAAGAAGTCTTTTAATAGTAGAAGTTATGAACCGAGAGAGATAAAGATAGCCACCGACGGTTTGGCTTTAATTATCAATAAACATAATAATGACACTTTAATAACCGTCAGCCAAATTCGTGATATTTTAACAGGAAAAGTAAAGCGTTGGAAAGAAATATATCCGAAATCGCGTTTGAAAGATTTTCTGATAGTTTTCGATAATCCAAATTCAAGTACAGTGCGGTTTGCCGTTGATTCAATATGCAATGGTAAGCCTTTTGGAGGCAATGTAAAGGCCTTGAGTAAGAACGAAGAAGTAATAGACTTTGTATCTAAGACTCCAAATGCTATAGGAATTATAGGAGTCAATTGGCTTAGTGATAATAATGATTCAACTAAGCTTTCATTCAGTAAGAAAATTCATGTTATGTCTGTAAGCAATGCTTTGGAAGCAGATCCTGCAAATAGTTGGAAACCTTATCAGGCATATATTTATGATAAATCATATCCATTAACTCGCAGCATTTATTGCATACTTAATGACCCTGGATTCGGATTACCGTGGGCATTTCAAGCTTTTCTTGCAAAAGATAGAGGACAGAGAATAATATTAAAGTCTGGCTTAGTTCCAGAAACACAACCTGTTCGGATCGTAAATGTTAACGGCGGAAATAATTAAAAAATAGAATAAACAACGATGAGAAAGAAACTGTATGTTATAGTAGGTGCATTTCTGTTGTCAGGAATGGCTTATGCACAGGCTCCTGTAAATGACTGGCAAGCGGGCGTTAATAATATTAAGACGCTCATTAAAACGAATCCTCAACAAGCAACTCAAGAGGCTAATAATTTAGTTAAGGGCAAAAACAAAAAGAATGTTACCCTGATATTGGCTATAGGAAGGGCCTATTTGGATGAGAAAAATATAACCGAAGCTCAGAAATATTTGGCATTGGCACAGAAAATAAATTTGAAAGATCCTTTGGTCTCTATTTTTGAAGGCGATATTGCTCTTGAACAGAATGATCCGGGAACGGCAGCTCAAAAATACGACCAAGCAATTTATTTCGATAAGAATTGTTTTGAAGCTTATCTTAAATATGCAAAAGTATATCGTGGCGCCAATCCTACGGAAGCTATAAATAAATTGGAGGAATTGAAATCTGTAGATCCGTCACAAGCAGCTAATGTAGATAAAACTATCGCCAAAATCTGGTATCAGAAGAATCAATTCCAAAAAGCAGCCGATTCTTATGAAAAGTTTATTAATACTCCAACTGCTGATGAAGAAGATTTGACACGATATGCCACAGCATTGCTTTTTGCTCATCATCCTGAAAAATCTTTAGAGATTGCTAAACGCGGCTTGGAAAAGAGTCCTCGTTCTGCTGTCTTCAATAGAATCATGATGTACAATTATATGGATATGGCTGTTAAGAGCTCTAACCAGAATGACGCACAAACGAATTGGGATAATGCTGAAAAATCGGCTAATGCCTTGTTTAATGCTTCGGATAGCGCTACATATTCATTTCATGATTATAGATATTATGGTAGCATCTTAAATGCTCAGAAAAAATACAAGGATGCAATTGATGCTTTTAAAAATGCATTGAAAAATGCAGGAGATCAAGATGATAAAACTAGATTAGCTCTTGATAAGGAGATTGCAAGTACTTATGGACAAATGGAAGATTATTCTAATGCTATTTCTTATATGAAACAATATATCGATTCGATCGGAACAGAAAATGTTACGGATGAAGATTATATAGCTATAGGTAAGTTCTATGACTCCAAAGGTGTACAGACTAAAAGTAAGGATGATTATATGGCTGCCGACTCTGCTTTTGCCAAGGCTGCCGAGATGAATCTTGAGGGCTATAGAGCTAATCTTTATAGAGCAAGAACAAATTCTCGTATAGACGAAACTAGCGAAAAGGGTTTAGCAAAGCCTTATTATGAAAAGGTTGTTGCCGTGTTAGCAGCTAAAAACGATCCGCGATACAATGATATTTTAATTGAAGCATATAGCTATTTAGGATATTATTCTTTAATTAAGAAACAAAATACAATATCTAAAGAATATTGGAATAAGATACTAGCTCTTGATCCAAGTAATGCGACTGCAAAGAAAGCATTGAGTGGATTGAAGTAGATTTTAGTTACTTGTCGTGAAAAGAAGAGGAGCTGGGAGTGATCTTAGCTCCTCTTTTTTGCTGTATTGTAAAGAGTTTAGGGAGAATGCCACGATATGATAAAATTGTATTTGTTTGGAAGCTTAATCTGAATTACTTTTGTTGTTAAGTTATAGAATATGCTAATTAATTTATAAATTGAACTCTAACAAAATAAAACAGATGAAGAACTATTGTTCCTTGTTTTCATTATTATTGGTCCTGATACCTTTCACTGGTCATGCCGTTGATGAAAAAACACAATATGCAACACCTCAAACGTGTCTTTTAAAGCAAAACTTGGCGAAGACTGCTTTAAAAGGTTATATGTTCGGACATCAAGATGATACGAATTACGGTTCTAATTGGAGTTATATAGATGGACGCTCAGATGTAAAAGACGTATGTGGAGATTATCCTGCTGTTATCGGTTTTGACTTGGGACATCTGGAACTTGATGATAGTAAAAATCTGGATGGCGTACCTTTTGAGAAAATACGTGCGGAAGCAGTAAAGCAATATCTTAGAGGCGGTGTTGTAACTTTATCGTGGCACCTTAATAATCCGTTGACCGGAAAGGATGCTTGGGATGTGAGTAATTCTACAGTGGTAAAATCTATTCTTCCTGGTGGCAATAAATATGATCTATTTCAAGGATGGCTTAAAAGAGTTGCAAGGTTTATTAATGGCATTAAAACGCCTGATGGCGTGAAAGTTCCAATTATTTTTCGTCCTTGGCACGAAAATACAGGAAGTTGGTTCTGGTGGGGAGAAAAGCTTTGTAGCGTTTCAGAGTACAAAGCATTGTGGACTATGACTGTTAATTCTTTGAGAAAGTATGGAGTGGATAATGTTATTTATGCTTTTTCTCCTGGTGGGGGGATAAGTGAGGCCCAATACATGGAGCGTTACCCCGGTGATGATCTAATAGATATTATGGGTGTCGATATTTATCAATATAGTACCAATGAAATTTATTCGAAAGATGTTAGCGATGCATTTGATTTTATTTCAAAGCAAGCTAAAAAACGTCACAAGATAATTGCATTCACCGAGACCGGTTATCAAGGCATTCCGTATAACGAGTGGTGGACTAAAGTTTTAATGCCTGCTATAGATAAGTATCCTATTAGCTATGTGTTGGTATGGAGGAATGCATGGGATAAGAAAGATCATTATTTTGCTCCTTTCTTAGGGGAAAAGTCAGCAAGTGATTTTATTAAGTTTTATCAAAGTCCCAAAAGTTTGTTTGCAAGAGACTTGAAATTATACAAGAAAAATAATAAATAAAGCATTAGGTTATGACGGAGCAATTTAAAGAGAAACTTTCTAAGATAGAGCACGATTACGAAGCATTAATAACGCGCACAAACATTCCTGAAAAAAATGGGAATGGGGTATTTGTTCGATATAAGTATCCTATTCTAACAGCTGCTCATACTCCTATTGCTTGGCGGTATGACTTAGATGAAAGGAGTAATCCATTTTTAATGGAGCGCATAGGGATGAATGCTACTATGAATTCCGGTGCTATTAAATGGAATGGAAAATATTTGTTGGTGGTGCGTGTTGAAGGGGCTGACCGTAAATCCTTTTTTGCCGTAGCCGAAAGTCCTAATGGAGTGGATAATTTCCGGTTTTGGGATCGTCCTATTACTATGCCGGATGATGTTATTCCTGCTACAAATATATATGACATGCGAATTACTGCTCACGAAGATGGTTGGATATACGGTATCTTTTGTGCAGAGCGCCATGATGATACTATGCCCAATGATTTGTCGGCAGCAACGGCTACAGCAGCTATTGCTCGTACCAAAGATTTTATTAATTGGCAGCGCCTGCCGGATTTGAAATCGACGAGCCAACAACGTAATGTCGTGTTGCATCCTGAGTTTGTTGATGGTAAGTATGCTCTTTATACGCGTCCGCAAGATGGATTTATTGACGCTGGAAATGGGGGAGGAATAGGCTGGGCTCTTGTTGATGATATTACCCAAGCAGAAATTAAAGAAGAGAAAATCATTGATCTTCGTTATTACCATACTATCAAAGAAGTAAAGAATGGCGAAGGACCCCATCCTATTAAAACTTCTAGAGGATGGTTGCATTTAGCTCATGGAGTTAGAGGGTGTGCAGCAGGGTTGCGATACGTCTTGTATATGTATATGACGGCTTTGGATGATCCTAGTCGTGCTATAGCGACTCCCGGTGGTTATTTTATGGTGCCCGAAGGTGAAGAACGCTTGGGAGATGTATCGAATGTGTTGTTCTCTAATGGCTGGATTGCCAATGAAGAGGGAAAAGTTTATATTTATTATGCATCTTCCGATACTCGCATGCATGTTGCTGTATCGACCATTGATAAATTGGTGGATTATTGTTTCAATACTCCCGAAGACAAACATACGACGACAGAATCTGTTCGTACCCTAAATAAATTGATAGATAAGAATTTGTCATACATAAATAATAGATAACTAAATGGCGAAATTAAGCGAGAAAATCGGTTACGGTCTTGGCGACATGTCATCAAGCATGTTCTGGAAGATATTCACGTATTATCTTCCGTTCTTCTATTCTCAGGTTTTTGGCCTTACGTTAGGTGAGGCCGCTACCTTGTTATTGATAACCAAGCTGTGGGATGCGCTTTTCGACCCATTAATGGGAATTATTGCCGATCGGACTAAAACTCGCTATGGCAAGTATCGTCCTTATCTGTTGTGGATGGCTATACCATTTGCTATAATGGGAGTCTTTACTTTCATTACACCAGCTTTTGCTCATGGTTGGAAACTGTTTTATGCTTATGCGTCATATATTTTAATGATGACAGTATATAGTGGCATCAATGTCCCGTATGGAGCTATGTTGGGAGTGGTTTCCGATGATGCTCAAGAACGTACGGTCTTTTCATCCTATCGAATGTTTTTTGCTTATGGGGGTAGTTTCTTAGCTCTTGCTATTTTTGAACCTGTTCGTGATTTTTTTGGCGGTATGAATTCGACGTTGGCATGGACTCTTACTATGGTTGTTGTGGGAGCTATTTGTGCCGTACTTTTTTACTTCTGCTTCCGGATGACAAAAGAGCATGTTGTTCCTGTTTTCAAAAAAGAGAAGAACTCTATAGGAAAAGATTGTCTAGCACTGTTAGGTAACAAACCTTGGTGGATACTGCTTGTTGCTGCCATTGCTGCCTTGTTGTTCAACTCTATTCGTGGGGGAGTTGCTGCATATTTCTTTAAAGATTATGTCGGGCAGCTCAATAGTTTGGGAATGGGGTTGACATTGTCGTGTGGAATGTTTCTTGCCATTGGTGAAATTGCTAATATGGTAGGCGTTGTCTTAGCTGTTCCTATTTCCAAAAAGATAGGTAAAAAAGATACCTACATTATGGCTATGATAGGTTCGGGTGTGCTTAGTATCGTATTCTATTATATGCCACAAAATGTATTAGGTGTGTGGTGTCTGCTTGTTCTTCAAGTTGTAATATCTGCATTTGCTGGAATGACATTCCCTCTTTTGTGGAGCATGTATGCCGATGTATCCGATTATTCGGAGTATAAAAACGGTCGTAGCTCTACGGGACTTATCTTTTCGTCCTCTTCGATGGCACAAAAGTTTGGAGGTGCTTTCGGTAGTGCTCTAATTCTTTGGATATTGGCGGCATTTAGTTATAATACTGCTCAGAATGCAATACAGCCATCAACGACTCTCAATGGACTTAATTTGATGATGAGTTGGATACCTGCAGTCGGTTGTGCAATTGCTGCAATTGCTGTAGCCTTTTATCCGCTTTCCGAGAAAAAATTGAAATGTATTTCAAGTGAATTGGAAATTAGAAGAAATAAGGAGGGGGCATCGTTATGACTAAGCAAGAGTTTGGACAAGAGGTTTTGGAAGAGTTAGAGAATAATATCTTACCGTTTTGGATGAACAAAATGGTCGATGATGAGCATGGAGGTTTTTATGGGAAGATAGATGGTTGCGATAGACTTGTCCCCGATGCATCCAAAGGAGCAATACTCAATGCTCGTATCTTATGGGCTTTTTCGGCTTCTTATCGTGTGCTTCGTAAGGAGAGTTATTTGAAAATGGCGATTCGTGCTAAAGATTATATTATTGCACATTTCTATGATACTGTTTATGGTGGTATTTTCTGGGAATTGAATGCCGATGGTAGTCCATTGGATACAAAGAAACAAATCTATGCCATTGGTTTTGCTATTTATGGATTGAGCGAGTATTATCGAGCAGTTGGCGATAAAGAGGCTCTTCAGTATGCGATTAAACTCTTTGATGTTATCGAGACATATAGTTTCGATGCTCACAAAAATGGATATTTGGAAGCTTTGACCCGTGAGTGGAGCGAAATAGCGGATATGCGCCTGAGTGATAAGGATGAGAACGAAAAGAAGACAATGAATACGCATCTTCATATTCTAGAACCTTATACCAATTTATATCGGGTATGGAAAGACGATAGATTGAAGAAACAATTGCACAATCTTATTGAAATCTTTTTGGATAAGATACTAAATAGGCAGACAAATCATTTAGAACTCTTTTTCGATGAAGATTGGAAAAGTAAATATCACATTGTGTCTTATGGACATGATATTGAAGCTTCTTGGCTTATTCATGAGGCGGCTTTAGTTCTTGGCGATCAGGATATTTTAAAGCGAATACAAGAGATAGTCCCTGTTATTGCAGAAGCTGCTGCCGAAGGTGTTGGGGTTGATGGAGCAATGATTCACGAACGTAATTATACTACTGGAAAGTTAGATGCGGAGTTGCATTGGTGGGTGCAATGCGAAGCTGTTATCGGCTTTTACAATGAATATCAATATTTTGGCAATACAAATGCTTTCCAGAGGTCTCTAGATTGCTGGAATTATATCAAAAACAATTTGATTGATAACGAGCACGGCGAATGGTATTGGAGCCGCAAAGCTTCGGGTCAAATTAATCGAGCCGAAGATAAAGCGGGCTTTTGGAAATGCCCTTATCACAATACTCGAATGTGCTTGGAAATCTACGAGAGAACGCAACAATAAAAACTAAACGGTAATGGATTTCATTAATGATTTGAAAAGGCCGTTATCGTTAAGTTTCTATTAACCTTTATGGCGATTTGCCCGACGGCGGCGGATTTCGGCTTTCATCTTCGCCGAACCTGAACCGTGAGCTCCATGAATATAGCCTAATTTTTTCGCTTTGGTCTTCACCTTCTTCTCATCCACTTCTTTTTTCTTCTCTCCTTTGAATATGATACCATTTTTCAATATGTGTTCAATATCATCCATTGCTATATCATTTGATGTTCGATACAAATATACGATTTTTTGGCGAGATGGTCAAAATGATGCCTTGTTTTTATATAGTGCCTAGGTCGTATTTGCAACAATGATGTTCGCATAAGTACGAAAGGAACTTGAAAAGATGTCAATTCCGATGCAGATAAATGTAAAATAAAATGTCGGAAATGAAGTATTTCTCAAAAACGGATGCTGCACACTCATTATATATAAATCGGCCTTTAAGTTATCTGTAGACCACCATTTAGATCGAGTCTAAATAGACCCCTACCGGAAATAACGTTCCTACAATATGCTCTTAGCCCGATTTTAAGACCTATTTTCGCTGGCGTTGTATATGGTGCATCATTAATATACTGTGTGATAGTGCGTAATGGTGTCATACTGAAGTGACAAAGGTTGAAAATAGAGTTGTATTGCAGAAAAAAAGAATCGATGA
>JAYRGW010000030.1:0-41449 GCA_041907665.1 Bacteroidaceae bacterium
CCTTTTCATGGCTAGACAATAACAGAAGGCTCTGTCGAAACTATGAACTCACTTTTGATTCGGCAGAAGAAATGGTCAAAATCGCTGCGATAAGATTATTATTGAATAAAATTTAAACAGGCTCTTAAAAGAGTCGAAATAAAAGGCGGAAATTCACGATAAATAAATCTCTTTTAAGTAGTCAAAACGACATATGCCCCTAAAAATGTTGACGTCCATACGTTTTTTTGAAAACGTATGGACGTCAACGGAAAAACTAACATACGACGATTTTGCAATATATGGAAGACCCTTTCAAAGATTTAGTCTTTAAATAGTGACTGTATCTTACAAGATTCTGATTTTGTAGCATACATACCCCATTTACATAGAAACTCGCTATTTGATAGATAGTTATCTTGAAGTCGTTTTCCGGAACGTAATTCGAGATGAACATTTGTTGCAATACTGATACTTTCTTATCCCATATAGAGGGTGTGCTTCACGTTTTCATATTTTTGTACTTCAGTCTCGAAAAATGATAACTACGAACTCAAAAATTCGTAGTTATGAAAATTTATTTTTGTCATTATAAAAATAAATTTTCATAGTTATCATTTTCTCATTGTATATCAATGTGTTACTCGCTACCTATTTATCCCTTTGTACTGATTCAGTTTACATTTGTCCATTGAATTGATAATAAAATGCCCTCTGGAGTATGCCTATGGCCTTGTATGGATAAGAAAGTATCAGAATATTCAAAGATGTTCATTTTATGCGGTTTATGAAAGTGTAAGCGGTGTTTAATATATTGTCTATTAGTTATATATGGCGTAAAAATGGGTGTGCGGTATTTAGCTCCTTGCACTGCTTTGTCTTTCGTTCATTGCCTCTTATTTTGCCTGTTTGGATATCATGGTTGCGATTATTCATCGTATGATGTTAAAGCTAGTCAATGCATAAATATATGGAGCCGTTTTATGTAATATCAGTAAAAATGGTCGCATTTTCGGCTTTGGCGAGAATGTATCCTGCAGGAGTCATATCTTCTTCGAATAATGTTCGTTTTAACTTGTTTATCATGTCTTTTTTGTCGGATCCGAATACTGGAATAAAGAGGGGAGTATGGTTTAAAATAAAGGTTCCCGTCATCGTTACTCTGTATTGTTCGCTTATCGGATGTTTCGAAACGGTATAAAGTTTGTCATCGTTCAGCAACGCAAGATTGTTTGGAAATATAGAGGCAGTATGTGCGTCAGTACCTATACCTAAAATAATGGCGTCAAAGTGAGGTATATCCTTTTGTTTGGAAAGTTCCTTTTTTACCAGATTAGAGTAATACACAGATTCTTCGAGAGGAGGATTTTCTCCTCGAATGCGAAAGATGTGCGTAGGCTCAATATTCAGAGGCGTAAACAACAACTGGTTGGCATGTAGGTAGTTGCTTTCTTCGTCGGTGGGAGGAACACATCGTTCGTCTACCCAATAAAAGCGGAGCTTGTTCCAATCTATTTCGTTAGCATATTCTTTTGTCCACAGATTGAACATTTGTTTGGCTGTATTCCCCCCCCGACAGTGCCAGATGAAAACTCTCGCCCGGAGTTTTCTTCAAGATCATTTGTTTCAATTCGTTTGTCATTGCATGTAGAGCAATGGTCGAATCTGCGTAACTTTTTAGAATCATATGCCTATTTATTATCCAATTCGCATGTCCATGTTTCTTTGGGAATACTCAATATTCTCCTTTCTGTAGGTCCATCTTCTCCTTCATTGTATGAGAAGATTCCTTTTTCACCCTTTTCCTTCCAATATTTCAATATCGGATCGATAATGCTCCAACTAGCTTCTAATGCGTCACTGCGTGCATAGAGGGTCGAATCTCCCAACATTGCATCTAGTAACAACCGTTCGTAGGCATCGGGTAGGCTTTCGGATGACAGCGAGTCGTAGCGAAAGTCCATACCTACTTGTCGTACTGTGAATCCTGCTCCCGGAACTTTCAATCCGAATTTTATTGAAATGCTTTCGTCCGGTTGAATCCGAATGACGAGTTTATTGCACGAAGATCCGGAACATTGACCTATAAACAGTTGTTGCGGAGTCGATTTGAAATTTATTACGATCTCGGATGTCTTTTCGGACATCTTCTTGCCGGTTACAATGTAGAATGGTACACCGCTCCACCGCCAGTTGTCAATGTACATTTTCATGGCAACATAAGTTTCCGTATTTGACGTCGGAGAAACATCCTGTTCGTTGCGATAGTCTTGATATTGCCCTCTCACTATTAAAGAATTCATTTCTTTTTCGGAATAAGCGTGTAAAGAGCGGAATACTTTTACTATTTCATCGCGTATTCTTTCAGGGTCGAACGAAGAAGGTGGTTCCATTGCGGCAAACGCCATTAGCTGCATCAAGTGGTTTTGAATCATGTCGCGTAGTGCACCTGCTCCGTCATAGTATTTGCCTCTCTTTTCAACACCGAGTTTCTCTGTTGCGCTTATTTCGACAGAATCGATGTAATTGCGGTTCCATAAAGGTTCGAAGATGCCATTCGAGAATCTAAGTACCAAGATGTTTTGGACTGTCTCTTTGCCTAGATAGTGATCTATGCGATAAATTTGTTTTTCTTGGAAAATGCGTGATAAGTGTTTATTCAAACGTTGTGCCGAATCCAGACTGGTACCAAAAGGCTTTTCTACAATAATTCTTCTCCATCCGTCATGAGTCTTTGTTACGTTCAATCCATTTTCTTTTAAGAACGTAGGGATTCGCTCGTACATGATGGGAGGCGTAGCCAAATAGTAAAGAATACGGTCTTCTAGTTTTTCTTGTTGTTGCAGGAGGTCTATTTTCTCTTTAAGTTTGTCATAGTCCGAAGAGTCGTTAGAGTCGAAAGAAAGGTAGAATACTCGCTTTAGAAAAGAATCGATCAACGCTGGGCTACAGATCTTATTTTTCAACTCTTCGAGTAGATGATCCCTCATTAGTAGACGGTATTCTTCGTCAGTATGCTGCGTACGGGCTGCCCCCAAGATGCAGAAGTTATGCGGCAACAATAGTTTCTGGTGAAGAACGAAAACTCCGGGCAACAGTTTGCGGGCCGTCAGATCGCCCGAAGCGCCGAAAATAACCAAAAGTTGGCTATCTACTTTATTCATAACATTACCCTCCTATTATTTAAGCATTATAAGTACCGGAAGCTGTATCGCCACCTTTGCCTGTCCAATTGGTATGAAAGAATTTTCCACGAATGGTATCGGTCCTTTCATAAGTGTGAGCTCCGAAGAAATCTCGTTGGGCTTGAATCAAATTGGTAGGAAGATGGAGCGTGCGTAAACCGTCGAAATACGTAAGAGCTGCACTCATTGCAGGCAATGGAATTCCACTCATGAGTCCGTCGGTTATCACTTTGCGCCATGATGCCAAAGATGCTTTTATTTGAGAAGCAAAGAATGAATCGAATAATAGATTTTCCAGATCTGCATTCTCTAGATAAGCGTTTGTTATTTTTTGTAAGAATGTCGAACGAATGATGCATCCGTTGCGCCATATTCGAGCAATAGCACCTAAATTCAAAGTCCATCCATAGTGCTTGGATGCACTATACATTAGTGAGAAACCTTGAGCATACGAAACTATTTTGGCTGCATATAGCGCTTGGCGTACATCTTCCACCGATAGTGAAGTGCCTTGTTTGGGAGTGTCCGGATATATTTCCGAAGCTTTCATACGATCGTTGATAAGTGCTGAAAGGGATCGTGCATGGACGGCTTCCGTAATAAGAGTCATTGGATTGCTCTCGTTGAGTGCTGTTATAGCACTCCATTTGCCGGTGCCTTTTTGCCCAGCAACGTCTAAAATATGATCGATTAAAGGAGAACCGTCGGATTCACGATAACGAAAAATCTGAGCTGTAATTTGTATCAGAAAGCTGTTCAATTCACCTTTGTTCCAATCTTCGAATATGTGTGCCAAATGGTCGTTGTCTAATCCCATGCGATGTTTCATTAGTGCATAAGACTCGGCAATGAGTTGCATGTCACCATATTCTATGCCATTGTGTACGGTCTTTACAAAATGTCCTGCAGAACCTGATCCCATCCATTCGCAACAGGGAGATCCATCGTCTATTTTCGCTGAAATATTTTGGAATATTTCTTTTACTATCGGCCATGCTTCGACAGAGCCGCCGGGCATAATAGAGGGACCGTGCAATGCTCCTTCTTCTCCTCCCGATATACCTGTGCCTACGAAATAGATGCCTTTCTCCTCCAAGCTCTTCACTCTACGGTCTGTGTCGTGAAAATCAGAGTTACCTCCGTCTATAATAACATCTCCTTTGGATAGATATGGAAGTAATTGCTCTATTAATTCATCGACAGGACTTCCCGATTTTACCATCATCATTATTTTGCGGGGGGAGGTCACCGATTGCACCAATTGTTCGATGGAATGTGTGCCGATAAACTTTTTATTTTTACCTCGACCGTTGATAAAACGATCGACTATACCTTCTTCTCCTAATACGCTACGGTTGTATACCGCTACCGTATAACCTTTGCTCTCTATATTGAGAGCTAAATTTTCGCCCATTACGGCTAAGCCTATTAATCCTATGTCTGCTTTCATAATCTTTGTAATAAATGAATCTGACAATACAAAAATAGCCTTTACGAAAGTATATTAAAATAACCATTCTTCCCTTATATATGGCAATTTCTCTTATTTTCGATAAAAGTGAGTATATATAAGGGAATAATGGATCTATTGTATCAAGGAAATTTCGGATACTGTTTGAAGTCCGGTTTGCGCTTCTCTAGAAAAGCATCTTTTCCTTCTTGTGCTTCGTCGGTGAGATAGTAGAGTAAAGTAGCATCTCCTGCCAGTTCTTGAATACCTGCTTGCCCGTCAAGTTCAGCATTGAGACCGGCTTTTATCATTCGAAGAGCTAGCGGACTGAGCTGCATCATTTCCTCGGCCCATGCCACGTATTCGTCTTCCAGTTGATCCAATGGGACAACTTTATTGACCAATCCCATATCAAGTGCTTCTTGGGCATTGTACTTGCGGCAGAGAAACCATATTTCACGAGCTTTCTTTTGTCCTACTATACGTGCCAGATAGGATGCTCCGAAGCCTGCATCAAAGCTTCCTACGCGTGGTCCCGTTTGTCCGAATATGGCATTCTCGGAAGCAATGGAAAGGTCGCAAACTACATGCAATACATGACCTCCACCAATCGCAAATCCGTTGACTGCAGCAATAACGGGTTTCGGTATGCTGCGTATTTGTTTCTGTACATCAAGTACGCTGAGGCGAGGCACTCCGTCTTTACCGATATATCCACCCCGTCCTTTTACATTTTGATCTCCACCCGAGCAAAATGCCTTATCTCCGGCGCCTGTCAGTACAATGACATTGATGTCTTGGTTCTCGCGACAGATGCTCATGGCATTGCCCATTTCGGCTGTTGTTGTCGGAGTAAAGGCATTGCGATAGCGTTCACGATTGATCGTGATGCGGGCAATTCCATTGTAGAATTCGAAAAGTATGTCTTCGTATTCTTTTATGGTTTTCCATTCTCTTTTTGTTGACATATCTCCTAGTGTTTTAGTTGATGATAATAATCTTTTAAAAGTTTCACATCCGTAGCGGCATCAGTCCATACTTCCATTAATATAGGTTTGTCAGAAGTGTGGTTTGCCGTGAATGGTTTAATATTCTGTTCAAGTGAAGTTGCGTCGTTGATGCAAATATATTCAAACCCTCTCTCTTCGGCCCATCCCCTGGCCGAAGTAGTGTGAGTAGCTGTGATGGCACGACGCGAACTTGTTGTCATATCGAGTCCTGGAAGCGAATGAAATATTTCTCCACTACCATTATTGAGCAACAAAATTCGGATATTGGAACTGTAATTGTTGTTCCATAGCGCATTCATATCATAAAAGAAACTGAGGTCTCCTATAATGATAAAGTTCAGTTGCTTTGGGTTGGCAGAGGCGTAGCCAATCGCAGTAGAAAGTGAACCTTCTATGCCGTTTATGCCGCGGTTGCAACAAACTGTCATAGGTGATGGTATTTTAAATAACTGGGCATAGCGTACAGTCGAACTATTGGCCAAATGAAGTATACTGTCTTTGGGTAGATGATGTATGAGTGCTGCAATTGCCGACATCTCGGAATAGGCAAATGTAGGCTCTGGTATTGTCCGACATATTTCTCGCCATTTGTTCGCATAGCCAGTTGAATGTTTATCGGTAGCAACCGATAGTAATCGGATAAAGTCACTTGTATTTTGTTCGACAGCAACGGTAAGAGAGCAAAATACATCTGCAATCGCACCGTTGGGTGATACATGGATATGTTCTTTTGGTGGATTGCTGCGAAGATATTGTTTCAATCTTTTAGATACAATATGACCGCCGAGGGTAATGACTACATCCGGCGCCATTGTTTCTTTCTCTTCTGCTGTCATGGCGTAGAGCGCAGTGTCGAAGTTCCGAATCAATTTGTCATTCTTGATACTATTGCACAAGTGCTCGGCAAACCACGTATATTGTTCGAATAATGAGCTGGGGTAGCCCTCTTGTAGAGAAAGAAGTTCGTTGTCTTGTCCGGCAATAATCAGAATTTTCTCGTATCGGCAACACTCTCTTATATAATCCTCCAACTTTTTCGAGTGTTCAAGTGCACTGAAACGTTTGATGGTTCTTACTTTAGGGAGCTCTTGCGTATTGAATTCGAATAGTGGTTCCGAAAGAGGAATGTTTATGTGCACCGGACCGTATTCGTGAAAATGTGTATCGAGTATAGCCTCGTTGATCAGTCTGTTACAATGCCACTCATCTTCTGTCGTATGTATTTCGGGTAGATTGACAGACTTCTTTACTAATGTGCCGAATACATTCGGTTGAGGCAGCGTTTGTCCGTCCATCTGTCCGATCCATGCTGCGGGTCGGTCTGCTGTGATAACGACTAGCGGAATGCGTTGATAAAAAGCTTCGGACACAGCGGGCTGTAAATTGAGTACTGCCGAACCGGAAGTGCAGCATACGGCAACTACTGTGTTCAGCCTTAAAGCAAGGCCTATGGCAAAGAAGCCGGCACTCCGTTCGTCGGTAACCGTATAGCATTTAAAATCTTCACAGTTGGTCAACGTATGTACGATGGGAGCGTTACGACTGCCTGGACATACCACTATCTGTGTGATGTTGTGTGCCTTAAGCAGTGCAACCAGCTGTAGAATGTTTTTCTTATCCGAATACATAGACTTTACAATTTAGGATTGATGAGCCGCCTCATTGTCTGTAGCTTGTTTTCTGTTTCTTGCCATTCTTCTTCTTTAGTTGAAGAGGCTAGTAATCCACCGCCTGCATACAGGGTGATGTTGTTGTTATTGATATTCATGCACCGTAAATTGACGTATAGGTCAGTGTGCTCGGTGGTATCAAACCACCCTATGAACCCCGAATAGTAACTTCTGTCGTAACCTTCGTTATCGGCGATGAATTGATATGCTTTTTCTTTTGGCAATCCGCATACAGCGGGAGTAGGGTGTAACATCTTGAGCATTTTGCACACTTCTGATGTGTCGTGTAGTGTAAAATGGAACTCGGTTTTGAGGTGAGACAAACTACCTGCATAGGCAGGATAAGGACCTTGCTCCAGATAAATGATATCATTCAATATTAATATCCGTCGGATATACGATGCAACAAAACTTTGTTCCTTGCGGTTTTTTTCATTCCATTCTTCGGGTAGTTTGCCTTCTTGAAGCGCTTGAGTTCCGGCCAATGCCACAGTGCTCCATTGTTTTGATCCGCCAGATAGAAGAATCTCGGGAGAAGAGCCTATCCAAATGCCGGTTTGTGGTGTATAACACAAATAGATGAAAGAGTGGATATATTTGCTGCAAGCCTTATAAAAAATATCAGCAGGAGATATTGTGTCGTTGTAATACGAGGTAGCCGAGCGTGATAATACGAGTTTGTCAAACTCCTTTTTCTGCAAGGCATCGATGAAAATATCGAAGCGATCGGAGTACGATTCAGAACAGAGGCACTGATCGGGAATATCGTTTGACAATTCTTTGGCGGCTTCAAAATCGGGCTTTTCGTTATTGCATAATGTTATAATATCGTTGCCGCTGTGAGGCTCTATGAGTACTATTGGGTGTGAAGCATCTACTTTAAACGGGGCAATGACAAATCCCTGTTTTCCTTGTAGCTTGTCGATATCGTCTAGCAATTTGATGTTATCGGTAGATTGTTTCACGATATGAAATACTCGTTCGCCGGGTACTCGCCATGCGGCAAACGATTGATGTCTTTTGAGCAGATGCTCTATAATGGTATGGTTGTTTTGTTTTCCTTTGTTCATCTTTTCTTCATAATACTGTTCACTACTCGAATAGACGAAACAAGTTTGCCTGTTGATGTAAAGATGTCCACGTTCCAAATGTGTGATGAACGTCCCTTATGAACAATGGTTCCTACAGCTCGCACGGTATCTTTTTCGTGTGCGGATGATATATGATTACCGCTGACTTGCATTCCTACAGCTACTTCGTCAGGTTGGCAGATAGCCATTGAACCTAATCCTGCTACTGTCTCTGCCAATGCAAGTGTGGCACCTCCATGAAGAATACCATAAGGCTGGCGAGTTCGGTAGTCTACCGGCATAGTCGCTTCTACTCGATTGTCCGATACAAATGTGTACGTAATGCCCAGGTTGCCCATTAATGTATGCTGGGATTTCTCGTTAAGCTGATCCAACGAGATATCTGCTACGTGTATTTCATTCAAGATGAGCTTTTCTGCTGCAAGAGCTACGCCTTCATTGTCGTTTGTTTCGGTCGTTATATCGGCACAACGTTTCACCGATTCTAAGGCATTGCCCATTGCTACACCGAGTCCTGCTGTCTGAATCATTGTCACATCGCAAACACTGTCGCCTATAGCAATTACTTCATCTTTTTCAATGTTGAGTTGCTTCAAAAGGACGCCCAGAGTGTTTGCTTTATCTATTTGTGGCGGAACAATTTCGAGAAAGTAAGGTTCTGAACGAAAGACATCAAGCGAACCATTCAAACGACGTTTCCAATGTTCTTCTAGACTGGTTAAAGCTGTTTCATTGTCGCTTACCAATACACATTTGCAGGGCGAGAAATTTATGACGCTCGAGAATTCGGGTTCATAGACAATTTTCATTTGATTGAGTACGGCCTCTGATCGAATGTGTGGGTCGTTGGGAGTATCGGTAATAATGGCGTCTTCTTTATAGGTGAAAATAGCAAAGCCGTTCTTGCGTGATTTCTTTTCAAGGTAAGGCAATAGTTCCGGATTAATGCGCTTCTCGAAGATTACATCATCTGTCTGGGCATCTATAATCTGACAACCGTTGTAAGATAGAATGAAGCCACCGTAGTTATTTAGTTCCAACTGTCGGGCTATAGACCGTAATCCATAGGTGGGCCTTCCCGAAGCGATGACGATACGCACTCCTGTTTGCTGCACATTGCGTAGCGTATAGAGTGTGCGTTTCGAAATTTCTTTATTGCTGTTTAGCAACGTACCGTCCACATCAATGACCAATAGTTTATATTTCATAGTTCGGGAACCATTTTTGTTCTTTCTGCAAACTTACTAAAAATACCTGATACGTGTGTGAAGTAAACCTATAATTAGTGTTAGAATATAAAAGAAAGAACGCATCATCGGATGTGTTTTGCGATGATGCGTTCTTTCTTTTATTGTAATAATATTATCTGAATATTTCTTGTGCGTAGTGGGTGAGGTAGATTCTCCAGTTGCGCCAGATATGTCCACCATCTGTTTCCATATATTCGTACTTGTAGCTGTGTTTATTCAGATATTCTCGATAGTCTGCATTGGTCTTATATAGGAAATCAGTATTGCCTATCCCAATGAAATACAATCTGGGCTTTGCATTGAACTGTTTAGCTAATTGGGCGTTGAATTGTTTATCTTTTTGCATTTTTTGTATATCGGAACTTTGAGGGTCGCTACCTTTCATGAAGATTGCGGCAGAGAAGAGCCCTACATAGTCGAACATATTCGGATAACGTTTGGAAATGGCGAAAGAATGTCCACCACCCATTGATAAACCGCAGATGGCCCGATTGGACTTACCTTTTAATACATGGTAGTTCTGTTCTATATAGTTTACGATATCAGGGAAACTCTCTTCCATGGATGCTGTCTCTTTAGATGCTCCATCGCCTTTGAATATTGGTTTGTACATGCCTTTAGACCATGCGCCAGGAGCTGCCTGGTAGTCTAAGTTGCCGTTTGGCATCACTACAATCATAGGCTTGGCCTTTCCGCAAGCTATCAGATTATCCATTATTTGGGCGGCACAACCTAGAGTGGTCCATGCATCTTCGTCACCACCGGCTCCATGCAATAGATAAAGCACGGGGTACTTTTTGCCTTTGTCGTATCCAGCAGGTGTATAAACTGTCATACGCCGGCGCATTTTCAGTGTGGGGCTCTCGTACCATACTTTTGATATATTACCATGAGGTACTTCATTCACTCTATAAAGATAGCCTTTGTCACCACGATCTTTTGTAATGATGAAAATATTGGTATAGGTTGCAATGTCACGATTTATATAGATGTTGGACGGATCCAAATAGTCCATACCATTGACCTTGAATTTGTAGCTGTATAGTTCTGCAGAAAGAGGTCTTGAGGTATATGTCCACACCCCGTTGCTTTCTTCTTGGAGTTCTGCCATGCCTTCTGATTCATCACCATCTTTTATGATTTTAGGCAAGAAATCGCCGGTGATTTCAACCTTAATGGCTTTAGGAGCGAATAGTTTGAATGTGACACTTCCATCTGCATTAATGATTGGAGAATTGATGTTGTTGCTGTCGAACAATGCTTCTTGTGCAAAGGCCGTTATAGTACAAAAAGTAAATAAACAGAAAAAGATAAATTTATTTTTCATGTTGCCAAATTTAGTGAGTTAAATAGAAATCTTTGTATATGCGCAAAGATATACTATTCGTTATGAACAGAGCTTAAAAAAATGGTACAATAATTTTGTTTTTTTGCTCAGAAAGTCCAATTATTCATCATTTCGGCGAGCTTCTCCAATTGGTTTGCATCAGTTTCGTCAAAAGTATTCAAATGTTCACTGTCTATGTCTATCACTCCGATTACTTGATTGTTTTGTTTGATGGGCACAACGATTTCCGAACGCGAAAGAGAACTGCATGCGATATGTCCCGGAAACTCTTCGACGTCGGGTACTATGATGGTACGTTGTTCCTTCCATGAAGTGCCGCATACTCCTTTGCCAAATCCGATACGCGTACAAGCGACAGGCCCCTGAAACGGACCGAGTACTAACTCTTTGTCGTGTACCAAGTAAAATCCTGTCCACCAAAAGTGGAAGGTCTCGTTAAGCAATGCCGAGAGGTTCGCCATATTGGCTACAACATTTGTTTCTCCCTCTATTAGAGCCTGAGCTTGTTTCAGCAACAGTGCATATTTTTCTTCTTTTGTTGTCATTTGGTTACTCTGTTCGGAATGCCAATGCAGCACCGATAGCGGTTCTGAATTCTGCATGTTGTGGTATATGAAATCTTACACCATAAATACGTTCCATGAAAGGAAAAATGTCTTTACATTGCGGGATCTTTGTCAGATTGCCGATGAGCACAAAATCTTTGATGTTTGAATTAAGTGTCGATAGCACAGCAGACGAACCGATACTTTGCAATACCATATATATAAGTCCTAATGCAATGTCTTCTTCCGAAGCATTACTGTTGTCTATCTTGCCAAACAGAGAGGCCGTGGCGTCAAGGGGCAACCCTTCCAAGTCGTGCTTACAAATATCTCTTATTTGCAAATTTATATTTGCAATATTGCCATGGTTAGCTAATTCGCATATTTTTTTGAAATCTCTTGTTTTCAGTAATAATAGAGCGAGCCCTTGTAGAGTACCACCACCGATACTGATGCCACCGATATGTTTAATACTGTCGCCTTCTACCCTTACATAAGAGGTCCCGGTACCCATGCTTACTACCATTAAGTCTTTCAGGTTGGTATTATAGCGTGCACCTAGTCCGTCGGACAGAAATTCATCTGCTTTCATAGTAGGCAGCCCGTAGAGCGGTCCTTCGATGTAGGCACTTCCTACGCCTGTTATCATCACTTGTTGGATGTCTGACAAATCAAATCCATTGTCGTATATGTATTTGCCGAATGCCCCGAATAATGAAGTTACAGGGTCGGTTGCTGTAATAAACATCGGCGACTGGATGTTGCCATTATTGAGCCCTACTATTTTAGTGGTGCTCCCACCTACATCAATGCCTATAATTAATCCCATTTTTCTATCAATTACTAATAAAAGGACGCTCCAAAGGTAGTACATGCCTTATTAATCACCAAATAAATGATGAATTATTAGCAGAGTGACAAAGCAGTTTCTCGAACTAATTAATCTAATAGATTGTTACTTATTAATAATAACTGTACATTTTAAGAGAAAAATATGTAACTTGCACACAAAATAAAAATGTAATGACATGAATTCAATTGAAACAAATTTAAAATCATCGATTATGAAACGTTATGTATTTGTGTTGTCGCTTCTGGTAATCGGTTTGTCATTTACCGGATGCGTGAGTAAGAAGCAATTCACGGGTCTGCAATCCGACTATAGTAAACTAAAAGCAGACAATGGAGACTTAATGAAATCTTATCAGGATGCTCAAATTAAGTTAGCCGAAAGTGAAGCTAAAGTAAAGAGCTTGGAAGATCGTCTGGCCGAAGCTCGTCGTAATAATCAAGAGTTGCGTGCATCTTATGCTGCCTTGCAAGGTTCGCTCGATAAAAGTTTGTCACAAAATTCACAGGGTAATATCAACATCTCTAAGTTAGTTGATGAAATCAATGCTTCGAATAAATTCATCAAACAGTTGGTAGAAACCAAGAGCAAATCTGATTCGCTCAATATGGTTATCACAGCCAATCTGACTCGTTCATTGAGTACAGACGAACTGAAAGAGGTAGATGTTAAAGTGCTGAAAGGTGTTGTCTATATTTCGTTGGCTGATAATATGCTTTACAAGTCAGGTAGTTATGAAATTAACGAGAGAGCTGGCGAGACGTTGAGCAAGATTGCTAAGATTATAAAAGATTATAAAGACTATGATGTGCTCATTGAAGGTAATACCGATAATGTACCTATCTCTCGTCCGAATATCCGTAATAACTGGGATTTGAGTTCTTTGCGTGCTTCATCTGTTGTTCAGGCTTTGCAGAATCAATATAGTGTAGATCCTAAACGTTTGACAGCTGCCGGACGTGGCGAATACAATCCTATTGCTACCAATTCTACTGAAATAGGTAAGCAACGCAATCGTCGTACGCAAATTATTATTACTCCTAAGCTCGATCAGTTCATGGACCTTTTGGATAAGGCACCTGATTCTGAAACAAGTAATAAATAGTAATATAGTATATCGTATTTGGTACAAATAGTACAGAAAGGAGATAATTATGATAATTGAAAAAGTTCATGCTAGAGAAATTCTCGATTCTCGGGGGAATCCTACTATCGAGGTGGAAGTTACATTGGAGTGTGGTGTTATAGGTCGTGCTTCTGTTCCATCAGGAGCTTCGACGGGAGAGAATGAAGCACTTGAATTGCGTGATGGCGACAAAAAACGCTATGGAGGCAAGGGTGTGCTCAAGGCTGTGGCTAATGTTAATGAGAAGATTGCTCCTGTAATTGTAGGTATGTCCGTGCTCGAACAACGGGCTATCGATATGGCTATGATTAAACTCGACGGTACTAAAACGAAATCCAATTTAGGCGCTAATGCCATATTGGGTGTTTCGCTCGCTGTAGCTCATGCTGCTGCCAACTATCTCGATATTCCTCTTTACCGTTATATTGGTGGTACGAATACCTATGTGTTGCCTGTCCCGATGATGAATATCATCAATGGTGGTGCCCATAGTGATGCTCCTATCGCTTTTCAGGAATTTATGATCCGTCCAGTAGGTGCTCCTTCATTTCGCGAAGGACTCCGAATGGGAGCTGAAGTATTTCATGCTCTTAAGAAAGTGCTCAAAGATCGTGGTTTAAGTACTGCTGTAGGCGATGAAGGTGGTTTTGCTCCTAATCTGAATGGTACTGAAGATGCTGTAGAATGTATACTGAAAGCTATTGAAGCTGCCGGATACAAACCGGGAACGGATGTTGTAATTGGTATGGATTGTGCTTCGAGCGAGTACTACAAAAATGGGGTATACGATTACTCTATCTTTGAAGGTGAAAAGGGAAAGAAACGTACTTCTGATCAGCAGATAGACTATTTGGAAGAACTTCTTAATAAATATCCTATCGACAGTATCGAGGATGGTATGGCCGAGAACGATTGGGAAGGTTGGAAGAAACTGACCGATCGATTGGGAAGCCGTTGCCAATTGGTGGGCGATGATTTGTTCGTTACCAATGTAGATTTTCTTTCCAGAGGAATAAAAGAAGGTTGTGCCAATGCTATCTTGATAAAAGTTAATCAAATAGGTTCGCTCAGCGAAACTCTTGATGCTATTGAGATGGCTCATCGCCATGGATACAATACCGTAACTTCTCATCGCTCAGGCGAAACAGAAGATACTACCATTGCCGATATTGCTGTAGCAACCAACTCCGGTCAAATAAAGACGGGCTCTATGAGTCGTACCGATCGTCTTGCCAAATATAATCAATTGCTTCGTATCGAAGAGGAATTGGGTGACAAGGCTGTATACGGGTTTAAAAAACTCAGATAGTTCTGTTTAAATATTTAAATTATTTTGATATCCCGGCAGGTAGTTTATCTGTTGGGATATTTTTTTATATGAAACTCTCTTTTGAGGCTTTTATGTCCATTATTTACTCAGACAACTTCTGCTTTTTGAATTAATTTTCTGCTGAATAAATAAAAATAGGTTATCTTTGTCATACGTAAAACCAAAATAGTGCAGTCATGATGAAACACAAATGCATTCAAAGTATTATTTGCTGCTTTGTATTATTGCTTTTCATGTCTCCCATACAAGCGAAACATGTACTTAAAGTGTTGGCAATCGGTAATAGCTTTTCCGTTGATGCCGTTGAACAGAATTTATACGAGTTGGCTGCTGCTGCGGGCGATAGTCTTGTAATAGGCAATGCTTATATAGGTGGTTGTTCTATCGACAGGCATTGGAGTAATGCCCAATCTCAGAAAGCTGAATATTCTTATCGTAAAGTAATAGGTGGTGTCGTGAACACGGAAGAGAATCGTTGTTTGGACGATATCGTCAAAGACGAACCTTGGGATATTATTACACTTCAGCAGGCCAGTCCATTGTCGGGCGACTACTCGTCGTATATCCATCTAGCCGATCTAATGAATTATGTGCGTCGTACAGTTGTAAATCCAGCTTTCAAATTTGCTTTTCACATGACTTGGGCTTATGCTCGTAATGCTACTCATCCGGGTTTTGTTACATACGGCAAGAATCAGGTGAAAATGTATCAGGCTATTCTGCAAGCCGTTCATCAAGCTACCGCAGACAACCATATCGATCGGGTGATACCTTCGGGCATTGCTATTCAACGAGCTCGTGCCGTATTGGGCGATACTCTCAATCGTGACGGTTATCATCTTTCGTATACGGTCGGCAGGTATACTGCTGCTTGTACTTGGTGCGAGTTCCTTACCGGTAAGTCGGTAGTAGGAAATACATATCGCCCTTCTTCTGTCTCTGCTACAGATGCGATGGTAGCTCAGTATGCTGCTCATCAAGCGATGGAAACGATATCGGATACCACGTTGGTTAATCCTAAGTTTTTTGTTGACGGGGCGTTTTACGAAGAATTTCCTATTACAGCCGAGCATGATAAGTCTTATTTATTATCCGGTAAAGATGGGAAAATACTTTTCTATTGTAAGAATGTGCAACTTCCAGATAGCGATAAATTATATGCGGTTCCCGATTTTAAGGTGAAGGATATTTCTGAACTTTTGGATATGATTCGGCATTCGGACGGAACCCATGTAGCAAACATGAAAGATTCCAGTAGTAGCTATACCTACTTGATTAGTCAACAAATGGCTCCTTTCAAGGTTGTAGATTGGAAAAAAGAAACGTTTACAAATAAAAAGACGCTTACACGTCCATTGGTCCTTAATTTCTGGTATACCGGTTGTGGCCCTTGTATTCGTGAAATGCCGTTGATAAGCACTTGGATGGATATCTGTCCGAATGCAACCTACTTGGCTGTGACATGGAATAAGGCCGATGAGATTCGCAATATTGTGGAACGTCGCCATTTTCGTTTTCATCAGATAACGGACGATCACTCTTTGTCCAGAATGTTTAACGTACAATCTACGCCTACTACTGTATTGATAGACAAACAAGGCGTGATTCGTTATATCATGGAAGGTACTAGTCAGCAAAAGCGTGACTTGCTGCTTGCCCAATTAGTGAAATTGTACAAAGAGTAGGCGAGTCGTTCTAAAATGAAAGCCGAAAGTCTTTATTGTTGAGCAATAAAGACTTTCGGCTTTTATTTTAGAGTTTCTTTAGTTCTTCTATTTCATCATTCAAGTCGCGTAAATCTTTCTTTATGCGCTTTCTCAAAAAGAGTGCTACAAAGATTAATCCGATAATAAACCCTGAAGCGAAACAATAGAAGAGCATTAGATCGATATTGTAGAAGTATATCAGTGCCAAAACAACAAAGATGCTACAAAGTACAGAGATAAAAATATTCGTCCAATAGATTGCTATCTTAAATCGACATAAGTTTTCCAATACCTCTTTGGGCGAATATCTATTCATATCAATTCGGGCGACTAACCGCGTATTGAACACGGTGATAAATATCATACCCATTGCGAGTACTCCTACTGATCGGACAGCCCAGTCGCCCAATACAGAAGGGTATTTTTGATTGAAGTAGTCGTTCATAAGAAACAACAATGCTGTAATGATACCCATCTTGAGCGTATATATACTGACGATGCGTGCGCGTGTATTTTTTATTCTTTTGTTCAATACTTCGTGGGCCAACCGTTTGTTTTGTTCTTCCATCTCATCGGCTTTCTTATTCAGAATATTCCAGCCTGATTTTAATTCATCCAATTCCATATCTGTGTGCATTTTTATTCGTTAGACAGTTTCGTTAGTTTTTCTTTGATACGTTTCACTTTGGAGGCTATCGTATTTTTATTCATCCCCATTACCTCGGCTATTTCGTCGTATGACTTTTCGTCCAACCATAGCAGAATAATAGCTTTTTCTATTTTGTTTAATTGGTTGATGAGTCTGTACATCTCTTTCAGTTGGTTTATGTAATCGTTGTCACCGTTTATATTATCATGATCAGTCGCCAGTGGTATTGTTTCCTGATGCTTTTTGTTGCGGCGATAGAAAGAAATGCAAGTATTTATACCTACTCGGTAAATCCATGAAGACATTTTACTTTGTCCCCTGAAATTCTCGTATCCTTTCCAAAGATTCATAACGATTTCTTGATATAAATCATTCACATTGTCCGAGTCGGTTGCATATACACAACAGATTTTGTAGATCACTCTGTTGAAAGTATTTATCATACTCATGAACTCTTCTTCTCTTTTTTGCTTCATTACATTATCTGCTTTTTCTATAAGACGTTGTGAACTCTGAAAAATTGCATGTTAACTCATCTTTTTATTGTCCAAAGGTACAAATACTATTGTCTTTGCAAAAGAGGACGTCTCACTCGTGTGCGACATTCGTCTCACAGCTGTGCGACAAGTGTCTCACACGTGTGATACAGATGTCGCACACGTGTGAGACGTCCATGCCTTAATTAGAAATTTAATCTTGGATGATTGACAATCGAGAGATTGTTGCATTTGTTTATCAGCTTTTTTTAATCGGTAATGGGATTGTTTTCAAAAGGGGTGAAGTACACTTGCTATATACAAAAATGCGCTACATGTATCTGTAGCTGTGCGTTTAGAATCATTCTAAATAAGGGTCGTCTGGAAATAACGTTCCTACAATATGCTTTATGGTCGATTTTTGGACCTTTTTTCGCTGGCGTTGTATATGGCCTATTATTAATGTACTGTGTGATAGTTCTGTATGGTGTCATACTAAAGTGACAAAGGTTGAAATGCAGATAATTTTATTGTCTTAGAATCCATCTACAACATGATCTATAACTATTCTCTATTCTGTAAGATAAATTTTTCTGAATTAGTAACAAATAGAGCTTTCTATTGGAAATCAATAGTTGAGAGAATAGACTGATAAGAGAAAAACGTTTTATCTTTTCGGATTATTGAGAATGATGAGAGCCCCAATGATGCCGGGTATCCAACCGCAGAGAGTTAGAATAAGAACTATGACAAAAGAGCCACACCCTTTATCTATGATGGATAAAGGTGGGAATATAATTGCTAAAATAACTCTCCAAATAGACATTTACTTTTGTTTTAGTTGAATTCGGCTTCAAATGTAGCTCTTTTCATGTTGATATGCAAATTTCGTTTTTAGAAATAAGAAGACTCTCTTCGGGTTACATCAAGTATATCACAGTCTATTATTGGGTTTATAGTCCCGATATCATTTGTTTTAGTTTCGTCTCGGCCATTTTCAAATTGTATTCGAAATTGGTAAGCCGTGTTGACGATTGCGCGTAATTCTCTTGTGCCTGATGTACTTCGAGTGAGCCCGTCTGTCCTAATTTGAGACGTTGCAGACTGATATCCATATTCTCTTTAGCCAATCTATAGTTTTGCTTTTCTATCTCGAGCAATTGTTGTTGGCTTTCAAAATCGTTGTAGGCATTTTCCAGATCTTTGCTTATTTGCAGGCGTGCACTTTCCAGACTGTACTGAGAGATGAGTAACTCTGTTTTTGCAACAGCTGTTTTTCGTTTTGTTTCGCCTGCCGTATAGAGGGGGATGGATAGTGTGCCGCCTACTTGCATGCCATACGAGCGGTCGTTTTTTATGTTACCTTGCGAATTGGTGCTTTGTGATAGATAGTAACCTCCTTGGAGGCTTATTTTGGGGGCATTACTCTTTTCAGCCTCTTTCACTGCTAGCTTTGCCACATCTATCTGTTTCTTTAGTGTTAGCAAATCGGCATTAGACGATTCTATTTTCAGAAGCATTTCATTTTTGTCGGGTACTATTGAAGGTGGAATGCTGTCTGTTACTTCTATATTGATTGTAGGATCTTGTCCCAATAGTGCGTTTAGTGCTTTTTGAGCTTCCGAAATAGCATATTTCTGAGTAACCGCATTCTCTGTTGCTACATTCATGTCTATTTGGGCTTGGAGCAACTCTGTTTTAGCCAAAGAGCCTGCATTAAATCCTGTTTGAGCAATGACCGCCCGTTGTCTGTTGTAATTGATTATTTCGTTGATTGATTTGAGTTCTTCTTTTTGACGTACAATATCAAAATAGGCTGCAACAACGTTGTATATCACTTCGAGTACTTGGGCGTTGTATTGTAGTTCTCCAAGTGCTTGCATTTCGGTTAGCTTCTTCTTTGTGACATACATCTTACCTCCATCATAAAGAGTCCACGATAGCATGGCATTGGCTCCCCAGTCCGTACTGAGTTGCGAAGGGTATTTGTTGATGGTATTGGCTGTAGACATTTTCTGATATACGTTGTTGTAGCTCACATTGCTTGTTCCGTTAAAGTTTACTGTAGGCAGCATCCCTGCATTGCCTTTCGTATTGTTCAACTTGTTGATGTCAGCTTGTTGGCGCGACACAAGTATATCGAAATTCTTACGGAGAGCCATATCTATCGCTTGTTGCAATGAGAGGGTTTGGGCACCGGCGTTGATCGATAGCATCCAGACTAGAAATAAAATTATTTTTTTCATTGCTTGTATTTGTTTTTGCTTGATAGTACCATATATGTAACAGGAATGACGAATAATGTCAATATGAGTGAGAATAGTAAACCTCCCACGACGACAGTTCCTAACGGAGCTCGGCTCTGAGCACCCGAACCTAGCGAAAGTGCAATGGGTAGGCAACCGAAGAAAGTAGCCATCGAAGTCATTAATATAGGACGGAAACGTGCTGAGGCTGCTTCGAAAGCGGCAACTTTGCGATTCATGCCTAACTTGCGTTTTTGGTTGGCAAATTCTACTATAAGGATACCATTCTTTGTTACGATACCGATAAGCATAATCATTCCGATCTCAGAGAATATATTCAGCGTTTGTCCACAAAGCCACAACGACAGCATGGCTCCCGCTATAGCCATTGGTACGGTGAGCATAATGATGAATGGATCGCGAAAGCTTTCGAACTGTGCCGCGAGAATAAGGTATATGAGCAGTAGTGCCAATATTAAAGCAAACGAGATATTTGAACTACTCTCTGCAAAGTCTCTTGACGATCCCGATAGATCGGTGTTGAACGAATCGTCGAGCAATTTGCTTGCTATTCTTTTCATTTCAGTGATGCCTTCTCCCAAAGTTTTTCCCTTAGCTAAGTTTGCCGAGACGGTAGCCGATTTGTATCGGTTGTAGTGATATAGTATAGGAGGATTGCTGTCTTCTTTTGTCTTTATCAGATTGTCGAGTTGAATCATTTGCCCTGTATTAGATCTGACATATAGATTGGATATATCGGCCGGTTTGTTTCGTTCTTCTGTCGGTATCTGGCCGATAACGTAGTATTGCTTATTGTTTTTTAGAAAATAAGCGTATCGTGTGCCGCTGTATGCCAGGTCGAGTGTCTTTGATATGTCTTGAATACTTACTCCAAGGCTATTGGCTTTCAGGCGGTCTATAGATATATTGATTTCGGGTTTGTTGAATTTCAAATCTACGTCCACGGTACTGAATACTGGACTGTTTTGTGCTTCATCCATAAAGCGTGGCAGTACTTTACGCAACTTTTCGAAATCTAAATTCTGAATGACAAACTGGACTGGCAGTCCGCGCGATGCAAATGTAGCGATAGTCGGTTCTTGGCTAGCTATGATTTTTCCATCCGGAATACTGCCATATATCTTTGAAAGCTTGTCGAATATTTTGTCTTGTGACATTTTGCGCTGCGAAGGATCTTTTAAGAACGTTATGACCGAACCTATATTGGCACTCGAGTTACTACCTCCGGCATAGCGAGCTACAACGTCTTGTACTCCTTTGATCGAATCCATACTGATTTGCGCTATTTTATTTATCAGATGTTGATTGTATAGGTATTCCGTTCCTTCGGGAGCGGTAATACTGGTGCGCAAATAACTGTGATCTTCCAGAGGAGCCAATTCTGATTTTAAAGCTCGAGATAATGAGAAAATAAGTATCAGACAGAATCCTACCGTAGCAAAAGCGGCCCATTTGTTTTGAATGAAGTAAGTTAAAACCTTTCGATACCCTCTTTCCAGTGCTTGGAAAAATGGTTCCGTTTTGGTATAAAACGTTGAATGGTGTGATGCCGAACCACCTAAGAAAACATTGAGTACAGGAGTGAGTGTCAGTGATACAATTGCCGATATAAGTACGGCACTTGCTACAACAATACCAAATTCACGGAATAAACGCCCCGTGAAGCCTTCGAGAAAAATAACCGGAACAAAAACGATGGCAAGTGTCATTGAGGTGGAGATGACTGCAAAGAATATTTCGCGAGTTCCTTCGAGCGCGGCATTCCATTTATCCATACCCTGTTCTATACGTTTGAATATGTTTTCTGTCACCACAATACCATCGTCTACAACTAATCCCGTGGCTAGCACAATACCTAGTAGAGTAAGTACATTAATCGAAAAGCCGAAGATATACATGATAAAGAAGGTGCCGATTAGAGACACAGGGATGTCAAGCAACGGGCGTAACGCAATAATCCAGTTGCGGAAGAACAGGAAAATGATCAATACTACCAAGAAAATGGCTATTGCCAATGTTTCAACCACATCTTTTACTGATTGTTGTACGAATATTGATTTGTCGCGAGCTACAGTCAGTTCCAAACCTTTGGGCATGGTCTTTTTTATTTGCGCAAATCGTTTATAGAATTCTTTGGCTATCTGAATATCGTTTGCTCCAGGCAGAGGTATTAGATTGAGCATTACACCAGTAGTGCCGTTTATGTTTGAGCCTGTCTCATCATTCTGAGATCCCATTGAGGCCTCGCCTATGTCACTTAGACGTATCACTTGACTGTCGGTCTCTTTGACGATCATATTATTGAAATCGTCTTCGGTAGTCAGTCTTCCACGTGTCTTAAGTAATAATTCAGTGGTTTTTCCTCTGATTTTGCCGGCTGGCATTTCTACATTCTCTTGGGTAAGCGCTGCACTTACGTCCGAGGCTGTAACGCCGTAAGCTGCCATCTTCTCTGGGCTTAGCCAGAGGCGCATAGAAGGCCTCTGTTGTCCATAGATGCTCACCGAACTGACCCCTGGTATGGTTTGCAATTTTTCTTGTAATACGTTTTCTACATAGTCGCTCAGCTCTATCGCACTCATCCGGCTACTCTTGGCTGTAAGCATAATGATAGGATCGGCATCGGCATCAGCTTTTGTTACTGTAGGCTGTGCATCAATATCTTGAGGTAATGTTTTGGTTGCTTGCGATACTTTATCGCGCACATCGTTTGCCGCTTTTTCCAAGTCCGTTCCTAAATTGAATTCTACAGTTATAGTACTCGAACCGATAGACGATTGCGATGAAATAGATTTAACACCTTCTATACCGTTGATTGCCTTCTCGAGCGGTTCGGTGACTTGAGATTCCATTATCTCCGAATTGGCACCCGAGTATGTGGCCTGAACGGTAATCACAGGCGGATCGATGGCAGGATAGAGTCTAACTCCCAAGAAATTGAAGCCTACAATACCCATCAATATAATGATTAGACTTAGTACAACCGAGGCAACAGGCCTTTTCAGCGCGATATCAGATATTACCATAATGTTCTGTCAATTTTTTAAGGCCTTTTGATGCTCGAATACTTTAGCTTGTCACCTTCTTTCAAAAACAAAATGCCCGAAGTCATAATTGTATCTCCACTGGATAACCCTTCGGTTACTTCGACCATAGACGTTTTACGAATGCCTGTCTTGATGGTTACAAAATGTGCTTTCCCGTGGCGTGCAACAATTACACTTTTATTCTCTTCTTCTGGAATAATGGCATGCGAAGGAATTAGCAATGCGTGCGGATTCTCACCTAGTCGGAGATTTACGTTGGCAAATGCCCCTGGAATGAGTTCTTTGGATTTGGATGTTATCATTGCACGGACTTTCAGATTGCGTGTCGAATTCTGTATGCCGTGTTCCGTCGCAATTACTTTGGCTTCATAGTGTTTGTCACCATTAGCCATCGTAAAGTTTACTTTCATTCCGGCATTGATAACGGAACTGTATTTTTCGGGAACATAAAAGTCCAGCTTTATCTCTTGGTTGGTTCGGATAGTGGCGAGTAGGGTAGAGGCACTGACCACTGCGCCTACACTGATGTTGCGCAATCCGATGGTACCATCAAAAGGTGCTTTTACTTCTGTCTTTCGGATTAGTGCTTTTTCTTCGGCTATATCTGCCGTAATCGAACTTATTTGCAACAAGGTTTGTTCAAAATCGTTCTGACTGATGCCGTTTACTTTTAATAATTGTTTTTGACGCCGATAGATGCGCTTTTGGATATTAAGTTGCGCTTTCATTTTCATCAATGCTGCTTGCAAGTCTGCATCATAGAGTTTTACCAGCAACGTCCCTTTTCTCACAAACTTACCCTCTGGTAGATTTACCATAATAATACGTCCCGCCGTTTCGTTTTTCAACTCTACTTCGTTATAGGCTTCTAACGAACCTGTTACTGTGATATCTGACGATAGATATTGCGGACTTACAATAAAGCCATCCATTTTCTTTTGAATTTTCTCTTTACCTTCGTGTTTCTTATCTCCTGATTTTGTAAATCCTACTTTGATAAAGAAAATTGATAGTAGTACGAGAACAATGGCAATGATAACATTTATTTTTTTCATTGTTTTAGGATAAAGACGTAAACTGAACTATTAGATAGATAGAATAGAAAAAGGTTTAAGTAATATTTTCTTTTTAGCCATTCTTAACATCGATCTGGCAACTCTTCATCGTTTCTATTGCCGCCTGGTGTTTTAATGGAGTTACTCCTGCACAACAATCAGCATCGATAGAGAGGGGAAGCTCGGGTATATAAGCTTTAAGCAACAGGGCGTTGCTCACTACACAAATGTCTGTACATACACCGATGAGTTCGATCGAAGAGATATTCCCTTGTTGGTATTCCAATCGTAAATCTTCGGCTAGTTGCGTACTGCCGAACCTGTCTTTTTTATAACTCTTGCAGTTTCTGCTTTTTTGAAATTCTTTCAGTCCGTCTATTAGTTGCCATCCGTCCGAACCTTCTATGCAATGTTCTATCGGCAATAGTTTTCCCTCTTGGGTCGACAGATAATTGCTTTGATGCGTGTCTTGGGTGAATATTACAGTGCCGACAAAATTTGTAGCTTTGGCTATTACCTTCGGAACTATTTTTTGTGCCTCTTCCGATCCTAATGATCCACTAACGAAATCGTTTTGCATGTCGATCACTATTAAATACTTTTTGCCCATAGTTATATTATTATGAATAATAATTTCATTTGTCGATAGACATTGTAGCAATGAGTATGTAGACTGTCATTGATTAAAAATATACGGCACAAATGTACAGAATATAATAATAATGACAAAGAATATCCAATAAAAAGATACTTGTTCTGTAAGACCTTTAAATACAATACTTGATAGAGGTAGCTAGGTGGGAAGAGTCTGTTTTATTTGTTCTTTTTTAGCGTTGATTGATAGGAATTTATTTGAATAAATATTATATTTGTGTATTGCTTTAAAACGGTACGAAAATGAAAATAGCAATTAGTGGTGCAAGTGGATATGTAGGCCGTCACCTTACTACTTTTTTTGAAGGAAAAGGATACGAGATAGTTTCTTTGGACAGAAATTTGTTTAAAGAAGAGCAATTCTCTCTGCTATGTCGTCGTGTCGCACAGTGCGATGTGGTGCTCAATTTGGCTGGCGCTCCTATTAACAAACGTTGGACTAATGCCTACAAGCAAGAGCTGTATAACAGCCGCATCGGGGTGACTCGGCAATTGGTGCGTGCCATAAATGCAAACGAAATAATGCCCCGATTGTTTATCTCTATTTCGGCGGTGGGCTATTACTCTTCTGTTGGTGAATATGATGAGTATAATGCAGAACAGGGCGATACTTTCCTGGCGCGGTTGTGTAGCGATTGGGAGGAGGCGGCACGTACTTGTTCATCGGGCGTTCGTCTCGTTATAGCTCGTTTGGGTGTTGTCCTTTCTACTGATGGAGGTGCATTAGAGCAGATGCTTCGCATGCAGCGTCTTTCGCGAATGGGTGTGGTCATAGGAAGCGGGAAGCAAGGTTTCCCCTGGATCAGTATGGCCGATTTATGTCGCTCTTTCGATTTCGTGATACAAGAGCCGCATCTGCAAGGGGTGATTAATATGGTTTCTCCGCAGTGTATTACGCAGAAGCATTTGGCTGTTGTTTTAGCCAAGGCTTATAGCATTCGTCGAATATTATCTTTTCCTTCATGCTTTTTCCGCCTGCTACTAGGAGAAGGTGCATCTTTCTTGACTGAAGGTCAGATTGTGCATCCTACCAAATTATTAGGATTCGGTTTTAATTATGTTTATTCTACAATAGAAAAAATGATGCATATCGCAGATTATCAAACAATCCCAAAGTTGGATGTGTCCCGTTACATGGGAAGATGGTATGAAATTGCCCGTTTCGAAAATCGTTTTGAGAGGGGGATGACACATGTTCAGGCTACGTATACATTGCAGTCGGATGGAAAAATCAGCGTTCTGAACGAAGGTCTAAAAGACGGTGTATTGAAGAAAGCCCATGGGAAAGGCAAACAACCCGATCCCGACAATAATCCAGGTAAGCTGAAAGTAGCATTCTTTTGGAGATTTTATTCCGACTATTATATTTTCGAGCTGGACGAGAACTATCAGTATGCTCTCGTAGGAAGTAGTTCGGATAAATATCTTTGGATATTGAGTCGTAGTAAGGAGTTGTCGGAAACTTTTCGAGAATACTTGATCGGAAAAATTAAGGAGAGGGGGTTCGATACTTCCAAACTGTTGTTTACGGCACAAGACTGAAAAGTCTATTCATAAAAAAAGAGGCCGCATGTTTTTTATTCATGCGACCTCTTCACTTAATATAAATCATTTGCTTGTTTATTCCGATTTCCAATGCCCATGGACATTGCAATATTCGCGTGCATAAACCTCTTTAGCTTCTGTCTTGAAGCAAGCAGTAGGTTCGTCTCCCGGTTTTAAATATTTCCGGAAAATTTTGTTTTCCGTAATCAATTCGATCCATACAATATAATGTTCTGGTAACATGGGATGTTTTACTTCTCCTACAGAAACCTTATAACCACCTTCAATTTTCTCAATGACAGGTACATGTTTTTCTGTAGCGGCATCTTTCGAGTTCTCAACCAAAAGTTCCATAGGCTGTCCGCAGCATGATAGTGTTCCTCCTGCAGGTTGCAACACTTCTACGATATTTCCGCAGACTGAGCAACGATAAACTTGTTTTTCTTTTGTCATAATAGTAATTTTTTAATGGTTCTATAATTTAAGAAATATGTACTCTCGATGAGGATATTACCTTATTTATTTATGGCATTACATCACATCGTTTCGAGTGCATACAAAGATAGAAATAATAAATAATAATAGTATGCTTTTTTGTTAAAACTTCGTTAGTATCACACATATTTTTCGATCGTCTTGCGTAGAATATACTTGTATTGCTCTTCACCTTTTTCAATCCACAATAAAATGGAATGATACTTATTATATTATTCTAAAAAAAGAACCGTATAGAACGCTAATAGATAATAAAATTGTGTTCATTAGGTATTATATAAATTGTTTTTCTAAAATTTTCTACTATATTTGCAAGAGAGATTTTCGCCATTTTAGATAGAACCTCTTCCTGTGTCTTTACTGACAAGGGGGTATATTGTGGATCATTCCCAATATGATGCACGAGAAAGTTTATATTTTGTAGGCCCACTCAGGCTCAAATTCCACTGTAACTTAACTGTTATAAACGAAAAAAAGAAATTACCTATGGATATAAGAAACGTCTTATCTGCTACTTTATTACAACTCCGACAACTTTACAACAAAGAATTTCCTTATTTGACAGACATAACGGCAGAGAGCCAGAATGTTGAACAATTTAAGCAATTCATAGAAGAGTACCTAAGAGCCCAGCCATCTTCCAAAAAGGAGGTGGTGCAGCAATTGTTATTGCTTATTCAGTATGATGGGCAGGTTATTGATGAACTTTCTACTGGTCAAAGAATCGCAATCAATACCATTACTTTGTTGTGGCAATTCCTCTCGAACCGACTTGAAGAACAAGAAATCAGTACGGATGTTTTCATAGATCTTTTCTATCAGTTTGGAAGGTTGAAAGAAACGAAGGTTGCTAAAATATCCAAAAGAAGTCTTGATATGGATAGGTGGCATTCGGGGCTCAATCCTAAGGTTGTAGAGATTCGAGAGGCAAACAAAGAGAGAATGTTACATTTATTGATACAAAAGATTGAAAATCGCAAGACGCTATTGTCGCGCTTTCATTTTGTTGAAAATATGACTTATAACCAGAAATACGAACAAGTGAAGTGTTGGTGGGATGATTTCCGTTTTCAGCTTGCTATGGCTGTGAAGACACCGACCGAACTGAATCGCTTTTTGGCTTGTTCATTGTCTACTTCAACTATGTATCTATTGAATACGGCATACCACAAGGGTATGCCTTTTTTTGCTACTCCTTATTATCTGTCATTGCTCGACGTGATGCGCACTTATGATGATGAAACAATACGAAGCTATGTTATTTATTCACCGCAGTTGGTAGATACCTATGGTAATATACGTGCGTGGGAAAAGGAAGATTTGGTTGAAGAAGGGAAGCCCAATGCTGCCGGATGGCTTCTGCCCGACGGTCATAATATACATCGCCGTTATCCCGAGGTCGCTATCTTAATTCCCGATACTATGGGGCGTGCTTGTGGTGGACTTTGTGCATCTTGCCAGCGCATGTACGATTTTCAAAGTAAGCGATTGAATTTTGAATTTGATAACCTTAGGCCAAAAGAAACGTGGAATCATAAATTGCACAGACTGATGACTTATTTCGAAGAAGATACTCAGTTGAGAGATATTCTCATCACCGGTGGAGATGCATTGATGAGTCAGAACAAAACACTTCGCAATATATTGAGTGCAGTATATCACATGGCTTGTCGCAAACGCAAAGCTAATGAAAACAGGCCTGATGGTGAGAAATATGCCGAATTGCAGCGTGTGCGTTTGGGTACTAGACTATTGGCGTATTTGCCCATGAGAATTGATGATGAACTAATAGAAATCCTTAGCGAATTTCGGCAGAAGGCTGCAGCTGTAGGCGTCAAACAATTTATTATTCAGACACATTTTCAATCCCCTCTGGAGGTTACTCCTTGTGCCAAAGAGGCTATAAAGAAAATCCTTTCTTCAGGGTGGCTTATCACCAATCAACTAGTATATACGGTGGCTGCATCTAGGCGTGGGCATACGGCTAAGTTGCGTAAGACGTTGAATCATCTAGGTATACTATGTTATTATACTTTCTCGGTGAAAGGATTCAGAGAAAATTATTCTGTCTTTACTCCCAACAGCCGTTCGATACAAGAGCAAATGGAAGAAAAGATTTTTGGTCGTCTCTCGCTTAAACAGGCCGACGAGCTTGTTCGTAAACTGAATGAAGGTGGCGATGCGGCTACGATCATGCGTCGGTTTATGAAGAAATATCGATTACCTTTTATGGCTACAGATCGTAGTGTCCTCAACTTGCCTGCAATAGGTAAGAGTATGAGTTTTAAAATGATTGGTATGACAGATAAGGGGAGACGTATCCTTTGTTTTACTCACGATCACACCCGACGCCACAGTCCGATCATAGACCACATGGGTGATATTTTTATCGTCGAAAACAAATCGTTGTCTGCCTATTTGAGACAGCTACATAAGATGGGTGAAAACGTGGATGGCTATCAATCTATATGGAATTATACCCAAAGCGATACCGAACCTCGTTTCGAACTTTACAATTATCCTGATTTTGATTTTGAAATAACTTCATCAATGAGCAATTTATCTTTGTAAATTGCTCTTCTAGGATAGGATGTTTTGGCTATTCCATGTGTCTTTTCAGCCATGTCGATGCATACCAGCAGGTTGCTGCTGGCGTGAGGCCTTCATGCAAAGCATAGTCGTATACGTATTTCACTAGCTCGGAAGCGATGCCTTGTCCTTCGAGCGGACCGGGTACATAGGTATGTACAATATTTAGAGTGCCGTTTTCCAACTCATATTCTACGTAGGCCGTATAATTATCCTTTTCGGTCCATGCTCTGCAGTTTTCTACATCATGTTTTATTTCCATAGGGCTGTGTTTTTAGTCTGATCGTACTTATTGTGGGTTGTATATGTTGTGGAGTCTTTCCTTTTATTTTTTTGATGAACGGACAAGCAACCATGTAGGTAGGTTGCTGTCCGTTAGTTATTCTCTATACATTGAGTCTGTTTAACTAAAAAAACTCAAATGTATGTAGAATGTGTTTCGGCGTTAATGTCGTTTTGCGCATCATTTACCGAAAGTTGAAATAGTTCATTTCTTTTGATTATGACTATTTCGGAATCGTCTCTCTCTCTGTAGTTCCTTTTAGATTGTGTTATAACTTTATTGTGGCATCAGTTGATGTTTTTTCCACTCTTAGTTGTTTCTTAGTATTCATTATATTCTGTAGCAAATATAATATTTATATTCGAATGTGAAAAATAAAAATGCACATTGTTTTCATTTTGTGGAGAAATTTTGTCCCGATTCTAAAATTAAACACAGTTTTTAATGCCGAAAATATTGTATTTTTGTACTCAAAAATAAGGTTTATCATTATGATACAGCAAGTAGAATTTACTTTGAAGCCTGCAACACGTGGCTTCCACCTGATAACGCAAGAAGTTGTGTCACATTTGCCTCAATTGCCTGATAAAGGATTGCTTCATCTTTTTGTCAAGCATACGAGTTGCGGGTTATGTCTTAACGAGAATGCCGATCCTGATGTTCGTTACGATTTGGAAACGATATTCGACAAAATGGTTCCCGAACGTACCGGATATTATCGTCATACGCTAGAAGGTAGCGATGATATGCCAAGTCATGCCAAATCTGTTGTCGCAGGTGCGAGCATAACAATTCCTATATCCAGAGGTAAACTCAATATGGGAGTGTGGCAGGGTATCTATCTCTGCGAGTTCAGAGATTATGGCGGTGCTAGAGAACTTGTTGTTACTATTGTGGGATAGATTAAAGTCCTCTTGCTTTGTATATTCGGTCTTTAGCGTCTGTTATTTCCTTGAATTTCTTCTCGGCTGCTTTACGAATGTCCTCTCCCAATGTAGCTACACGGTCGGGGTGGTGTTTTAGGGCTTGCTGGCGATAGGCCGAACGTACTTCATCGTCTGTGGCATTCGGAGATATTCCTAGTATTTTGTAGGCATCATCCAGACTGCTACTATTTAGATTGAGCATTGAGTCAATATCTTGAGCCGATAAGCGCATGTATTGTGCCACTTCTCTCAAGGCCAAGATTTCTTCTGGACTAACATTTCCGTCAGCTTGCGAAATCAGAACGAGGAAGTTGAGTAGCTGTAATCGCTCGCTTTCGCCTAGATTACTTGCTATTTGTTCGCAACAGTTATGTATAGTTTGTTTGAATGCATACGGATTGTTACTATTCATCTGATCTTGTTCCTTAAATAGTTTTAGCAGAATATCTTCTCCCTGTTTTACTGCTGCTTCACCGAAGTTGGTACGTAAAAAACGCCGCACTAGTTCCATTTCACTATGCATTATTTTACCATCAGCCTTGATGATGTAAGAGGCTAAAACCAATAAGGAAAAGAGAAAACTATTACGTTGCCCTTCATACATTTGTTGCCGGGAATATTCGCCGGATACATTGTTTGATACGTTTCCGCTGAATGCATCGAATAATGCGCCCACTGCCAAACCTGCCAAAGCTCCCAGCGGACCTCCGGTCATGAAGCCCATTATTCCGCCTATCCATTTACCTGCTGCCATATCTTGAAAAAATACAAAGTTAATATAGTACTATCTGTACGCCGCAAAGATAAGAGTTATTTGTCGAATGTCAAAGAAGAACCCTGTTCAACCATATACTATTCCAATTTCTTTAATATGTTTTTTCGTGTGGTCCTTATGCCTGGTCCTAGGAAATCTGGTTCCATCATTTCAAGAGTCGCTTTTAGCTCGGTGCTCAACTCCTTAAAGAAGTGACATTGTTCATAAGCAAGTTTCATACACATGCATCGTATGCCGGTGGCTTCATTTGCATCTGTCATGTGTTTCAAACAGAAGTCCAGAAAATCTGTCCGTATCTTCTCTTTGACGAACGGTTGCCGGTTTAAGAGGGTCAATATCAGCCTGCATTTTGTTTGGCTATTTGTTTTCATTACCTCGTTTATCAACTCGTCGTGTTTGTTATAGAGCCATTCATTGTTGTGCAAATCAAAATGCGTAAACACCCACGCTGCATTGTTAGATGTTCGTTTGTCTGTATCAAATAGTAGTTCATACAATGCTTCTTTCTGTCTGTCGTTTTGCTTTCCTTGTGTGAGATAGGCTATTTCTTGGATATCATTGTCGTGAATTATTCCTGATAATCTTTTTTTGAAGGGATTGCTATTCTTCATATTCTTGCCAATAATAGATATTATATATAGGTATATCTGTGTGTTAATTGCTTTGTTTGTTATTTTTCCATCCGTTCTTTTACCTTTCCCCACGCATGGGAGCAAACAAACAACATTTACGCATTGTCTTGCTCATTTGTTCGAAACGGCAGTAAGGAATAACAAAGCCTAATTCATTTTCACTTACGTGCGGCCTTACAGAAGGATCTAAGAGTCCAATGAAAGTGCGGTATCCTTTTCGTCTGTTTTCTTGTACTGCACAAGCTACTACCGAAGAACAACCCGACCCGAACATTGCAGTTACTGTGTCTGGAGCATTATTATCATAGAAGGCCCAAGAACAAAGTCCTGAGAGCATATCGGGAGTGGCAAAGAAAAGCAACCCTTCCATATCTTCCAAACTTTTTACTTGATCTATGCGTACGAAGTCAAGGTACTTTTTATCTGTTTTTGTAACCTCTAGGTCTTCTATGAAGTTAATCACCATTTCGGGTGTTTCTTTGTATTTCTCTTTAAACGATACAAACTCCGGTACCCGTTCGGGCATTTCGCTGAAACCGGTATAAAATTGTCCACCCATACAACCTATTACTGCTGCGTTGAGGCTTATGGGACGACCTTGACGTACCGCCTGTAAGCCCTTGAAAAAGCATCCGCCTATCTTTTCTGTCTGTGCTACCGGCTGATTTGTGTATCTGAATACAATAGGTAGAGAAGCTTTTTCTCCGAATGCTTCTCTGTAGTCTGAGATAAATCTTTTTACGTTCATAATCTTCTCTATACTAAGTTTGTGCTTTTGATGCCTGTATCAATCTTCGTTATGTAAAGATAACTCTAATTTATTGAATGATAAAGAAAATTCAGTAAAAAGAAAGGGTAATAAGCCTATATTTAATTTTGTCTATCTCTTATCATCCAGAAAAAAGGTGAAAATCTTATTTTGAATTTTCATTCTCTTGACGTATCTTCGTGATTCGTTAGGATAGGGTAGAGGAGGGGCTCTATCAAGGATACATCATAAAATAAAGATAAATACAATGAAAATGCGTAAAAATAAACTTGGTACTATCACTATGTCCGATTATATTAAGGCTGCTCGCAAGGGTAGTCGCTCTGCCGAACAAGAACTCTTGGGCCCAGGGTTTCATTCGATCGATAAAACGCATCGTTCCAAAAAGATGTATATTCGTAAGGCAAAGCACAAGAAAATCGAAGAATAGGATTCCTTTGTGCAAAACATATAGAATATTGTCTGTTAGTTTTGTCGCTTGTTACTTTTTTGTGCCGTCCTAAAGTTTCTCTCTTTTCGTACATATAATAAAGAGAAGTATAATTATTGGTGAGAAAGGAAATTGATTCTTGTTTGTAAGGTTTATTTTGTAGTTGCTTTGAATGTCTTTCTTGAATAACTCTTTGTTTTGGGCATTTCTGTTGATCTCGCTCCAAATTTGAGTATTTTTTTATAGGGCCTGTAATGAGGTGTCTTTTTAGCAAGCTAAATAAATCTAAATTATTAGCGAAAATTCCACTTTTTATTACTACTTTTGGTTTTTAAATTAAAAAGAAGAGATTATCAGAACAATGAATAAGGTATATACGTTTTTTTTATTGCTTATTTTATGTTGTGGAACTGCTAACAGCCAAACAATAGACGAATTGAAAACTCTTTTCGAGAACCAACAGTATGGGGAAGCACTGCCACAACTCAAGAAAATGATAAAAATGCAACCGGCAAATGCAAACTTAAACTATTGGTATGGCGAAAGTTTATGCAAGACCGGCAACCCTGAGATGGCTGTTAAGTATCTGGAGATAGCATCAAAACGGGGAGTATCTGCAGCCAATTTATCTCTTGGACGAGCTTGCGAAGCACTCTACCAGTTTGATAAGGCTGCTGTATATTATAATAATTATCGTCGTACGTTACTACAGCAAAAGCGGGCTACGGATGAAGTCGATCGCGATATAATACACTGCAAAATGGGTCTTAATATGTTGCAAGGGGTAGAAAAAGTCTGTGTTATTGATAGTTTTGTGGTCGATAAAAAGAATTTTTTGAGTGCCTATAAATTGAGTCATGAATCAGGTAGCCTATACTATTTTAAAGATTATTTCAAATCCGATTCGATCTCTACCTCTACCGCTACTACTGTTTACGAAAACGAGCGGCAAAACCGTATATTGTACGGGGGGGCTTCTACAGATGGCTCCATAAAATTGTTCTCTCGAATCAAGACGACAGATGAAGGGTGGAGTACTCCTACTGCATTACCCGATGTTGTTAACGAAACCGATCATGTGAATTATCCTTTTCTACTTGATGATGGTGTAACGCTTTATTTTGCAGCCGATGGCAAAAATTCGTTAGGAGGTTATGATATATTTGTTACCCGTTATGATACGAATACGGATAGCTATCTGAAGCCCGATAATATAGGTATGCCTTTCAATTCGCCTTTCAACGACTATATGTTGGCTATCGACACCTATCACAATATCGGATGGTTTGCTTCCGATCGTTATCAACCGACTTCGAAAGTTTGCATTTATGTTTTTGTTCCAAATGCGGCAAAAGTAGTATACGATATAAAGGCTGTAGCGCCAAACAAACTTATCGGTTTAGCCAAACTGAATGCTATTCAATCTACATGGGCAGATAGCGATAAACTGAATGCTTCTCGTAAAGAACTGGATAAGATACTTAGTCGCAAGTCTGTCGCTCAACGTAAGGGAGATAGTAACTATGCGTTCACTTTTGTTGTCAATGATAGCCATATTTATCACGAATATACAGACTTCAAGTCCGAAGAGGCATTGGAGTCATTTAAAAAATGGGAAGAAGAGCAGAATAAATTTGAGCAGAACAAAAAACGGCTCGAAACACTACGTGTGCAATATGCGCAATCCGATTCTACACTCAGAAAGAATATGAGTAGTACGATCCTTCTATTGGAACGCCAGCAGCTCGAAAAAGAACCGATTCTGGAAAAACAAACATTGCTTATTCGCAAACTTGAAATGATGAAGCTAGAACGATAATAACCTATAATAAGAACATTTATGGATATATTTCTGATTGTTATATTAGTCATTGCAGCAGTCTTGCTATTTATGATCGAATTGTTTATCATTCCGGGTATCAGTTTGGCAAGTCTTGCAGCGGTTACTTGTTTGGTTGTGGCTAATTATTTGGCTTATGTCGATTTGGGTAGCACAGCATTTGTCATTACGCTTGTCGTTTCTTTGACGGCGACGTTGGTCACAGCGATTCTATTCATGCGGTCTAAAACATTGGATCGTGTTTCGTTGAAAGAAACAATCGATTCGTCAGTAGAAAATCTCAAGAAAACGTCCATCAAAGTCGGAGATCAAGGTATCACTACTACGCGGTTGGCATTGGTAGGTTATGCCAATATATACGATCAGATAGTAGAAGTAACGTCGTGCGACGGTTTTCTGAATGCCAATACTCCTGTCAAAGTAGAGCGCATTACTAACGGTACGATATATGTTCGAAAACAATAATCACTAATACATATACTAATTATGGAATCATCAGTTGCATTTATCATGATAGCTATCGCTGCCGGCGTGCTATTCTTGGCTATTTTCTTCCATTATGTGCCATTCTTTTTATGGCTGTCGGCAAAGGTGTCGGGCGTCAATATCTCGCTCATCCAATTGTTCTTGATGCGTATAAGGAAGGTGCCTCCCTATGTCATTGTTCCGGGACTTATTGAAGCGCACAAGGCGGGGCTTCAAAACATCACTCGTGACGGACTAGAGGCGCATTATTTGGCTGGAGGTCATGTCGAACGTGTTGTCCATGCTTTGGTGTCGGCTTCCAAAGCCAATATTGACCTTCCGTTTCAGATGGCTACTGCTATCGATCTTGCCGGTCGTGATGTGTTTGAAGCGGTACAAATGTCGGTCAATCCCAAAGTGATCGATACTCCTCCTGTATCGGCTGTTGCCAAAGACGGTATACAGATGATCGCCAAGGCTCGTGTTACGGTTCGCGCCAGTATTCGCCAATTGGTGGGTGGTGCAGGCGAAGATACTGTGTTGGCACGTGTGGGCGAAGGCATTGTATCTTCTATCGGATCGGCGTTGAATCATAAATCGGTGCTCGAAAATCCGGATACTATATCTAAGCTGGTGTTAAGCAAAGGGCTTGATGCCGGTACAGCTTTTGAAATTCTATCTATCGATATAGCCGATATTGATATAGGTAAGAACATTGGTGCTACATTGCAAATGGACCAAGCTAATGCCGATAAAAATATTGCTCAGGCCAAAGCCGAAGAACGTCGTGCAATGGCTGTGGCTCTCGAACAGGAAATGAAAGCGAAAGCTCAGGAGGCTCGGGCTAATGTTATTCAGGCCGAAGCACAAGTGCCTTTGGCTATGGCTGATGCTTTCCGTAGTGGTAACCTTGGCGTGATGGACTACTATCGTATGAAGAATATCGAAGCCGATACCAATATGCGAGATACCATTGCCAAACCGGCTCCCGGGAACAAACCTTCTACTTCGGCAATAAAATAGTCCTTTGGGGAGTGGTTATAAGCCAAAATCAGGGCTTTGCTTAATTAAAGAAAATCCTTTAGGGCGGACATTCAAGTCCGCCTTAATAGACAATACGAATATCTACTTAAAACAGAAAACAATGAAACAATATTTCGCTCCATCAGAGCTCATCATTAACGAAGATGGAAGTGTATTCCATCTTCATATCAAACCCGATCAGCTTGCCGATAAAATTATTTTGGTAGGCGACCCGGGACGTGTCTCCATGTTGGCTTCTTATTTTGACAGTATCGAATGCGAAAATTCCAATCGTGAGTTTCATAGCATCACGGGAGTATACAAAGGCAAACGTATTTCTGTCATCTCTACGGGTATTGGGTGCGACAATATAGATATTGTTCTCAATGAGATAGATGCACTAGCCAATATAGATTTTGCCACGCGAGAAACCAAAGACTCTTTGCGTGCGCTCGATATTGTTCGTATCGGAACTTGTGGGGGCTTACAGCCCAATACACCCACCGGTTCTTTCATCTGTTCCGACAAGTCTATCGGATTCGACGGGTTACTCAATTTCTATGCGGGGCGTAATGAGGTATGCGATCTTGATCTTGAAGAAGATTTTGTGGACTATATGGGCTGGGAAGGCAATGTATGTCAACCACATCCGTATGTCATCAATGCCGATAAGTCGCTTGTTGAACGTATTGGTCACGACATGGTGCATGGTATGACTATTGCATGTGGTGGCTTCTTCGGTCCGCAAGGACGCAAATTGCGTATTCCGCTGGCCGATCCGCAACAAAATACTAAGATAGAGCAATATGAATATCAAGGAATGCATGTCACCAATTTCGAAATGGAAAGTTCGGCGGTAGCTGGACTGTCGCGTCTTATGGGACATCATGCCGTTACCGTTTGCATGGTTATTGCCAACCGCTTGGCAAAGCAAGCCAATACAGGTTACAAAGGCACCATGGAAACTTTAGTACAAACCGTATTGGATAGAATTTAACGGCACATGAACAAGGGAGAAACAATCTGCGCTATTGCCACTGCTACAGGTGGCGCTTTGGGTATTGTCAGAGTATCGGGCAAGGAAGCTATCACATATACCGACCGTGTATTCAAGCTTGCATCAGGCAAAGAACTGTCCGAATGCAAACCGTATACATTGCATTTCGGTCGTATCATGGACGGCACGGAAGTAGTAGATGAAGTCTTGGTAAGTCTTTGTCGTGCACCTCATAGTTATACCGGCGAAGATACCACCGAAATCACATGCCACGGTTCTCCATACATTCTTCAACGCGTATTGCAAATGCTCATCGCTGCCGGTTGCCGCATGGCTCGTCCCGGTGAATATACTCAACGGGCTTTTCTCAATGGAAAGATGGATCTCAGTCAGGCCGAAGCTGTGGCAGATCTTATTGCTTCGACCTCTGCATCTACCCATCGGCTGGCTATGAACCAAATGCGAGGAGGATTCAGTAAGCAATTGGCTGATTTGCGCGAAAAACTCTTGCAATTTACTTCACTCATCGAACTTGAGCTTGATTTTAGCGAAGAAGATGTTGAGTTTGCCGACCGTACACAATTGCGTCAACTCGCCGAAGAAATATCCAAAGTCCTTCAACGCCTCGCCAATTCGTTCAGCGTGGGCAATGCCATCAAAAATGGTATACCCGTAGCTATCATTGGCGAGACCAACTCGGGTAAATCAACCTTGCTCAATGCCTTGCTCAATGAAGAAAGAGCTATTGTGAGCGATATTCAAGGCACTACTCGCGACGTTATTGAAGATACCATCAATCTGGAAGGCGTCACCTTTCGTTTTATCGACACCGCCGGTATACGCGACACCACCGACCGCATTGAATCTATGGGAATACAGCGCACGTTCGAAAAGATGGATCAGGCCGAAATCATCCTATGGATGGTCGATGCTACTCAAGCAATAGAGCAGACCGATCGTCTCGACAAACAAATAGCTGCCCATGCCGAAGGTAAGCAGCTTATCCTTGTACTCAATAAGTGCGATCTGCTCACCGATGAGCAACAAAGCGCTCTTTCACCAATTTTAGAACGCTATCCTCATCATCTTTTTATCTCTGCCAAGCACGATCGTCATATTGACAACCTGCAACAACTACTTATTCAAGCTGCTCATCTGCCTTCGGTCACTCAAAACGATGTCATTGTTACCAATGCCCGTCATTACGAAGCTCTTACTGCAGCTCTCACAGCTATCGATCGAGTTCGTCAAGGATTGGATACCAATCTGTCGGGCGATTTCATTGCTCAAGACATCCGTGAGTGCATCTTTCATTTGAGCGATATAGCCGGCGAAGTAACAACCGATGATGTGCTCCACAATATTTTCAAGCATTTCTGCATCGGCAAGTGATATTTATAAGCGATTAGAAAATAATTTCTAGGAAATAATTATTTATAGTATGATTATCAAATCAAAGATTTGTTACAATAGAAGCCTTGAATATTTGATGGAGCATAATCTGCTTGAACCTATGATTAAGGCTGATCAACTTGTGCGCAAACTGAATGATTTGCCGTTAGTTGCTATGGATGAACAACAGCATATTATCAAAGAACTTTTTGGTAGTGTTGGCATTAATCCGTCTATTGCTCATAATTTTCATTGCGATTTTGGTTGTAACATTCACGTGGGAGATAATTTCTATGCCGGATACAATTGTACTATGCTAGATTTTGCTGAAATAAGGATTGGAGATAATTGTCTTATTGGTCCGAATGTAGGAATTTATACTACAAGTCACAATGAGTCGCCAAAGTTGCGTCATGAGACTGGCTATGCTATTCCTGTGACTATTGGTAATAATGTATGGATCGGTGGAGGTGCTACTATTTTGCCAGGTGTTATTATTGGCGATGGTGCTATTGTGGCGGCAGGCGCTGTTGTTACAAAAGATGTTACAGCAAATACTGTCGTTGGAGGAATACCGGCAACAATAATAAAAGAAATTTGTAACTAATTCTATTCTTCTTCAATTGTTATTCTTGAATTTTTCTTTGAAGTATTTAAATAAGATGTTCTTTTCCATAAATAGGTATTGTCGTCCGGTACATAAAAAGTTTTACCGGACAGTCCTCTTTGCCAATAGGCAAACAAAATAAGAATATAAGAAACATGCATTGATTATCAATAGTATACGTTCCTTTTTATATAGAAGCAATATATACTAATAAATCATACTACATCTAAAAGTAATAACCAAATTCAGAGAAGGTCAAACCTATCTATGAAAGGTCAGATTTTTCCCTCTACCAACACCTACTTTCAAAAATAACGAGTATATTTGTGGCAGAAATTCGTGTAATGGCACAAAAAAAATCCATAAATATGCTTTTTGAAAGAAATCAATATCTACAGCAGCTCATAACAGCAGAAGACAATGGAATGATCAAGATAATCACAGGCATCAGGCGTTGTGGCAAGTCATTCCTGTTGTTTAACATATACAAGCAGAACCTGCTATCCAGAGGAATACTGGCAGATCATATCATAGAGGTAAATCTGGAAGACAGACGCAATAAGAAACTTCGTGATCCAGATGCTCTCCTTGAGTATATTGACTCACAAATGAAAGACACTGAGAAGTATTTCATTCTGTTGGATGAGATTCAGTTGGTTTCCGAGTTCGAGGATGTTCTGAACTCCTACCTGCACATTAAGAATACTAATGTATATGTCACTGGGTCTAATGCAAAATTCCTGTCAAAGGATGTTATTACTGAGTTCCGTGGTCGTGGATGGGAAATCAGGGTTCGCCCATTGAGTTTTGCTGAATACTATGCTAAAATTGGTGGAGACAAACAGGAAGCCTTAGAAAATTATTACTTATATGGAGGTCTTCCTGCAGTAGTTCAATTAGAAAAACCAGAAGATAAGCAGAATTATCTGAAGGAAATCTTTGAAACTGTTTATCTCAAAGATGTATTGGAGCGCAACCACCTTAGAAACGCCGAGGGTATGAGTGAGTTGATAAAGATTCTTGCCTCTTCAATGGGCAGCAGCATAAATGTTCAAAGAATTTCAAACACTTTTAAATCTGTGAGTAAAGTTGACATCGGAGCCAACACTATCAATAGATACCTGGAGCATCTACAGGATTCATTCATCATCAGTGAAGCATTGCGTTATGATATAAAAGGCAGAAAATACATTGGGACAGAAACCAAATATTATTTTGAGGATCCCGGCATCAGAAATGCTGTTGTTGGATTCCGACAGATTGAATACAACCACACCATGGAGAATGTTATATACAACGAACTATGTCGTATGGGATATAGTGTTGATATAGGTCTGGTGGAGACTTTTACCAACGATGCAGACGGTAAAACCGTCAGAAAGAATCTGGAGATCGACTTCATTGTGAACCGCCATGACCAGCGAGTATATATTCAATCAGCTTATCGTATGCCGAACGAAGAAAAACGAGACCAGGAACTTGCCTCTTTCCGCAATGTAACGGATGGATTCCGCAAAATTCTTATCGAGGGCGACAGATATACTACTCATTACAATGAGGAAGGCATCCTCGTAATGAGCCTCTATGATTTTTTACTGAAAGGCATTGGTGATAATTGAGTCAAACATATAGAAGCAATAATTTAGTAAGAATAGTTGAGTCCGAATAGAAAATTAAGTTTCGCAGACAGATCCGTCACATCAACCATCTATCAATCAGTATATTATAAAGGCACGAGGCTAAAACGGGACACGAAAAACGCATGATTTAGCTGTCACACAGTGATTTATACCTCAGTTCGGGATAAGTAGTTAGAATAAAGAAAGTTGTTTTGTGTTTTCAAAGGTATATCCCATAAGCGCTTTAGGTTTGTTCTCAAAGAAGCAGTATGCTCCTAATGCGGAGATGAGATTCATGATGAAATTATTGATGGAACGATGTCTGGAATGTACAATTTGTGCACTATTCTTCAAAAGATCATTGATCGTTTCAA
>JAYRGW010000031.1:0-40873 GCA_041907665.1 Bacteroidaceae bacterium
ACCTCTCTGCTTCGGGTACCTTCTTCCGGCTTGTCAAAGAAGTAATAAACTATCTTTTCTTTCTTGTTAACCATGCACCAAACATAGACTTTTTTATAGCCTGCTTTATATTGTAATCTCAAACGGCTCCATGTTTCATCACAATTCAGATTTGCTCTTTCATTCAGAAGTTTTTCTTTTAAAGAAGGCAACAGGTAAACTAATTGGTTTCCACCATTCTGAAGCCAATTGATCACAGACTGGCGACATCCGCCCAAACCGGATTCTTTAAGCATATCAGCGATTCGGTTTGCCGGTGTTGACAATCCATATCTCATATAGGCTAGTGTCGGGATACTATCCAACGCCAGTTCTGTATTACCAAATGGCTTATATTCTCTATGGCTCTCGTATTCTTCATCTATACAGTCAGACTTTCTTGCATCTTCAGGTCAGAATCATCCTTATCTTGATCATCCTTCTTTACGTTCTGTTTAGTTGTTGCGTATTTTTCTTTCCCGGATTGCCTGTTCAAGTCTTTTTGCCTCTTAAGCTCTACCAGTAAATCGCTATACTAACCACCCATCTGCTTTAGCTGACGATGCAATTCAGCAAGCTGGTCCATTAGCTTGATTTGACTTTCCGAACTTCTTGTATTCACCCTTGTCAGTTCGTCAATGCGAACGTTCAGCCTTTCTTCTCTGGCTTTGGCTTCCTCGTCCTGCTTATCGAGTCTTGCATGCAGCTTTTCATTTTCATGCTGCGATGCAAGCAACATCTTTATGATGGTTAATTTATCCATGTTAAGGTACTCATTCAAAGGCTCAGAATTCTGCTCTTGAGCTTCCAAATCCCGAAGATGATTAATTCTATCGGAGAGTTCATTTAGATCTATATCTTTTCCCAAATCCATATTTGCACCTTAACTTTATATCCACAAAGGTACGAAAAATCATTGGATTATGCAAATTATTATAGATTTAATTTATTGATTATAAGCACTTTATAAAGAATTATCAACCTTACTATTTGCCGGTATCTTAATTGATTCAACCACCGGCATTTCAAGGAACGCAACCACTTGTTTCCAACTGATTTGGAATATGGGATGCTTGTGTTCCGGATCATCTTCAGCATAGGAGATCTTCATAAACTTATAGCCGTTAGCAAATACCTTTTCATGCAGATAATAGGCATGTTTCTCAAAATGTATCATCTTAACCTTACGTCGGTCTTTGCTCATAAAAAGAAAGACATCTCCGCTATAAGGATCTCGATGGAATTTGTGTTTTACAATCTGCATTAAACGGTGATATCCACATCTCATATCTGTAAACCGAATACATAGTAAAAGTTTCGAAGACCATTTATCGTTAACATAAGCCCTTCACTTTTAGAATCAACTGTTTTAGTTCTGAATAAGTCAGATGCTTACGTCTCATATACATTCCATTACTAAAATTCAGGGTCAAAGTAATCAATGTGTCATGAGCTGATGTTTGATCGTTTTTACTTTCTTGTGGCCCCGGTTCAGGTCTATCTGTTATCTGAACAGGAATAATATCCTTGTGACAATCACGATACCAGTTATTGAAGGCTCGATAATTTACACCGTTATTCATACAAAATGACTCTATTGTCATGTTATGGCCTTCTGTCTTATACAGAAACAGAAGCTTTTCAAAATCTGTTGTACTCTCCATATTTTTGATATTTATATTGTTGAGTACAAAAGTAACACTTATTAAAGATTCAGGAAATATGCCTATTTTGGACGCTTACAATGAAAAGTGGTATTCATTTGATATGCTACTATAGTAAAAATGACAGATGTACTGACAAATAAGAGATTATATAAATCAGTATGCACCTTTTTCCCCACGAATCATATTCCAAACAGTTTTAAATACAATTATAATATCCAGCCATAAATTCCAATTTTCACAGTACCAAATATCCAACCGAACTCTCTTTGCCATATCAGTAACTTCCTTTGTCTCACCGCGGCAACCATGTACTTGAGCCCAGCCGGTAATACCAGGTTTAATAAGATGGCGAAGCATAAAATGATTAATAAGCTGAGAATATTTTTCGGTATGCTCCAACATGTGCGGACGAGGACCTACCAAACTCATATCGCCCTTCCATACATTGATAAATTGCGGGAGTTCGTCTATATTGGTGTGACGGATGAGACGCCCAATTGCAGTGATGCGAGGATCATCCTTGGTAGCTTGCCGATGGTCGCTCTGTTTATTCACACACATACTGCGAAACTTAAGACAGATAAAACTACGACCGTCCAACCCCGTACGGGCTTGTTTGAAATAAACCGGCCCGGAAGAAGTGAGCTTGATAAGAGCTCCAATGATGATATATATAAGGGGATATAACGTACATAGGAATATAGTAGAGATTAAGAGATCGAATGCCCGTTTTAAAAGCCTATTGCGTAACCTCCCTAAAGGCTCCTTACGAATAGCCAATACGATGGAATTGCCCACGCGCTTCATCTCAACCTGACGACGAAGATAGTTTTGTAAATTGGGGACACTATAAAATCGTACCAAGTTGTTTTCACAATAATCGATAATGGGCATAATTTTATCCTTATAGAGAGACGGGAGCCCGCAAAAGAGTTCATCAACATGATGAGACTCTAAGTAAGGTATCACATCATCGACACTGCCGATGCGTCTGACATCATCGCCATAATGATGATTGGCTTCTAATGTAAAAACGCCCTTTAATGTATATCCATTCCACTTATTGTTCATTAATTCTACCAAGTCGCGCATATTCTGTTCATCACCAACCAACACTGTAGTGTAATTATCGCTTCCTGAATAACGAATAGAGCCAAATATCTTATACAAGAGAGTACGTCCCAAACAAACGAACAAGAAAGTAGGTACATAAAATGCGACCAACATGAGACGAGATGGAGCAGAGACCTTAAGTAAGGACAATACCGCCAAAAACAAGATGAACTGCAAAATGAAGACACGAGTGATTTGAGATGCAATAGCCTCAGGCCTGACAGTACGGTCGTGCTCAATAACTGAAACCCAATTGACACTTACAAAATAAGTAATATTACCAATGATCCAATAGGAACAAGCATGACCAAGTACTGATAGATTTTTAATAAAATGGAGATTTAAACAAAACAATATCCAAAAGATAAAATTCATCAGTAGGAAATCGCATATTTCAACCACACAAATCACATATAATGATTTATGAAATAATTTTGCAGGAGATTTCATAAGTTGCTCAATAAAGATTCTGTCTAATAGTTAAAAGCGAACTCGAAGTTTATAAGTATCCTTGCTAAAGTTAATTCTTATTCATGTATTCCATTTACTTACATTCAATATCCTGAAGCAAATTCTTTGTACGAGTTTCTTCTTCGGACAATTGAATACCATTCCATGCCTGCATAATCTGTTTTGCTTGATCCAACAAATTGGGATTGCGAGCCTCAACATAACAATAAGCCAACAATTGACACTTCAATACGGATGCTTCCAAATGTCGGAGCACTGCATAGGCACGATCGATAGCTCGCCTAATATTCTTTGCATTGCGCACGGTAGTGCTATAACCTATCAAAACAGACAGGCAAATTTCGGCTTCTTCTTCATCATTCTCTCCATGAGCGCGGATCAACTCTCGACAAGACCGATAAATCCAAGAAAGTACTTCCTTATATTTGTCAATATAGGAATATTCACCATCATCTTGGAAATAGGCTAGCCTCTCGGCTACTCTTCGTAATTCTTTCGCTTTCGTCATTAATTTTGTTTCCATTGTTCTGATTGATTCACTGTATTCCATCCTTAAGCACAGACTAAAGGATAGTACAAAAGAAAGCATTACCAAAGAAAACCTCGGTAATGATTATATAATGTGTGTGTATTGTTGTTTTTATTTTAATCTATTTGCATCTTTCATTTGCAGATAGAAGAACGAAACAATAAGAATTGCTAGTACATCAGAAGCCCATACTGATTAAAGGACAGAAATTTGTTTAACAGTCACCAATCAAACAAGCACCAGCTTCTTTACATTCTTCCCACCTTCTACATTTGACTGCTTTGAAATAAATCCGCCAAATGGCTAATTGAACTTTTATATTTTATTATTGAGAAAAATATACTATTTACAAAAATAGGTCCAGCACTATTTCATCATTCATCGCTTCGCTAAGGCTTCACTTGACAATACCAACGAGAGATGCGAACCATCACTCCTATACCAACAAAAGCTTTGATAAAATAGTAATTGTTGCGAACCCGAAATAACTTACCGCTAACCCCTTTGAAAGGGCCACGAATAATAAGGACATCTTTACCAGGTTTGGCTTCGGCCTCCTCACTATCCATAAAGATAGAACTATCGAACTGAGGATCGCAGAGTAATCGAAACTCTGCCATTTCGGAATCAGAAATTTCGCAGAATTGATTAGTGTCGCGATCTTTGATGATACTCATTGGGATAGGACACTCTTGAAGCACTTGAAGTATGGCTGATTCGGGTTGTATTTTCTGTAAAAATAAATAGTTGTGAACAACTGGGACTAATATCTTTTGAGGTTTTTCTTTCCCCTCAACGAATCTCTGCGAATAGGTCATCGGAACGAAATTAGGCAGGCCCTTCTCCGCTAAAAAATTGCTTATTTTAATTTCTTTGCAATTGAACGTTCGTATAGCATACCAACAATTATTTTTTTCTTGTTCCATTCTTTAATATTAAAACTCTATCGGAACTCAAGATGGTGTAACTTACATAGCATTTATCCTCAAAGTACATTTTCCCCTCTCTACGGATTCTATCACATATCCGACAGTAGTTTGTTTTATCATTAAGGACATAGCCTTTTTACACCACATCTGTACAAGAGCCTGAGCTCACGGAATTAGGAATAAAGTACTATTATCGGGTGCAAAAATAAGTAAATCTATTTTTATCACCAAGAAAACGGATTAAAATCTTATTACAAAATGCTTAATTTTTATCGTTTTTATCATATCAATGTCACGATTTCATCGGGTATTATTTGATTATTAGTCTGTTATCTTTACCATTTCACACAAATTTTTTTTTTAATTTTCAGGAATAAATTTTATCGCTATTATACGAACAGAGGATATTTAAGGAATAGGACAAAGCTCTTTGTTTTTCTCAATAAAATGACTAATATTGCAGACGAAATTTTTTCGCTTAACAGATAAACAAATCACAATGAAAGTTGTTCTAAAAGAGAATCAAGGCATCCCACGTAAAATACTTTGGATCTTAGCTATTGTAGCAGGCGTATCAGTTGCCAATTTATACTATAATCAACCTTTACTGAACATGATTCGCGTAGATTTGAAAATAAGTGAATTTCAAGCGAATTTAATCTCAATGATTACACAAATAGGATATGCCATAGGACTATTTTTCATTGTACCGACCGGTGATTTGATAAAACGGAAAAAGATTGTACTGATTTGCTTCTCTCTTCTTATCATCTCTCTTCTCTCTATCGGTTTTTCGCATAACCTATATTCGCTATGGACAGCTTCACTGGTTACCGGCATTTGCTCGATTGTACCTCAGATTTTCGTACCTATCGCCGCACAATATTCAGTGCCCGAGAATAAGGGGAGAAACGTAGGAATTATTATCTCCGGTCTATTAACCGGGATATTAGCCTCGCGTGTACTCAGTGGAATCGTTGGTGAATATTGGGGATGGCGTTCTATGTTTTTCATTGCCGCAGCCCTAATGCTGGTATCCACAATTGTAATTGCAATAGAGATACCTGAAATAAATCCGACTTTTAAAGGAAATTACAAACAGCTTATAGAATCATTGGCATCATTGGTTATTAAATATCCCCGCTTAATGGTTTATTCATCCAGATCGGGATTGGCGTTCGGCTCGTTTCTAGCGATGTGGTCTACTTTGGCATTCAAAATGAAGCTTGCGCCATTTTATGCAGGAAGTCACATTGTCGGGATGCTCGGATTATGCGGCGTAGCTGGAGCTTTAGCCGCCTCCTTTATAGGTAAATATGTAAAAGTGGTTGGTATAAGGAGATTTAATATAATAGGGTGTGCATTGATATTCATTGCCTGGAGCATTTTAATTGTATTCGAGAACTTCTATATCGGAATCATATCGGGCATCATTTTATTGGATATAGGCATGCAGTGTATTCAGCTCAGCAATCAGGCTTCCATATTCGACATTTGCCCGACGGCATCCAATCGAATAAATACCATTTTCATGACCACTTATTTCGTAGGAGGTTCGATAGGTACTCTCTTTGCCGGCATAGCATGGAAAATAGATCAATGGTATGGCGTATGTGGTGCAGGTATTATTTTGATTTTATGTTCACTGCTTATTACAATCATTGAAAGAAGATATGCCGCACACCATTAGAAGATTTTTTCAATTCATCAGAAAATGCAAACCAATGGCATAAGACTTTATTTTGTGAACTATTTGTGTTATGTTCAGCCATAAAGAGAACACAATAGTCTATGAACTATGCATTCAAAAGCAAGTATTATTCTAATATCGGACAGTGTTAAAATGCTCTATTTTAACATTAAATTAGCACTATTTTCGACTAAAATATTGCTAAAAAGTTCTCTTTAGAAGGCCTTCATGAGCTAAAAATCATCTTAGAGGGGTATGGGGGTGATTTTTTTACGCGTCAAGGCCGCCAAACCTCGTCAAACCTCGCTTCACACACACGACACTTTTTCAAAAAAGCCAAAATGTTTGCGACATTCCATGATTTTTAAACACCTCAAAATTTCAATTAATAACTAATATATATACATTAATACACTTTTAAGAATGAAACATTCTTTCTAGTTTCTGCATTTGTTCTATGAGATATTCAAACGTTGGTGCGTCCCCATAAATCATCGTCAAACGCATATCGTTATAATCTTGTTTCCAAACATCCATCAATGAGGAAGGAGGGACAAGGCAAATACGTTTACGAATATCAGGAGTATAATCAACGCCATTCATATGAGTAAAGAATTCGCGATGATGATGGATAGCCTCCCATAACTTATTATTGGAAACCGCATTAGTTGCAATATTCGTATTCATCATCATCGCCAGATCATAAAGATGACGAGACTTTCGATTGGCATCTTTGACCGACTCGATAGAAAATAACTCATGCAGTAAGAATGCTTTTTCTAAAAAGGTCTTTTCTGCTACAGCAGTCGGTATTGTCACATTAAAGAAAGAGGTTTCTATCGGAAGATTTTGTTCGATAATGCTTTTCACTTCAGCTTTGGATGTCGGTTCCAATAAAGAACGAGCTCCAATTTCCAATTTAACTTCTGAATCCAGATAAGGTAGTTCTGTGTCAAATAAAGAATGGTAACGAATATGAATGACACGTGGCTCTGGATAAGTATCATCACCTTCACCATCTGGATCAGCATCCACAGACAACCATTTATCCAAACCGTTCTTAGCTATTGAAGATTTCAAAGACTGGCATAACTCATTGCGAACTAAAAGAGATGAGCATTTTCTAAGGCGTTTTATTTGTTTCTTAGTTAAATCGCCCTCAAATCCCAAAACAGAAGGGTCGAGAGCCAAATCGATATCTTCAGAAAAACGTTGAATAACGTTCCAAACTTTACTAAGTGAGGTTCCACCCTTAAAGACCAAATGACTACCAACAGGCAAAGTAAAAACAATTTGAAGCATGGTCGTTACCCACAAGTCTTTTTCTACAGCTTGTACTGGCAGGCCCTTTCTATTGGCGGCTTGCCTGATAACCGTTATCTGTTGCTCATTTGTAAGTGAAAAATATTTATTCATAAGCTTTTTTTACGATTGTTCTTATCCAAGCCGGCATAAGGGGAGCGTCTACCATTATTTTTTCTTTTGATTCTTTCTGTAATGTTTGATTAAGTATAGTTATTTGCTGTTCTGATATTCCATCCTGTCCCAACTCTTTTAATGCGAAAGTAACAAGCATTGCCAACTTATTTGTAAACGCAAGATTCTTCGGTGACGTAAATCTGAACTGAATTGATTTGCCATTACCAAGATTAACTTTTCTCCTTGTACCATCTGTCAAGTAAACAAAATTCATGGGTATTTGAGTAGATAGCCCTAGCTTATTTAGCGCATGTATGCCCGTAGGCACAATACGCGCCTTATCACGCCGAGCAATAGTCTCTGCGATTTCTTCAATGGAAGGATAAAGAACTCCTAATCCCATTATTTCATCCTGCTTTGGATAACAATAGATGCCTCTTGCCAGCCGGAGTATCTGTTTCTTTTCAGTTAACCGTTCTAAAGCCTTTCCTATAGCCTTAGGTTCTCCGAGGTCTATAAAATCACCAGGAAAAAAAATATAGCCTTGCCCCTGTGTTTTAATAGTGTCCAATATTTTATCCTCTATACTAATCATATCACGCGACCTGTTTTGTCGCAAAAATAGCATTTCTTTTCGATAGAATAAAACATCTTAGTAAATTTATTATTACCAAACTAAAATAGATAACTATTGAAAAACAAAGATCTACTAATATTTTTCAATTCCCATCTATGATTATTCTAACTGTACAGCCTTCCACTCTTAAAATCCACATTACAAAAGGCAGTAATTGGAATCTGCTTTCTCATTTATCATGCCTACCATGAATATTCCTTGAGGAAGAATTCAAGATTTTTACCATTATGGCACGTATCTATACGGTGCCTTTTTCCCTATTCAATCCGCCTATTATATAATCTCTATGAGTGGAAAACATTTTTATGCACACTAGGTTAACTGTTTCTCAGTATTTCATCGGCCAGTTCTTCAAGACGTTCACGGCTTGCTGCCTTTTCTGCAGCTGATTGGTTTCTTGTTTTACCGAATTCCATTATCACCTGGTTTTATCCAGTTCAGAACCGTACGGTAGAGATTTGTATACTTTTTCCGAAGGTCCTTCCGGTTTTCTATCTGCATGATCGTTTCAGCAATCTGAAATCCCGTAAAGCTTTCTTTTAACTTGTTGAATTCTTCTTCGGTTATACGGGAAGAACTGAAATTCTTCGGATTATCACAATAGGGAGCATTTTGAGACATCCAATGTCTGAATTTAATATAATCTTCATTTTCGGATGTGCAGAGAGATTTTTTTAGAGCCTCATCAGCTTCTGACTTTTCGACGACATTAGGAGGAGAAAGAGAAAGAGGAGGCTCTTTATATTCTTTTCTTTCTTTACTTTCTTTATCTTTATTATTCTTTGTGTCAACACTGTGTCGCCTCTGTGTCAATTTCTGTGTCAATCGCTGTGTTATCTGCTGTGTCAGTTTATCAGTCAATTCATTAATATTTAAATCGTTATTTGTGTCATTTGCTGTGGTATTTACTGTGTCAATCGCTGTGTCACAAGAGGTGTTACAATTGTTGTATTTTTCGAAATTAACCAATGTGATGACATTCATACCCTGTTTGTCATCGGTTGTTATCATTTCATTTTTCTTTAATTTGGAGATGAAGTTTCTCACCTTTCTTTCATTCCAATGCCATTTTGAAGACAGGAATCTGATGGATGCCGGATATTGACCTCTTCCCCAAGTTATATCACGTCCTCCGACACGAGCAGTATGCTCAGAAGCCTCAAATCGTGCTGACTGTATTAAGTCCAACCACGCTTCGCTTTCATTATAAGTGCGGGCAGTCCTCCATAATTCTGACGTGAAAAATGTTCTGCTTAGTTTGATATATCCGTTATTCATGACTACTGTTGATTTTGGTATCTATTTACATATCCGTCCATTTTAAGAGCATTCAAGGCCGATTGTATTTCTAGGCGGGAATAGTATAAAGGTGAATTTCTACCCGTCCCTATCCGCTCCTTACCGATCAGTCCCTTTTCTTCGAACCGATCAAGAAGTGAAGGTTTATAACCCAGAGATTTCAGCCATCTTCGGGCTTCCCGTTGCTTGATTTGATCCGATACCGGGAAATGACGTTTCTCATTGGCCGCTGCACCAAGTTCGGCCATTTCCATACAAAGCTTCTTTAATTCGAAAACATCCAAATGAATAATCATTGTTTCCTTTCCAATTTCCTATGATTTAGTTTGCAAGAATAGGCTTGCTGCCTTTTTATCTTTAAAAGTAAGGGAATAATCTTTCTATTTTAAGTCAGTATGATTCCGTATTACTTTTTTAGCACATAAACGTTGTTTTATTGATAGTTTATCGATACTTTTGTAGAGCAGTTGTTTTTCATACGCAAATATACAGTTTTAGACTGTTTATTAAAAGCGAGTAAGGAAGAAATATGATACTCGAAAGCATTATTTAAACATGTAAACCTCCAAAGATTAAAATAGTGAAAAAGAGAGGCAAGAGAATGCCTTAAAAGGACTTTATCAAAAAGAAGAGACGTCCAGCAATTTCTCCATTTCGATTGATTATCATACATACAGTAAAATAAATGAAGCAATGACAATGACAGCTAGTGAAATTTTAAAGAGAATAATAGAAAACGAAAAAATTTCGTATAACAAGCTTGCCCAAAAGATGGGAATTCCCAGATCACAGTCCCTCTATGATATTCGGGATGGCAAGATAAAGAATATCAGCCATGCTTATGCGGACAGAATAAGATCCGTATATCCAAACTATAGCAGAATATGGTTATTGACCGGTGAAGGAAGTATGCTTATGCAGGGAGAAGGTCAGGGTTATTTTTCATATGGAAGTGAAATTTGTATCACGAATGACTATAAATTAGTACCCCTGATCAATATGGATGCCGTAGGTGGCATGCATTCATCAAATGCAGTACTGGACCAGTCCGAATACATTATTAGACAAGTGGCATTCAATGATGCCAAAGAAGGAGACAAATGCATACAGGTTTCCGGAGATAGCATGGAACCGACCTGCCCTGCAGGAAGTATCGTACTCATCCGACGGGTAGAATGCTGGAGAGAATACTTCGGCTTTGGAAATATCTTCGTACTTCTTCTCAAGGACGGTAGAAGAATTTTGAAGAAAGTGATAAAGTGCGATTCCAATTCGCAGGAATATGTCACATGTGTCTCCTTCAATAAGGAATACCCGGTTGAAGATTTACCCAAGAATTTTATAGTCGGAGTATGGAAAGTAATCAAGATTCTCGTAAATAAAGAGTGGTGATAAAAAAAAGATTGAATGCATGTGATTTTTTTCCGAAAAAGAGACCTCCGTACTAATATATAAAATTAAGACAAATCTGATAATTATCAATAGCTCACACATAATAATCAAACCAGAAGATTTTAAGGCCACTAATAAAGTGGTCTTAAAAGCGGTTTATCTACATTAGTTTCCAAATATATAATCCAAGACTTTTTCGTTAGCTTTATTAATAGCGGAAAAGTCTTTCTTTATATATAGATCAGTAACCGACATAGAATTATCGATATGATTCAGGGCATCATTGATTGTAGACTTATCGATCATCAAATCATTACGAGCAATAGTCGCCCATGAGTGGCGAGCTGAATAAAACTCCAATTTTTCTATTCCCAGTTTTTCACCGATTCTTTTCAGACCGTTATTGAGTGCGGCGTTAAATGTCGATTCGGTTGAATACATTTGGTAAAATACAAAAACTCGTTTTCCCGTCTTATCATGATACTTATTAAATAGCTTTTTAATATAGTGGGAAACGGAAACATGTATTTCGGCCCGATCACTCCGACGGTCTCTTGTCTTTGTTCTCTCGTAAATGACCATATTCTTTCCAAACCGATCGCAATTATACAAGTCCACCGAATTCATACCAATCAGACAAAAAGAAAGGATAAAACAATCTTTTGCCAAATTAAAGCGGTTTTCGTCTCCAGCGTGACACTTTGCGGCATCATAAGGCATATCTATTATTTGACGTATTATCGAAGCTTCCAATGCCCGCTTAATAGCTACATTCTGTTTAGGGACCCTGTATCTCTCAAAAGGATTGTAGGGTATTCGTATAATATCTCTCTTCATCGTTATACTTCAATTTGGCATACATATACACATGCCTGATGCTTCCCAAATAAAGAGATACGGCACGTCCGGTAAGTGATTTTTCGAGTTTCTCCAAAAAAGAGACACTAATATCGGATATTCCAAGTTTGTCGCTCTCTATAAACTTAATGAGAGCGTTCAGAGCAGATCGGTAATTTTTGATACCTTTCTTTTCTTTGTGCGATAAAATATACTCTCGGAAAATCTTGATAAAATCAAGATCTTCCGATTCCTCTTCCAAATAAGAAGCCAAAGCTTGAATGTCCATTCCATTCAACCCGATCGATAAGGCATTGCATTTATTCCTGTATTTCCTCATCAAATCTTCAATCTTATCTATGACCAACTGATTTTTCAGCTTACCGGATTTAGTTAAATCCGTACCGGATACATAGATGTTTGTAGGAAGGCGTTTTAATTTTCTTTCATGCGTAAGGATGATTTTGACATTCCGCGTACCGTCTTTCTTTTTCTTCTGCAATTCAAATTTAAACGTTGCCATAATAATGCTTATTAAAAAATTGCGAAACAATTGCGAAACATTGTCATGCAAAAGTAGTAAAAAGCCGCAAATTTGCCAAAAATAAAAAACCGCATTTCTTTTGTGAAATGCGGCTCTAGAAGGTTCTCTAAGTGATTTTAGTGGTGGGTGGCCGGTGGGATTCGAACCCACGACATTCAGAACCACAATCTGACGCTCTAACCAACTGAACTACGGCCACCATGTATATGCTGTTTCTTTCGAAATGCGGTGCAAAAGTATGAATTATTCTTTTATACTCCAAACTTTAAGCAGTTATTTTTTCCTCTAGCAGATAAAATTCTTATTATTTTTATACTTTTGTATCATTAATAGGTATTTTCAACTAATAAGTCAAGCCAACATGAAAAAGACTATAATCGCATGGAGCCTGATAGCCGTTTCTATCACGATAAATGCACAAAGCAAAAGAACGAGCATGAAATTTAACAAGCAAGTAGACTCTCTATTTTCTAGTATCTATCAGAAAGTTGATGAACCGGGTGCCGCCGTACTGATTATGAAAAACGGTAAAAAAGTATTCGAAAGATGTTATGGCATTGCCGATATAAGATCCCGAGAACCTATTACACCTCGAACTAACTTCTGCATTGCTTCCGTATCAAAGCAATTTTCGGCAGTAGCCATTATGCAATTAGCCGAGAAGAAATTACTATCGCTGGACGACAATCTAAAAAAGTTCTTTCCGGAGTATAAAGCCGATTTCTACAACCGAATTAAGCTAAGACATATTTTGAGTCACACCTCAGGGATTCCAGACACGAGAAATCGTAGCGACCGCAATTTTGTGCTATACTCTACTGATGTAGAATCGTGCAAGTATATGATCGATCTCGACAAACTTCACTTTGAGCCGGGGACTCAATACGAATACATAAATCCGACATTCCAATTGGTTTATCAGATTATACCTAGAGTGACCGGCATTGATTTCGACACGTACATGCAAAAAAACATATTCGATATTGCCGGAATGAAACATACAACATACTTTGAAGCCAACAAAAAAATAGAAAATATGGCACACGGATATAGTTTTGACAAAGCTAAAAATAAGTATGTAGAGAACGACTATGGAGAAGCCAATTTCTTTGCCTCAAAAGCGGACGGTGGATTATATACTTCAATAACCGACTTTGCTAAATGGGAAAAGGCACTAAGTGATGATAAAGTATGGTCGGAAGAATCGAAAGAAATGGCCTATTCTCCGAAAATAATGATTCCCAAAGATGCAGAGTACGGATACAACAAAGATACCGGTTATGGTTTTGGTTTTTTTATACAACAGATTCCCGGGAAGCCTAAAATAGTTTATCATCTAGGAGACAACGGAGGATTTACCATTTACGCAGGAAAGATTCCTTCTAAAAAGATACTAGTCATGTTTTTCTCTAATCGAGACGATATCGACCGCATTGCTACGGCCGATAAAATATATTCAATGATAGAAAAAGCTAATTGGTTCGAATGAATTCGAATTACATCTCTTTTATGTTCTTGAATTGTTTCCAGGGAGTCACAGCAGAATAGGCAACCGCCATATTTACAATTAAGGGCTATAATCAAAGGTTCTTGACAAAACAAATAGTAAAACGAGTGTAACTATTTTCTTCCGAATCTACAGTTATCTTTGCATGATAAAGATGCAGAATCTTGCTTGATAAAGCCAATCCGATGCCATGACCTACATATTCGTGAGTATTGGAAGCCCGATAGAAAGACTGAAAGATAAGTGGAATCTCCTTGACAGGAATACCAATGCCTTTATCTTCTATTTCAATCAGCGGATATCCATCGACCAGTTTCAATAACAAATCCACTTGTGCCTTTGAATATTTAACCGCATTGTTCAACATATTTTGAATGGCTATCTGAAGAAAATGAGGATTGGCCATAATAGATACGGGAGCAGAGGTTTGATCGGTAAAAACAATTCGAGAATCAACATTAGTCAAATCGCCCAACATTCGATTCAAATTGACCGGCATCAGTTCATCATTAGATAAGTCATCGCCGTTGCGCGATAAGAACAAGAGATGCTTGATGAGTAATGACATTCGTTTACTCTCGGAATATATACGCTGCAAAGCATCCGTATATTCTTGTGTCGCACGCTCTTTCATCAATGTAATTTCGCATTCACCCTGTATGGCGGTCAATGGGTTGCTCATTTCGTGAGACGCAGAACTCACAAACGATTTTTCGGACTGAAATGCTCTATCCAATCGATCGAGCATTTCATTCAAAGAATGTATCAATTCATCCAATTCATCTCTATTGCCTGTTTCGTTGAGTCGTAAATCCATGTTGTTACCCCGTATTTTTTTCAAATTCACCAATATATGTTTTAAAGGCGAAAGGATACGTTCAGAATAAAAACGTCCTACGGCAAACGTAATCAGAACACTAAACAACAATAGTCCCAACGACAAATATAATATATGCTTTTTAAGATTTTGCCCATATATATTCTGAGCTGTTACCAGAACAATAAAATTACCTTCATTATCAGGATAATACAAAGCGACTCCTCTTAGCTTACCTTTCGAAAACAGAACCATATTGTCATACAATTGGCGTTGCTGCTTTGAAGTAAGATATCGATCCAATACTTTCTTAGCTGATGCGCTATCGCTGGCATTCAGTATAATCTCGTTAGCTTGAGGAAGCAATGATAAGTACTTATTCGTCACCATATTATAGCTACGCATATCCAATTCATCTTTCTCAAAATGCTTTTGAGCGGTGAGATAAACCTTATCACATAGATTCATATCAAAAAGCAAATTGATATACCTAGATGTGAATACATAGAAAGCCAAGATAATAAGCAAATTGATGCCTATTGTGATTGAAGTATAGAAGAAAGTAATTTTCGAACCTATTTTCATGACGGCTTCATCAATTTCATTCAACCATCATATAGCCGAATCCGACGACTGTATGAATTAATTTACGGTCAAAATTCTTATCTATCTTATTACGCAAATAATTGACGTAAACATCTACCACGTTGGTATACGTATCAAAATTCTTGTCCCAAACATCCCTCAACAATGTCAACCGATCTATTGCGATACCCTGATGGACCAAAAAATATTCCAAAAGCCGGTATTCTTTTACTGTCAACAGAATCTCTTCGCTTCCACGATATGCCTTTCGCTCTTGACAATCCAATGTCAGATCGGCACATTTCAGCAAACTTTGTGAAACCTGTTCATAAGATCTACGGAACAAGGCTTGGATACGTGCCTCTAATTCTTGAAAGCTGAATGGTTTAACAAGATAATCGTCGGCTCCCACCTGAAGACCTTTCACTATATCATCGGTAGAGCCTAATGCGGTCAACATTATAACGGGAACTTTAAAACCAAACATCTTCCGAAACTTAGAACACAGTTCAAGTCCACTCAATTTAGGCATAATAATGTCGAGTATCAACATATCGAACTTTCCTGCTTGAGCCATGAGCCAACCACCTTCACCGTCATTGGCCACAGAGACCTGATATCCCAATTCCAATAGTCCCCGTTGTATGAACGAAGCTATATTCACTTCGTCTTCTACTAACAAAATGTGAGCCATCTCTATAATCTATTTGTTCTTGCAAAGATACAATTTATAATTTACGTTGATACAGTTTTCCCTTTTTATCATACAGCATCATACGGTATACTTTTTCTATAATCAGCGGGAAGACAAACAACACAAAGAAAGTCGCCGTAACTAGTCCACCGATAATAACAATAGCAAGCGGACGTTGCGATTCGGACCCGATACCATGACTAGTGGCCGCCGGGAACAGACCAATCATAGCCATCGCAGCAGTCATCACTACCGAACGTATACGAGAATGCACACCATTGCGCACAGACTCTTCCAAAGGCAAATGCTGCTTGAGATTGTGTTTTATATCGCCAATCATTATTACTCCGTTTTGTATACAGATGCCAAACAGTGCAATAAAACCGATACCCGCAGATATAGAAAAATTAAAACGCGTGATGAGTAAAGCCATAATACCACCGACGGCAGCAAATGGAACATTACACAATACTAATACCGCATCTCGAACATTTGAGAACAAGACGAACAGGATAATAAAAATAATAATAATACTGATCGGTACGACTTGCTCCAAACGATTTGTCGCCCGTTGTTGATTCTCAAAATCACCGGCCCATTTCAGATAATAAGAAGAAGGCAATTTTACCAACTTATTAACTTTATGTTGAGCTTCGGCAACAGCAGAGCCCATGTCACGTCCGCGTACAGAGAACTTAACGGCACAGAAGCGCTCGTGATGTTCTCTAAAAATCAATAGTGGTCCGGTTATTGTTCGGATATCAGCCAATTCTTTAATAGGCACCATAGCCCCATTCATAGCAGGCACTAGTATCTTGCCGATCTCTTCTTCGTTTTCTCTATACCGGGAGTTATATCTCACCATGATATTAAACTTCTTTTCGTCCTCGTACATATATGAAGCCGACTTTCCACCAATAGCCATCTCAATAATAGACTGTACATCTTCCTTCGAGACACCATAGCGTGCCAACTTACCCTCATCCAATTCAATACGCAGCTCCGGTTGTCCGATATTACGTACCACGCCAATATCTTCTATACCTTTCACCGTCTGAAGGACTTTAGCAATTTGCTCTGCCGAATGTTCAGAAGCATACAAATCCTGTCCAAAGATCTTAACCGCTATAGATCCTTTTACACCCGATGCTGCCTCTTCTACATTATCAGATATAGGCTGAGAGAAATTGAAGTCTACACCTGGATAAATAGATAATTTTTTCTGCATCTCGTCAATAAGTTCCTCTTTCGTTATATGCTGTTTCCAATCTTTCTCGGGATATATATCGACAAAGAATTCGACATTATAAAAGCCTGTAGCATCTGTACCGTCATTCGGTCTACCCGTTTGTGACATCACTTTTCGAACTTCCGGAAAAGCGGCCAACTTGCGTCTAATTTGATTGGCCAAAGGTACCGACTCATTAAGCGAAATACTCTGTGGGAGAGTTGCACGTATATAAATAGAGCCTTCGTTAAGTTGCGGTAAGAATTCGGTTCCCAAGCACGAAAATGTCCACAATCCGGCAATAGCTATAACGCATGCCGAAATAATAGTCAACTTACGATGTGCATGAAATTTATCAAAAATAGATAAAGCCGTTTTATTAACCGCTTTTACAAAACGATTTTTACGCTCGCGTACATTCTTCCGAAGAAGCATTGATGACATGACCGGTACAAAAGTAAGTGTAAATACCAAAGCACCCAAAAGAGCGAAACCCAAAGTAAATGCCAATGGAGAGAACATTTTACCTTCGACCTTTTGAAATGAAAAGATAGGTATAAGGGCTGTTATAATGATCAGTTTGGAGAAAAATACGGCTTTGGCTTTATCTTTAGCTGTATTGCGTATAAGTCCTACCTTCGACATTTTATTAAACACAGGCATTCCGACCTCGCGCGCCCGTTTATCGAGAACAACAAAAATACCCTCTACCATAACCACGGCACCATCGATAATAATACCGAAATCGATTGCTCCCATCGAGAGTAGGTTGGCAGACATACCCATGAGATGCAGACAAATAAAGGCGAACAACAACGCAAGAGGAATGACGCTCGAAACAATAACCGTAGTCCTCCAATCGGCCATGAACAAAAGCACGATACACGTTACCAGAATAATACCTTCAAGCAGGTTGTGCGTCACCGTATGCACAGAAAGATTTACCAAATCATCCCTATCGTAGAAAGGTACAATCTGCACATCTTTCGGAAGTATATTTTGCTGTATATCTTTGATCTTTGCCTTCAAGCCTTTGATGACGGCGGCAGGATCTTCACCTTTGCGCATCAGCACAATTCCTTCGACCACATCGTCCTCATTCATTCGCCCTACCTGCCCTAATCGAGGCAAACATGATTCGTGTACATCGGCAAGCTGACGTACTAATATAGGAGCCCCTTTAATATTCTTGACTACGATGTTACGAAGTTCTTCCAAATTATTGATAAGTCCGATGCCTCGTACGACATAAGCCTGAGAACTCTTTGTTATAATATCACCGCCGACATTAATATTGCTCTTCGCTATGGCATTGTATAATTCTAGGGAAGTGATGCCGTATTGAATCAGTTTGTGCGGATTTACGCTAACTTCTACAGTTCTCACTTCGCCTCCGAAACTGACAATATCCGCTACACCCGGAACCGATCGCAGATTACGTTCTATGGTCCAGTCTTGCAATGTTTTCAATTCGCGGACACTCCGCATTTTGCTACGCAATGTATATCGGTATATCTCTCCGGTAGGGCCTGTCAAAGGCTGTACGTCGGGAGATACCCCCTCGGGCAAATTAGCATCGTTCAACATATTGTAAACTTGCTGACGGGCATTGAAATCATTAACGTGATCGTCAAACATCACATTGACCACAGAAAGTCCAAACAAGGTAGTCGATCGTATATCCGTTTTTTTCTCAACCGAGTTCATCGCTATCTCGATAGGAATGGTGATGAACTTTTCGACCTCTTCAGCACTTCGTCCCGGCCACTGAGTAATAATAGTGACATTCGTATTGGTCACGTCGGGGAATGCGTCGATAGGGGTATTCAAGAATGAACAGACACCAGCCACTATCGCAATAAGTGTACAAAAGAAAATAAAGAATTTATTTTTCAGCGAAAACGTAACAATATTGTCGATGAATTTATGCATAACACTATTTGGCTTTAACTATATTATATTTCTAGAGAGGTATATACCAGTAAAGCATTCTTTACTATAATCCTTTCTCCCACATTCAATCCGCGAGAGATATAGGCAGAACTGCTATTTTGTTTGTAAACATCCACCTCTCTTATTTCCAGTTTATTATTACTTTTTACTACCACTACATAATTTTTGCCATTGTCGAATATCAGTCCATGCTGATCGATGCAAGGCATTGACTGCCCCGAATTATTGCATTCTACATAGACATTGGCCATCATGCCCGGTTTCAATAAATGTTGTCTATTGGGCAAAGTGATTCTCACCTGCATTGTTTTGTTGTCTTCGTCCAACATATTATAGACTTTCGCTATCTTACCCAAGAACTCTTTATCCGGATAGGCTAAAGTTGTTATCCTTACAGGCATACCTTGATGTATCTTGCTGATATCATTTTCATAGACATTGGCTATGACCCATACATTAGTAAGTCCGGAGATCGTAAAAACAGGAGAATCGTTCTGACTAATCTGCATCTGCGGGTTGATACTCTTTTGTACGACATATCCGGAAACCGGAGCTTTTATCTGATAAACAGCATTAGGAGACAAATGATAAATATGATAGATCGTATTTATTCTTCGTATTTCGGCCAACGCATTTGCCATATCTTGCTTGGATATGATCAAGTCCTTCTTCGAGGCCATACCCGATGCATACAATTCTTTTGAAGCATTCAGGTTGCGCTGAGCCAATTGCAACTGTTGACGAGCTTCTTCGCGCTCTTTGTCATAAGAGGCCACGTCGCCACTACGAACAACAGCCAGCACACTGCCCTTTCTGACATAATCGCCCAATTCGGCATGTACAGATGCAATAGATCCGCCAAACATGGAAGACACTTGAGCAACTTCATCATTATCGAAATCAATCTTTCCATTCAATGTCAGTTCGTCCGATATAGGACGACTGTAAACCGACTGCACAGAGGTAACCTTCTTCAAACTATCATTTAACGTCTGTTCTGTAGCATTTTTTACTTCTTTCTTTTGGGAACATCCCGAAAAAAGAAGAACACAAATAGAAATTGAGACAATTGTTTTGCAATTCATTATTCTCTTCATTTATTTAATCTCTAATATCCAAATATTGTTCTACCGGCCATTGCATTTACATTTTCCATCTTCAAGAATACATCCTGATGTATATCATAAAGTTGCAAACGGGTATTTTTATAACTCTCGTAATAATCCAGAAACTCTACCATATTGATATTCCTTTTACTGAAATTGGAAATAAGCCCCGATAATAGTTTGTCAAAGTCCTTTTCGACAGACGTCTCTGACGACTGCATCATAGTCACAGCATTCTTATATTCTTGAAACGCTTCGTACAACTCCGAATGAGCTTTCATCAAAGCTGCATCATTCTCGCATACACTTTGCTGAACAGAATATTTGGCAGCCTTTATATTGCCTTGATTTCGATCAAAAAGCGGAATAGCTACCCCTACTCCTACGGAGAAGAAATTATTGAAAGCACTTCCTCTTCTATCATAGCTGCCTTTTATTGTTAGATTGGGAGCAGCCATTGCTTTTTGAAGACGCAGATTTATCCGTGACGCATCAATATTGGCAATAGCACTTTTCACATCAGGCCGCTCGTTTACAGTCGAATCTATAGAAACGAAATCAATCTGTTTAGCAGCTACCTGCCCAAGAACAGATTCGTCGAGCATCGGCTCTATATCAGCATTGGGCAAAAATCCAAGAAGCAAATTAAGCGCCTTGCTATCGTTCACCCAATCGTTATCAATATCATTTTTCTCTTTTTTTAGAGATAGCAATTCTGCTTTGAGCCGCACAAGCTCCATTTGCGAAAGATTGCCTTTATCGGCCTGAGCAGACATAACTTTTACCAATTTCGACAACGATTGTATTTCTTCATCATAAACGTTACTTTTACGTAGATCGAAATACGTTTTGATATACTGTGTACGAAGTTCTGTATGCAACGTACGTATTAAATCCATATATTGATATTGTGCCATTTCAGCGTTGACCTTTGCCAATAGTACACGCTTATTGCGTTTTCCAGCCAATGATATTTCTTGTTCTATATCTACCGTTTGTTCGCTCATTGGACCAAAATCGAGTAGTCTATTGTGATTATCTCTATTTATAAGGTTCTCATCAAACGAGATGACCGGATTATCAAACAAACGCGCCTGAAGCACTTGCGCTTGAGCAATATGAATATCGTAATGCTTGGCCAATAGACAAGCATTACGATGAAGGAATATGGAATCTGCTTCTGCCATATTCAAAACACATTTCGAAATATTTTGAGAAGCCAAATGATATCCTGAAAACAATACGACGCAAAAAAATATGTACCTTTTCATAAAACAATTTAAAACTTGCTGCAAAGTTATCTCATAAATTTGTATTGTTCTTTTCAAATCAATTAGAAGCTATTAATACAAAATTAGAATTATTTAATACAGTTGAGTATTATCAAATCAAATATCTATTTATAAGTAATTTACCTCATATATCAATAACATTTTATCATCATTTCGCAGCGACTCATAAAAACATGACTCCAAGTAAACATCGTATCCATCAAAAATAATGCAAATCGACATTTCAATCATTTTTATAAACAAAAAGGCATAGAAAAGACAATCATACAACAACCTTCTTGACAAGATATAGAAGACAGCATTAAATTACTAAATTGTCATATGTTAGTTTTTCGAAAAACATAAGGACGTCACCGAAAAAACTAACATATGACAACATTTTTAGGAGCATATGACGTTTTGGGGGATAAAGACAAATACCGATTTGTGTGATGAAATTGTGGAAATACTTACTTTCGACCCCATTTTTACAGGTGAACATTGGGAGCGATACTGATACTATTTTAACCATACCAAGGTGACGCCTTTCAATGCGCGGAATCGAAGCTACACTTTCGAAAAATGATAAGGACGAACACAAAAATTCATAATGACGAAAATAAAAGTTTGTAACTAGAAACATTTATTTTCGTCATTATGAATTTCTATCTGTAGATCAATGATTTACACATTAAATCTTTATATTTTGTTCTGAGCCGAGTTACATTCGGACGGTGAAGCAATAGCCAAAATAGTGCTCTACAAGGTCATCTCGCTTGGGTTAGGATAAGAAAGTATCAGAATATCGGAGAATGTTCACTTTGGGATCTGTTATGAAAAATGATTGTATTCAAAGCATTTTATCGTTGTTTCCTTCTGCTGAAATGGGGTAGCATTCTAATTATTTACATGGAAATAAGACAACATTTATGCGACTATTCATCGATTCTTTTTTTTAGTAATACAATTCTATTTTGAACCTTTGTCACTTCAGTATGACACCATTACGCACTATCACACAGCATATTAACAATGCACCATATACAACGCCAGCGGAAAGAGACCTCAAAATCGAGGCAAGAGCATATTGTAGGAACGTTATTTCCAGTAGGGGTCTATTTAGACTCGATCTAAACAATGCTATACAGATAGTTGAAAGGCCGATTTGTATATAAACAAGTATGCTCTATTCTTTTTGGAAAGTACTTCATTTCCGACAATTACTTTTACACCTACCTCTATTACCATCGACATCTTTTCAGGTTCTTCTTATACTCCATCGAACATCATTGTTGCCACGTTCGAGACCCCGACATATCACTTTACCCTCTAAGTTTTGCCGATTAGTCAGGAAGCCTTCGAACGATATATTCCATCAAAAAAAGCATTAGCATTATCGAATAGATTCAATAATGCTAATGCTTTTTACACCTAAATAAGACTATGTTTGAATTAGAATCTTACTTATATATTTCTTTTTTGCCTGCCAGAAGAGTATTATTCAACAACGAAGCAATAGTCATCGGGCCTACTCCACCGGGAACGGGAGTGATAAACGAACATTTAGGAGCAACTTCATCGAACTTTACATCGCCATTCAAATGGAAACCGCTCTTCTTGGTAGCATCGGGAACACGAGTTGTACCTACATCAATAATAACAGCCCCTTCCTTCACCATCTCGGCAGTAACAAAATTGGGTTGTCCAAGAGCTGCAATAATAATATCGGCAGAAAGACATTCTTCTTTGATATTCTTACTGTGGCTATGACATACGGTAACAGTAGCATCACCAGGGACACGTTTCTGCATCATAAGCTGTGCCATAGGCTTACCAACAATATTACTACGTCCTAGCACAACACATTTTTTGCCGGAAGTCTCAATATTGTAACGTTTCAGTAATTCGAGAATACCATTAGGAGTTGCCGAAATATAGCAAGGCAATCCTATTGCCATACGTCCTACATTGATGGGATGAAATCCATCGACATCCTTGCGATAATCTATTGTCTCTATTACTTTCTGTTCGGAAATATGTTTGGGTAAAGGCAATTGTACGATGAAACCATCGACATCGGCATCGGCATTTAACTGCCGAACGGCATCTAGTAGTTTTTCTTCGGTAACATCAGCCTCAAAACGAATTAACGTCGATTTGAAACCGCAAATTTCGCAAGCCTTAATCTTACTTGCCACATACGTCTCGCTACCACCATCATGGCCTACCAATATTGCTGCCAAATGAGGGCGTTTACCTCCGTTCTTTACAATCTCGGCAACCTCAGCCGCAATTTCTTCCTTTATCTGAGCTGAAACAGCTTTTCCATCTATTAATGTCATATTCGGTATATTAATTAATGAAGTTTTTTGCCATGAGCCATCAATTTACCCATTTTTGTACCCGTCACAGCTTTCATCATCTTACGAGTCTGGTCGAACTGTTTGAGTAAACGATTCACTTCTTGAATATCGGTACCACTACCCTTTGCCAAACGTTGGCGACGTTGACCGTTAAGTATTTCGGGATGAGTACGTTCTTCGGGAGTCATTGAATGAATAATGGCTTCAACACTTTTGAATGCATTGTCGTCAATATCTATATCCTTAATTGCTTTGCCCACGCCGGGAATCATCGACGCAAGTTCTTTAATGTTACCCATCTTCTTGATTTGGGATATCTGAGCAAGAAAATCGTTAAAGTCAAATTGATTCTTTTGGATTTTACGTTGCAGTTTTTTCGCCTCTGCCTCATCGTACTGTTCTTGAGCACGTTCGACCAACGAAACGATATCACCCATACCTAAAATTCGATCGGCCATACGTTCGGGATGGAAGAAATCGATAGCTTCCATTTTTTCGCCTGTACCGATAAACTTTATAGGTTTGCTTACTACAGAAAGAATTGAAATAGCAGCACCACCGCGAGTGTCACCGTCAAGCTTAGTGAGAATAACACCATTAAAATCTAGACGATCATTGAACTCTTTGGCTGTGTTAACAGCATCCTGTCCTGTCATGGAATCGACAACAAACAACGTCTCCGTTGGATTAACGGCATCTTTGATGGCACTAATCTCGTTCATCATCTCTTCGTCGACAGCCAAACGACCTGCAGTATCGATAATAAGTACATCATAGCCATTAGCTCGTGCCTCTTTAACCGCATTTTGAGCAATCTTAACAGGATCTTTGCTTTCGGGTTCGCTATATACAGGGACTCCTATTTGTTCTCCCAGCACTTTCAGCTGGTCTATAGCAGCAGGACGATATACGTCACAAGCAGCCAACATCGGTTTACGGCTTTTCTTGGATTTGAGCAAGTTCGCAAGTTTTGCCGAGAAAGTTGTTTTACCAGAGCCTTGTAAACCAGACATCAAAACAACAGCAGGCTGGCCTTTGACATTAAAATCGGCAGCCGTTCCACCCATCAGTTCAACGAGTTCATCGTGAACTATTTTAACCATCAACTGGCTTGGTTTAACAGCGGTCAATACATTTTGTCCGATTGCTTTTTCTTTTACCCTATCGGTAAACGATTTTGCTACTTTATAATTGACATCGGCATCAAGTAACGCCTTACGCACATCTTTAAGCGTTTCGGCAACATTAATCTCGGTGATTTTTCCTTCACCTTTTAATATTTTGAAAGACCGTTCCAGTCTTTCTGACAAATTATCGAACATATTCTATAAATATCTTTTTTCTGCGATACAAAAATAGGCAAAATAATACTACAAGACAAGAATTATGAGTTCATACTGAGCAAAAATTCTTCATTATCTTTGGTTCTTTCAAGTCTGTCTTTCACAAAATTCATTGCTTCTATCGGATTCATATCAGCCAAATATTTGCGTAATATCCACATTCTATCAAGAGTTGTTTTATCGAGCAACAAATCATCGCGACGAGTACTTGAAGCTACAATATTAACAGACGGGAAGACACGTTTATTAGACAAAGAACGATCGAGTTGCAATTCCATATTACCCGTTCCTTTGAATTCTTCAAAAATAACCTCATCCATCTTCGAACCAGTATCAATAAGAGCTGTAGCAAGAATAGTAAGTGATCCACCTCCCTCTATATTGCGGGCAGCGCCGAAGAAACGCTTTGGTTTTTGCAAAGCATTGGCATCAACACCACCAGAGAGCACTTTACCCGAAGCAGGAGAAACCGTATTGTATGCCCTGGCCAAACGAGTGATAGAATCGAGGAAAATAACGACATCATGCCCACACTCAACAAGACGTTTAGCCTTTTCGAGAACAATGCCTGCAATCTTCACATGACGTTCTGCCGGTTCATCAAAAGTAGATGCAATTACTTCAGCATCAACACTACGAGCCATATCGGTCACCTCTTCAGGCCGCTCATCGATAAGCAACACAATCATATATACCTCAGGATGATTGGCAGCAATGGCATTAGCAATATTTTTCAATAAAATAGTCTTACCTGTTTTGGGTTGAGCAACGATAAGCCCGCGCTGTCCCTTACCTATAGGTGAGAATAAATCGACGATACGTACAGAAGTATTTGTTGTAGGGCCACCATTACACAGCGTGAATTTTTCTTCAGGGAACAATGGAGTAAGATGTTCAAATGGCACACGATCGCGTATGAAAGCAGGATCACGTCCATTGATCTTTGATACTTTGACAAGCGGAAAATATTTTTCACCTTCACGGGGTGGGCGGATAGAGCCTTCTACCACATCGCCTGTTTTCAACCCAAAAAGTTTAATTTGCGATTGAGAGACATAAATATCATCGGGAGAAGAAAGGTAATTATAGTCTGCTGAACGAAGAAAACCGTAACCATCAGGCATTATTTCGAGTACACCGTTTCCGGTAAGTATATCTTCAAAATCATAAGGTTTTTCTTTCTCAACCGGACGGTTTTCAGCAACATTATTAATAGGCGGCTCTATTGGAGAAAGTGGCTGCTGATAGCTACCCGGAGCATCGGGTGCTACATTATTATTTAAATTAGTTGTATTACGTTTATTTCCTTGATAAGCCGGATTATTGGGATTATTAATATTTGCATTAAAGTTAGGATTCCGGCCTTTATTGTTACGTTGTTGATTCTGCGGCCTACGAGGTTGAGGTTGAGCAGCAACGGGTGAGGATTCTTTCAATTGATCAAATTTAGTGATTAATTCTGTAGGGAGTTCAATCTTTCCGTCATCAGGCAATTCTTCGATAGGAATAAAATCGTCGGTAGCTGCTATAATAGGCAAATCATTCTCTACAAGAGCTTCTCCTTTCGTATGCATATCAACAATCTCTTTTTTCTGTTTAACCGCATCAAGAACAACATTTTCCTTTTTGACTTCAGTAGTTTCTGCCGAGACCTCTTCTATAGATTCTTTCTTCTCTGCTTGAGCTCCAGATTGCGTCTTTGTTTTACGAGGACGTCCCCTACGCTTAGCAGCAGAATTCTTTATTGATGTTTCGACAGGTTTCTTTTCAATCTCCGGTACAACAGTAACAGGCGTTTTTGCTTGTTCGGCATCTGCCTCATCTTTAAACAAAGACTCTATACCTTTATTTTCATTCTTCTTATTGTCAGTAGCAGCAGATGAATCTTTTGCATCAAAAAGTTGAGATGATTTCTGTTCATTCGCCGACTTTGTAAGTTCTCCTTCTTTAGTTGCTGAAAAGACCTTACTCACATCCTTCTTACGCGAGACCCGTTGACGTTTACGACGTTCTTCCTTTTTGATTAAACGCGCATCTTCTTCGGCTGCCAAGCGAGGAGCATCGTTCTCAGCTTGAACGTCAAGAATGGAATAGACCAATTCTTCTTTACTTAAAGATTCTGCTTTTTTTATGCCCAAAGATTGAGCAATTGCAAGTAGTTCCGGCAATTTTTTGCCGTTTAATTGCATAATGTTATACATAATATGTAAATGATGTTTCTTTTTTTGTTTCGATCAAAAGACAAAAGCTGGACATTCAGTACATACTGAAAACTTTTTCGGTATGCACAATCCACCTCTTTTGATGGAAAAAAAATAAATATAATTTTATTGATTGATAAATAATGCCGCTTTCTTTTCCAGAATACTCGACTTTCTTTTTCTATTAACGCTGCAAAGATATAAACAAATAATGATTTCGTACCATTCTGAGTAGTATTTTTTTTATTTTTTTACTATACTAACGACTTTTACTGACTTTGTAGAAGCGCAAACACGAAATCTGTCGTCGGTACGCAATCCTATAACCCAAACTATTCTATCGTCACAACACATTACCCACTGGGCATCTTTCTGTACGATAGAGAGTTTGCAATCGGTAAGAAAATCGCTAACCAACTTTTTCCCTTTCATACCAAATGGTACAAACTTATCGCCTCGATGCCATTTACGCAATGTAATATGCCCATTCAGTTTTTCTGCATCGAAACAAACTTTATCTCTCCCCCGCGGTATCACAAAAGAAGAGGTATAGGAAAAATCTTCAAAAGAAAGTTCGAAAGGAGGATATTCAATTTCCTTTTCAATAGACTGGATAATAAGCAGCTCTCTATCCTTTACTACCTTATACGTCTCTGAAGAAAACACTTTTCCCGATTGACCGGATAATGATTCAAAGACATCCTCTATTTGTGAGGAGTTAAAGCCTAAAGGATAAAGCAATTCAAATAGCAATACTCGTGGAGAAGGCTCTGCCTGAAGGGCAGATATAGAAATATTTCCATCTTCTATAACTCTAGCTTTTCCGTCAGCAATACCTTTATTGTATACAATTGCAGCGTCACTGATCTTAGATGAAGTTTGCTGTATGCTTTCTCGTATAGAAGGATTCATCTCTTCCATAAGCGGCAACAATCTTAATCTTATCTTATTACGAGTAAATTCATCTTGCAAATTAGTACTGTCTGTAACATACGGCTGATGACAATAATCCAAATAATCAAGTATTTCAGAACGAGACAAACAAAGTAAAGGACGAATAACATGACCGTTGCGAGGACGAATACCACAAAGTCCGTTAATACCAGTACCGCGTATGAGATTCAGCAAAAAGGTTTCAACACTATCATCGCGATGATGAGCTACTGCTATTGCCGATACACGATATTTAATATAAAGCTGTTCAAACCATTCGTAACGCAATTGGCGGGCGGCCATCTCGATAGACAAGTGTTTTTGTGCTGCATAAGTACGGGTATCGAAATGGATAACTTTTAATGCTACTTGTTGTTGGCGACAAAAGTCGGTTACGAAAGCCTCATCCCTATCAGACTCGGCAGCGCGCAGAGTAAAATTGCAATGGGCTGCCACACAATGATAGCCCAAACGTTTCAGCATAAGAAGTAATGCTACAGAATCGCTTCCACCGCTCAACGTCACCAACACGCTATCACCTTTTGATAATAGACCATGCTTCTCTATAAATTGTTGTACTCTACGCAAATTATGGCCCATTGTTGTATTTTTATAAAAAAACGACGAAAGACTGATTGTCTATCGCCGTTTTACCATTGAGGTACCTGGCAGATTCGAACTGCCGTATACGGTTTTGCAGACCGCCACCTAGCCACTCGGTCAAGGTACCCTATACTTTCATTTGCGGTTGCAAAGGTAATGCATTTTTTTTAATCTCCAAGTATTAGGCCTAACTTTTCTTTATTTTTTCTTTATTTTGGAGCAATCACCTTGTTTTTGTTGCATCAACCCACGGAGTTGACAATCGGCCGTACACGAATCGCATCCACACCCACCTTTCTTTTTAATGAAGCGGCTATAAATAACCCATGCTACGCAAAGAACGACAAGAGCAAAAACTATAATTTCTTGAATTCCCATCAGAATAATCCTCCCACTTGATAAACGATAAATGACACAAACCAAGCTAATAGAGTGGTATAACCCGCTGCAAAGAGTGCCCACTTCCAACGTCCAGATTCATTCTTAATAGCAGTAATCGTGGCGATACAAGGGAAGTAGATAAGAACAAAAAGCAAATAACTAAAAGCCCCCAAAGAAGTGATACCATCAGCACGAATATTGGTGGCCATTTGAGTATTGTTATCAGTATTGTTGCCATAAAGAATACCCATTGTGCTTGCCACCAATTCTTTGGCGCCCGCACCAGAAAGGAGACCTACTCCCATTTTCCAATCAAATCCACAAGGACGAAGAGCGGGTTCGATAGCCTTTCCTATCATACCGAGATAAGAATGTTCTTGCTGTTGCTGAATAGAATTATATGCATTATGGTGGGGATAATATCCCAAAAACCAAATAATGACAGATGCTGCAAGAATTATCCCACCCATTTTTTTCAGATACTGACGCCCTTTCTCCCATGTATGACGAAAAATAGCTTTCGCCGTCGGCATACGGTAAGGAGGCAGCTCCATTACAAAAGGAGTATTATCACCTTTAATAAGAACAGCACAAAACAATCTTGCCATTGCTACAGAAAGTAAAATTCCAACTACATAGAGCAACAATATAACGAGTCCTTGATAATGTGCAAAAAAGATTCCAGTTATTATTAAATAAATAGGAAGCCGGGCACTACAACTCATCAATGGTAATACCAACATCGTAATCAATCGGCTTTTACGACTTTCGATTGTTCTAGTTGCCATTACAGCAGGTACATTACAACCGAACCCCATTATAAGTGGAATGAATGATTTACCATGAAGACCCATTTTATGCATGATTTTATCCATAATAAAAGCAGCACGAGCCATATAGCCTGATTCTTCCATTAAAGATATAAAGAAATAGAGTATCAATATTTGAGGCAAAAAGACAATAACAGCTCCTACGCCACCCAATATACCATCGGTAATAAGATCGCGTAACGGCCCGGCATTCATTGTACTTTTCACAAAATAGCTTAGCGCTCCAATGCCCGTATTTATCCAATCCATAGGATATTGTCCCAGGACAAAGGTTGTCTCGAACATCAACCATAAGAAGAAGAAGAAAATAGGATAGCCAACAATCCGATTAGTAACAATCGAATCAAGCATTTTGGTAAATTGGCGAGTATCTTTACGGTGAACATCAACATAAGCTTCATGCAATGCACCCGAAATAAATCCATATTTAGCATTCATTATCGCGGTTTCACTATCCTCTTTCAATGTTTGCTGAATAGTTGCAGCCTCTTTATCCCTAATCGCTGTAATTTCATTGCCATTGGGTAATGTACCTACAAACTGATCAACGCTTTTATCCCTCTCCATCAATTTGATAGACAAATAGCGCAAAGAATATTTATGGCGAATATTTTCATCCTTTTCAAGTTCTCGCTTGATCGCCTCAATTCCCTTCTCTATTTCTTTACCATGGTTGATATGAATGTGACGAAAGACATTGCCATGAGGACGTGGTCCCTGAGCAAAATCTTCTTCATGAGACTCTTGCTTTTCATCACCATGATATTGTTTATGCCAATTTCTTAGCTGCTGTGCCACCTCTGGATTTATATTACCCTTTTCATCCAAGAAATCAACTCCTTCGTAGAGATTAATAATAATATGGAAAAGCAATTCAATGCCTGTACCATTGCGACATACAGTTGGCACCATTGGTACACCAAACAGCTGCCCCAGCAAACGATAATCAAGTTTATTGCCACTTTGCTCAAGTTCATCGTACATATTCAAAGCCACTACCATACGAAGATTCATATCAATGAGCTGAGTAGTAAGATAAAGATTGCGTTCCAAATTTGAAGCATCAACTACATTGACAATTATATCAGGTGTCTTCTCAATGATCTGTTTCCGAACATAAAGTTCTTCCGGACTGTATGCCGAGAGTGAATAAGTGCCTGGGAGATCAACAATACAAAAATGGTAACCTTCAAAATCGAAATAACCATCTTTGGCATCAACTGTAACACCACTATAGTTGCCTACATGTTCATGTGCACCCGACGCTATATTAAAAAGAGAAGTCTTTCCACAATTAGGGTTGCCGACCAATGCGACATTGATAGTACGACGTTTCTTCAAGGCAAGTTCTTTCAGCTCTTCATCAGTCAGTGTCTCATTTTCGTCAATCAAACCATGTGAATCAGGCAAGCCAATGCACTTTTGTTCTGCTTCCAATTGTTTTGCCTCTTCTTCGCTGATTATTTCAATCATCGCAGCCTCTTCATGTCGTAAAGAAATCTCGTAACCCATAATACGATATTTAACTGGATCTCTTAACGGCGCATTCAATAATACTTCAACAATCTTACCCTTAATAAAGCCCATTTCAACGATGCGCTTACGGAAACCGCCATGACCTAAAACCTTTACAACGACTCCCTTCTCACCTGTTTTCAATTCTGATAAACGCATATATCTATTATTTTAGTATTCTATTTATGTTTTCCTGAAACAAAGGTAGCTATAAGCTGAGTATCGCACAACTATTTAGACAGTATTTAAATAACAATACTCAATAGTAGGTATCAATATATAAATAAATTAGCACAACACAAAACCCAACGATAAACAGTCTTTGTTATCAACAAAACAAATGACAGATGTCCAAATAAAGAAATTTTAATGTTACAACAATTAAGAAGAAAAGCCAAACTATATTGAGCCTTAACGGACAATATAACAGGCATTACATTGCACGTTTTTTTCCTTTTTTGATTATCTTTACTGCCTTAATAAAGATTTAAACATACACCGCACCTATCATTAAGGTATGATATATAGCATTTTAGATGATAAGCGATAGGACTAAGTATGGTATATAATTAAAATAGATAAGATGAACAATACGATTCAAAAAAATTCTTTTTACGCATGGATTCTTGCAGCACGTCCCAAAACATTAACAGGTGCGATTGTTCCTGTTCTAATGGGAAGCGCCTTAGCACTATTAGATCAAAAGTTTTCTTGGATTCCAGCCTTAGTTTGCCTAATATTTGCAGGTTTGATGCAAATTGCAGCCAACTTCATCAACGACTTATATGACTTCTTAAAAGGAAGCGACCGAGAAGATAGACTTGGTCCTGAAAGAGCTTGCGCGCAAGGTTGGATATCGCCTTATGCTATGAAATACGGTATCGCTATCACTATATTCTTAGCTGGAATTATAGGCTGCATATTGATTTATTATGGCGGATGGAATATGATATGGATCGGCATGGCAAGTATTATATTTGCTTTTCTCTACACTATATGTCTTTCTTACTATGGTTTTGGAGACATCATGGTTATTGTCTTTTTCGGATTAACAGCTGTAGGAGGCACATACTATGTGCAAGCATTGCAATGGACAATTCATACAACACTCACAGCACTCGCATGTGGACTAGTTATAGAAACACTTTTAATCGTAAATAACTATCGAGACTACGACGCGGATAAGAAAAGTAACAAAAAGACATTGATCGTACGTTTCGGAAAAAGATTTGGAGAGATCTTATATTTATCATCGGGTTGGGGTGCAACAATATTAATGATGCTAATGTTATACCAGACACCACAAAATACTTGGTCTTTGGGGGTGAAAGGACCTTCTCTCAGAATTTATTGGTTCACAGGTTTATTGCCCATATTATATCTTATTCCACACTACCTCACATGGAAAAGTATGATAGCCATAGGAAGTGGCAAAAAATTAAATAGCATATTGGGGAAGACATCCCGCAACATGCTATTATTTGGTTTATTATCGGCGATAGGAATGATACTCGATTATCTATTTCCGTACATCCTATCGTAATATTTTTGATAGTCACCACTGGTAACTTCTTCAACCCACTTCTGATTATTGAGATTCCATTCTATGGTTTTCACAATTCCTACTTCAAACGTGGTTTCTGGATACCAACCCAATTCGGCTTTAATTTTTGACGGATCTATCGCATAACGTTGATCATGTCCTAAACGGTCTTTGACAAATGTTATCAGATCGTCATTAATCCAATCAATAGATATGGAACCATCGGAGTTCTTCACCTGTTTCTTTAACATATTACGATAAAGCGGATGTTCGTCCATCAAACGATGAATAGTCGCAATCGTTAATTTTACAATTTGCAAATTCGTACGTTCGTTGTGTCCACCAACATTATAGATTTCACCATCGCGCCCTTTCGTAACTACTAAGTCGATTGCCTTGCAATGATCTTCTACATATAACCAATCACGGACATTGCTACCGTCGCCATACACAGGAAGCTGCTTACCTGCAAGAATATTTTTAATAATAAGCGGGATAAGCTTTTCCGGAAAATGATACGGACCATAATTATTAGAACAACGAGTAACAGATACGGGCATTTTATAAGTATCGCGATAAGCCATCACCACAAGATCGGCACTTGTTTTTGATGCACTATAAGGACTATGCGGTTGAAGCGGCGTCATTTCTGTGAAATATCCTTCAGCGCCCAACGAACCATAGACTTCATCGGTAGACACCTGATGAAAACGCACTCCACGTTGCCAAGTAGGATAACCTGTTTCATCTTTGCCCGTTGCCCATGCTCGACGTGCCACTTCAAGTAGATTTTGAGTACCCAGAATATTAGTCTGTAAGAAAAGTTGTGGATTTTCAATACTACGATCCACATGACTTTCGGCTGCGAAATTGACTACATAATCGAAACGATAAGTAGCAAAAAGACGTCCGACAAGTTCTGCATCACCAATATCACCACGAACAAAAATGCAACGTTCGTTGTCAATATCATCAGCTATTGTCCCCAAATTGCCCGCATAAGTCAAGGCATCAAGTACAACAACCTTGATATCATCGTGGATATTCAATATATATTTCAGATAATTTGCACCTATAAATCCGGCAGCACCGGTAACAAGATAAGTTTTCATATTATATTATTTAGTGTACTAAATCGAGCAAATATTTGCCATATTCCGTTTTTTGGAGACTTTCGCCCAATTGCCGAAGTTGAGTGTCGTCAATCCATTCATTACGCCAAGCAATCTCTTCGATACAACTAACATAAAATCCCTGGCGATTCTGGATAGTGGCAACGAAGTTGGAAGCCTCAAGCAGACTATCACAATTACCAGTATCGAGCCATGCAAAGCCACGTCCAAAAAGTTCCACTTTCAGCGAACCCTCATTTAGATAAAGCTTGTTTAAATCGGTAATTTCATATTCTCCGCGTGCCGAAGGTTTTAGTGCAGCGGCTTTCTCTACAACGGTAGAATCATAAAAATAAAGTCCAGGTACAGCATAATTACTTTTAGGTTGAGCAGGCTTTTCTTCAAGAGAAAGCACCTTTCCGTCGTGATCGAACTCTACAACACCATAAGCTCGAGGATCTTTGACATAATATCCAAAGATACAAGCCCCATGTTGCAAGCTAGATGCTCTATGTAACATTTCGGAAAACCCCTGACCATAAAACATATTATCACCTAAGATAAGACATCCTGATTCGCCATTCAAGAATTCTGCGCCAAGTACAAAAGCTTGGGCCAAGCCATTGGGTTTCTCTTGTATCTTATAAGTGAAACTCATGCCCAACTTCTCTCCACTACCGAAGAGTTGTTCAAACATCGGTAAATCTCGCGGTGTCGAAATTATCAGCACTTCACGAATGCCGGCAAGCATTAAAGTCGAAAGCGGATAGTAAATCATCGGTTTGTCATATACAGGCATTATCTGTTTAGATATAGCCTTAGACAATGGATAAAGACGGGTCGCGCTCCCACCTGCCAAAATAATACCTTTCATATATTCACTTTTTTCATTCTGCAAATTAAATTATTTTGAACGACGTAACAAAATAATCTACAAGAAAACTAAGAAAGTCACACAAAAGTTCCATAAAACGGGAGAAAGTCTTTATCTTTGTACCAAAGTAATGAACACAATTCAATGATTTCTTTTTTCAAAACCCCTTTAAAGAGCGTCATTGCCGTAGAGAGCGATCACGCATTTTCTCCAGAAGAAATAAATAAGCTTTGCTGGCTTTTCAGCGAGGCTAAAGTCGAGAACGAGGAAAACCTTCATGGTTATTTCGTCGGGCCACGCCGAGAGATGATCACTCCGTGGAGTACGAATGCCGTCGAAATTACTCAAAATATGGGTGTCGACGGCATTGTTCGTATAGAAGAGTACTTTCCGGTAAAAGATGAACACAGTGAGTTCGATCCTATGCTGCAACGCATGTACAAGGGACTCGATCAAAAAGTCTTCTCTTTTGATCATAAACCTGAACCCATCGTTCATATTGATGACCTCGAAAAGTACAACGAAGAAGAGGGATTGGCTCTTTCGCCCGAAGAAATTAGTTACCTTAAACAAGTAGAAAAAGATTGTGGACGGCCTCTTACCGATTCCGAAGTATTTGGTTTTGCACAAATAAATTCGGAACATTGTCGTCACAAAATCTTTGGCGGAATATTTGTTATTGATGGCGAAGAGAAACCTTCATCACTTTTTCAACTCATCAAAAATACGACACAAGAGAATCCCAACCACATCGTATCTGCATATAAAGATAATGTAGCATTTGCCGAAGGTCCAAAGATTGAACAATTTGCTCCGGCAGATCATTCGAAGCCCGACTTCTTCAAAGTAAGAGATATCGACAGCGTCATTTCTTACAAGGCAGAGACACATAATTTCCCGACAACAGTCGAACCGTTCAATGGAGCGTCAACAGGTACGGGAGGTGAGATTCGCGATCGTATGGCAGGAGGTAAAGGTTCTTGGCCTATTGCAGGTACAGCAGTTTATATGACTTCTTATCCGCGTACAGATGGTGAACGCGAATGGGAGAATGTATTGCCTGTTCGCAAATGGTTATACCAAACCCCACAACAAATATTGACGAAAGCTTCAAATGGAGCCAGCGACTTCGGCAATAAGTTCGGACAACCGCTAATCTGCGGTTCACTACTGACTTTCGAGCACGAGGAAAACGGCGAAAAATATGGCTATGACAAAGTCATCATGTTGGCAGGAGGTGTAGGCTACGGTGCCAAACGCGACTTCAAAAAGGGAGCTGCTCAAAAAGGAAATAAAATAGTATTGATCGGAGGCGACAATTATCGCATCGGATTAGGAGGAGGTTCGGTGTCTTCGGTAGATACAGGACGGTATAGCACAGGTATCGAACTGAATGCCGTGCAACGTGCCAACGCAGAAATGCAAAAGAGAGACTACAATGTAGTACGTGCACTCTGCGAAGAAGAAACGAATCCAATTGTTTCAATCCACGATCATGGTGCTGCCGGCCACGTTAACTGTTTCTCTGAGCTTGTTGACGAATGCGGTGGCAACATCGAGATAGACAAACTTCCCATTGGTGACAAGACATTGTCTATTAAAGAAATCATCGCTAACGAATCGCAAGAACGAATGGGATTGCTCATTGACGAGAAATCTCTCGATCACGTTAAAAAGGTTGCCGAAAGAGAACGTGCTCCAATGTACGTTGTCGGTGAAGCGACTGGTGAACAGCGTTTTTCGTTCACAATGCCCGACGGTAGTAAACCATACGACTTGAGTCTGGAGCAAATGTTCGGCTCGTCTCCCAAGACTTATATGGTAGACAAAACAAAAGACAGACACTATACAATGCCGGAGTATGATACGAAAACAATAAATGACTACCTCAATAAAGTACTGCAACTCGAAGCAGTAGCTTGTAAAGATTGGCTGACAAATAAAGTAGACCGTTCTGTCACAGGTAAAGTAGCGCGGCAACAAACACAAGGTGCTTTCCAATTACCGTTAAGCGACTGTGGCGTAGTGGCCCTCGACTATACAGGGACAAAAGGTATTGCTACTGCTCTCGGTCATGCTCCGCAAGCCGGACTCGCCGACCCATGCGCAGGTTCAGTTCTTTCTGTCAGCGAATCATTATTGAATATCGTAGGCGCTTCTCTCAGCGATGGACTAAAGAGTGTTTCGCTATCGGCCAATTGGATGTGGCCATGCCGTTCACAAGAAGGAGAAGATGCCCGACTCTATGAAGCAGTCGAAGCATTGAGTGAATTCTGTATTCAATTAGGTGTTAATGTACCGACAGGAAAAGATTCTCTATCTCTGACTCAGGTTTATCCGAACGGCGAGAAAGTAATTTCTCCGGGAACGGTCATCGTATCAGCAGGAAGCGAAGTAGACGACGTCAAGAAGACAGTGTCACCCGTTATGGTTAACGACAAAGAATCAAACTTTTACCACATAGATTTCAGTTTTGATAACTTAAAACTCGGAGGTTCTGCTTTTGCTCAATCTCTAGGGTATGTAGGTAGCGAAGTGCCGACGGTGAAAGACTCTGATTACTTCGTCGATGCTTTCAATGCCATACAACAATTGGTTCACGAAAGAATGATTATGGCAATGCATGATATATCTGCAGGAGGTCTTATTACCACATTGCTGGAAATGTGCTTTGCCAATGAAAATGGTGGCATGAACATCAAGTTGGACAAAATTGAAGAATCGGATTTGGTTAAAATCCTCTTTGCCGAAAATCCAGGATTGGTAATTCAAGTAAGCGACAAGAATCAAACTTACGTCAAAAAGATGCTCGAAGAGGCAGGTGTAGGTTTTGTCAAAATAGGCTATCCGTGCGAAGAGCGGAATCTGATCATCGAAAAAGAAGGTGCAACACATATCTTCGAAATTGACACATTGCGCGATGTTTGGTATAAATCATCCTATCTCCTAGATCGCAAACAATCTACAAACGGATGTGCCGAAAAACGTTATGAAAATTATAAGGCACAGCCTCTCAAATTCAAATTCAATTACAACTTTACAGGCAAGTTGTCCCAATATCAATTAGACGCTACCCGTCGTCAACCGACAGGTATTCGGGCAGCTATTATCCGTGAGAAAGGTACAAACGGCGAACGAGAAATGGCATGGTCGCTCTATTTGGCAGGCTTTGATATAAAAGATGTAACAATGACTGACTTAATTAGCGGACGCGAAACGCTTGCCGATGTTAATATGATTGTCTATTGTGGTGGTTTCTCCAACTCAGATGTTTTAGGCTCGGCCAAAGGATGGGCCGGAGGCTTCCTGTATAATGAGAAAGCCAATGAAGCACTAAAGAATTTCTATGCCCGCAAAGACACCCTATCGCTAGGTATTTGTAACGGTTGCCAGTTGATGATGGAATTGGGCCTAATTACTCCGAATGACGAAAACAAGGGACAAATGCTACACAACGATTCTCACAAATTCGAATCTTCGTTCTTAGGCCTTACCATTCAAGATACTAACAGTGTAATGTTCGGTTCGCTCAAAGCCAACAAGCTTGGCATTTGGGTAGCCCATGGAGAAGGTAAATTTTCTCTGCCCTATGAAGAAGGACACTACAACATTGTAGCAAAATATAGCTATGATGAGTATCCCGGCAATCCTAACGGTTCGGATTATAGCATTGCAGCATTGGCAAGTGCCGATGGACGTCACGTAGCAATGATGCCTCACCTTGAACGTGCTATTTATCCTTGGCAATGGGGTTGTTATCCTGCCGACCGCAAAGAGAAAGATCAAATAACTCCTTGGTTGGAAGCTTTTGTTAATGCCCGCCGCTGGATAGAAAAGAATAAATAAAATCGATGAAAATCGAAAGATTAATCAATGCACCGGTGTCGTCCAATTGTTATATCATCTCGGACGGCAACGGTGCTATTGTTATCGATGCAGGAACCGCCGACAGCCAAGAGCTGCTAAACTACATCCAATCAAAAGACTTAACGATCGATTTTATTCTACTGACGCACGAACACTTTGATCATTGTGCTGGAGTCAATGCCATACGAAAAGAGACAAAAGCCCCACTATACTGTAGTGAAAAATGCAACGAGCTAATCCAGTATTCGCGAGGCAACTATTCGGCATATTGGACCGAAGGAAAACCTTTCGAAGTGATGCAAGCTGATAAAATAATTACGAACGGAGAAAAGCTCAAATGGAGAGGTCATTCTATCTATTTCTACTTAACTCGAGGGCACAGCCTTGGATCGACCACCATTCGTATTGACGATGAAGCTCTCTTTACCGGAGACAATTATGTACCAAATATCCGTACCTACACCAATCTCTGTGGAGGTTCTAAAGAAGAACTCCGAAAGACTCTCGCTTTTTATTCCTTATTCATAAAATACCCTTCAATGATGGTATATCCCGGGCATCTTAAACCACTTCCCATTTCTCATGCTCACTTTTTTGAATCACTCAGAGGATACTCCGTACAACAAATGCAAGAAGTAGCAGAACAAATAGAAATAAAAGAATAACAGGGATACATATAATACATAAAGGTATCAAAAGATACAACATCCTTTTGTTTGCAAAGTTATATAAATAACACATGATGTTTTCGTCCTTATGTTTTTTCCGACTCACGCCCGTGAGTCGGAAAAAACATAAGGACGAAACTTGCGACTCACGCCCGTGAGTCGCAAGATATATAAATAGAACCACAACGAAAGGACTATATGTTATTGCAACAACACTTGGTCATCTTCCTTAAAGGATAGTTATTATATCTGAAAAAGAGGAAATGCAAGCCCTCTAATATTATACAAAATACGTTCCACATAATAGACAACAATTTAATATATCTAGTCCCGATGAGTCGACCGGACCAATTCCTCGTTAGAGAACCCATTGACTTCCGAAAGACTTTTCCACATCATTTTACTAGAATTTAGGTTGGTTATTTTCCACTGTTCAACATATTTATTGCGATTGTATATTGTAAGAAGTCTTCCATCTTTGCTCACAATATAAATACAACTATCTTTCTTTGAATCAGTATCCAAAAAGCTATTGTAATACATAATACATACATTGTCCGGCCTAAATAGATACCATTTAGAAAAATCTATAGGGATATTGGGATCATTATTAATAATGCCCCATTCTCCAGCCAATTGATCAATATCCACGTTATCATCATTGCTACAAGCTGTTATAAAAAGAATATTGCTGTCCGATAAAACTAAAAATAAGATATAAATAGTTGCCGAAGCCGTTTTAAATAGGACTTCGAGTTCATTACTTATTAGAACAAGCCCCCTGAGTCAAAAAAGGATGGCTCCGGGGGACTATCTAACTTTTCATTAAGACATGTTTCCCAGTCTTTTTCAGGATGGTTGAATAAACTATAAAAATCAACATAATACATAAGTGTTATTCTGACCATTGTAGCTAATCCTGAGAAGCTCCATG
>JAYRGW010000032.1:0-40666 GCA_041907665.1 Bacteroidaceae bacterium
AACGTGCGCCAGCTAAATATTCTTCCACCACTGAGAGCTTGAACTCTTTCGTATAATGGACACGACTCTTTTTTGATAATTCCATTTTTTTACTTTTTAATGAGTCAACCTATATCAGGGTAAGACACACTCTATCGGTAATACAAATCCAAAATCATAATTGGTATACAATACTAACATTAATATACCTCACTTCATTATCAGGTACCATTATTTTACAACATTTTTAATTTTATAGCTCCCATCAATATAACAAATGAAAATATTATCTATCTTTATACCGCTGAAGACGTGAAAAGTTGGATATCCCGCAGCACTCACGTTACAGGCTACTGCGGGAATCTTACTGATAAGTGGGACATTGGATAAAACACTAACGGAAAATGGATATGTCACTATTAATGGGAACGCACCGACATATCACTATTACCTACAAGACCATGAGCGTAACAACCGTGTGACGATAATCAAAACGAGAAAGTTGAGCAGATGAGCCACTGCTACCCTCTGGGAACATTATTTGCTGAAAGTAGAAATAGTATGATTCAAAAATACAAATATAACGGTAAAAAACTTGATAGTGATTTTGAACTGAATTTATACAATTATGAAGCAATATGGTACTTATTTTCACCAAACAGGAACAACTGTTGGTGTTGCAACAATTAATATTCCACAAGTAGATTTATCCCTTGAGACAAGATTTTGTCAAATTCAAGTAAACGGCTATTGGTTCGTGGGAAGGCCAGAGGAAATTACACCTCCAATAAAATATACATTAATTCAATATCCGCTTTCGTTTAAACATACTTGGACATTCAAAAAATAAATCAAATGAAAAATATCTTATTTTGCTTAACTTTAGTGTGTTTATCGTTGAATGCCTGTAACCATAATTCAGAGAGAAAATGTGATCTTTTGCTAAAAAAGGCAAACAGAAATTTGTACCAGTTCTATTCATCAAATGATACAGCTTTGTTATACATAGCAAAAGAATATTTGGATAGTATTGATTGTGAGTCATTCAAATACAAGGTCTTTAGTACAAAAACAGCATTGTTTATACTTTTAAAAGAATATTCAGAAGGAATAAAATACATCAAAAGTTTAAATGCCAAGAATTTTAATCAGGTATATCAAAGAAATATGTATTTGAAATCCTTTGAAGCAATGCAAAGTGAATCAATGGGCGATACAATAAAGAGTAAAAAACTATATACAGAAATCATTGAAGAAATTCAAAAATATTTGCAAACAAATTCTAATCGAGAAGCTTTAGTTGATTTGTTTTATATAAAAAGTAAAATAGAAAGACGGGAAAAAGTCATACAGGAAATTAATCATTTGAAAACAACTGGAAAATATGATAATAATTCTATTGATTTAATAATAGCAACAATAGCAAATACCAGAAATGAGGTTAAAAGTTTTGCTATTCCCATTAGCAAATAGAGTCTGCTGAATAAATATATAAACTTATGAAAAGAAGAATAGTAACAAAAATCGACTATGCGTTTTGTGTGGATGTAGACAACCAATACAAACGTTTCTTTTCAGTATATCGCAGGCAACATGACCATGCTAAACACCCGTGTCATCAAAGTGTTCAAGCGGAAATATTCCATGGACTATATTCCGAATATAAAACAAGTTCATAACTCTCCTAACGTTGAATGATATGAAAAGAATAGTTAGTTTTATTGTAGTCCTCTTTGTGCTATTTCAACTCAAAGGGCAAGAAAATAATCAGTTAAATAAAAATATAATTTCAGCGATTAAATCATATATCATAAACAATAAAGATTTTGTTAGGAACAAATTTAGCCTACAAGAGACAAGTCGTTATTATATTTGTAGGGACGGTTTACCTGCTGATTTTTCTTACGATAATATTCAAGATATAACTTCTTTTAGTTTGAATAATTTAGACGGCTTGCCAATTCAACTTAAAAACAAATTTAGAAAAGGAATAAAAGTGCTCTTTGTTGGTTTAAAGATATCAAACAATCAGATAACTATTACTGTTTCTGGACGAATAGTCAGACTTTTAAAGAAACACAATTTAAATATAGCAATAAGTGATTGGGGAATTTTCACTTATGAATATTCCTGCGAAAAACAAGAATGGGAATTAAAAGAAACCAAATATGGAGGAGTTTAAAAAGAAACAACCGAAAGAAGAACAAAAAAGCAGCCTAGTAATAAGGATGAAGAGGTCGTTTTTAGTAATAACAGCCCTGATGATAGTCATAAACTTATCATCTCAAGAGGTTATAGTTGATCATTTTTGTAAAACAAAAAATAATTTAGTAAACACCCGACGGGTCTCTAAAATCGGTAAACACTGTTCAAATTATTATGACTTCAAGGAAAATAGAAGTTATATTTTCTATTCTGGAGAACGGAATGAATATTCGCCAGGGGTTTATTCAATAAAGAAAGATACTCTATTCCTGCATGAATTTTATTCTAACGAAGATGATCCATATGAGATCCTTGACGAGTATGTAAAATTTGTCGCATTAGCAAATAGAAATTCCCTCAAATTCCTTTATAGAGAAGATATAGTTAGAACGCAAACCAGAGACTTAAAAAGGATTAGGACTAAGTTGAATAAATCGACATATAAAAAACAAATAGGCCCGAAAGATTTATTTCAAAAACCCACCAGATTAGAGCAAATCACATAAAATGATGAAGCACTATTTAGCTGCTTCATGAAAAAAGATTCTAACAATTTTAGCAATATTATTATCTAAACCATACTATTAGACCATGAGAACCATTATATATATAATATTGTGTGCCATAATGGCGGTGCCATTAAAAGCAACAAACTTAGCAAAATCGAAATGGATTTGTGAACTTTCATCTTCTTGTTGTGATACCATCAACCTTTATAGCGATAATCAATTTGAAGATTACAGTTGTGAATTAAATTATACTTGCAAAGGCCACTATAGTTTTAAGAATGGGATCGTAATTCTAATTGAAAAAGATGACTCTCATGACGAGGATAATGGGAAAGTATCTTTTTATAGATTGACGTTTAAGTTGTATGATAATTGTTTATATCCGATAAGCGACGAGGTTCTAGTAAATGGAATATGGAAAAAGATGCCCAAAAGTTTGTTTAAAAAGAGGGTATTTCATAGAGTGAATTAAAGGACTATTCTAACTAAATAGATAAAATGATGGGAACAATAATTGTAACAGAAAAAGGTAATGTGTTTTGTGTGGATGTAGACAACCAATACAAACGTTTCTTTTCAGTATATCGCAGACAACATGACCATGCTAAACACCCGTGTCATCAAAGTATTATTAAATTCAATCGGACATTAACCAATTAAAAGCAAAATGAAATACCATATTCTTTTCTTATTTTTTTGTATGCTCTTTGTATGCTCTTGCCACAATAACAAAGCTGAAAAGGAAGAGAGTATAATATCTGTTGAGACGCCCAAGAGCCTAGTTCTTGTGCCCAAAGTAGATAATGCCATTAAAACATATGTAAAAAAGCACACCTACAAATACTTCCTATTTATAGAGACTACTCCCAGAAGCGAGCAGACTTCTGCAGAGTATCTTTTAGGTCCATGCTATAAAGATATGCTAATAGGGACCACTCCTATTATTTCATATCGTATCGGAAATAAAATTTTGTATTTTCAAAGTGCTTCATCGCAGATATTCCAGTCACACTCGAATAAAAATATTCTAACGGTACCAAACGAAATAATTAATGTTCCCTTTCGTATTCTCAATACTAACACTCACTCATACACCGAAAAAAAGAAGTTATTACAATTTCCAAAAGACGTATTCTGTTATAAATGTCTTGTAATTGATATAAATAAAAAAGGCTCAGTCTCTATTTCAAATAGACCCGATACCTTGCTGTTCCGACAAGAGTGTATTCCTTCCATTAAATTTCACTTAACCCACAACAAATGAAAGTATATTATATTATTCCTATAATATTATTGATATTAATCAATCTTTCCTGTCAAAATAAACGAGTAAAAACTCATCTTATAATAGACAATTCAGTATGCCTATCAAAAGAGCTACGTACCTCGTCATATCATTGTATTGAAGAGAATCCCTATATTGATAAGTATATTGTATATGCTTTGCCGGCTCACATCTCGATAGCAGGATGTTATAATGGAAATAAACTCAATGAATGGAACATTTATTATTATAACAGTAAAGAATTTGATTTGGATTATTTAAAGAGTGCCTTTCATTTTTCTTTTCAGGGAAAAGATTTTTACGTCTTTGATGGAGTTTACAGAATTACTAATAAAAGTGACTATATCTACAATTTTAGAAAAAAGCATATTCCTATTTACTCATCAAGAATCAAAGAATAGCCGCTAATATAATTCTAACGTATATCACTGCCATAGCTAACGTTAGCTTCTTCAGCAGTAGACGTTAGTTACCGCAGTAACATACAGTTATTTTTCAGAATACCGAAATAAGTGAAGCAAAGTCTATAACAAATACAATAATTAGGAGGCGATGGTGATGCCGTCTCTTATACTGTTGTTATTTTTATTTCATCCTATCAGAGCAATTCTTATTACAATAGAAAAATATGGGATTCTCAATATTTAAAGCTACTTCCCCCAAGGAATTCGCGAAGCAAAGAAGTGGGAGGTATCTCGGCATCCTTTATCGGATTAAAATACTGAATGAATTTTAATAACCGATATGCTTCACAATACTCGGGACAATTATGAGGGACACTCATCAATATAGGTTCTACATGCATGCGCAATACTGCCAGTTCAAAAAACAGAGCGGAATTGAACATTACATCGGCATTCTCTTGATATGGAAATATCCACTTATCTTCGCCTGCTCTGACACTCGGCCAACGCGAAATAGTTTCTTGTGCAGAATAGCCACGATAATTGAAATCTCTAATAATGCGACGCAATAAACGATTGTCAGTGGTTGGAATCCAATTGTGATTATCAAGCGAAATGGAAGTTAACGCCGAAACGTATATTTTAAACTTACTTTCTTCGGGTATGCCAGGAGTCAACTCCGGGTTCAGTCCATGAATTCCTTCCAATATCAATACAGTATGATCGTCTATTTTGAGTTTATCTCCTTTGTACTCTTTCCTTCCTTGTTGAAAATTGAAACAAGGCAACTCTACTTCTTCACCGTTCAGCAACATATTCATCTGCTGGTTGAAAAGTTTCAAATCAAGAGCATATAGGGACTCATAATCATAATCACCATTTTTATCACGAGGAGTTTGTTCACGATCTACAAAATAATTGTCAAGAGAAATGGCTCTAGGCATTAGTCCGTTTGTCATTAACTGAACACAGAGGCGTTTGCTAAAAGTGGTTTTTCCCGAAGAAGAAGGACCGGCAATAAGCACAATCTTTACTTTGCTACCATTAATATCTCGATGATATATCATATCAGCTATCTGGGCAATCTTTTTCTCTTGCAACGCTTCGGATATCTGAATCGCATCGGTAGAAAACCCTTTTCGACAAATCTCATTGAACTCTCCAACAGTCTGGACCCCCATTATATTTTCCCAACGCCTATATTCGTTATATACATCAAGCATTTTCTCTTGTTTAATAACTTCTTCCAATTGCTCGGGGTTATCTTTATTGGGTACTCGAAGCAGAAAACCATCATAATATTTTATCACATCAAAAACTTTCAGAAAACCCGTACTAGGAACCAAATTACCATAATAGTAATCGATGGTTTCTCCCAAAGTATAATAATAGGTATAAAGAGTTCCGGAAGTTTCAAGCAGTTTAGCCTTATCGTTCATTCCATGTTCATTGAATATATGAACTGCATCTTCTGTATGACACTCAATACGATGAAACGGAATATTCTCGGCAATCAGTTCTTCCATACGAGCCTTGATGCGAACAATATCTTCATCGGTAATTGCTCTGCCATGACTCAAATTACAATAGTACCCTCTCGATACAGGATGCTCCAGAAATAATTGACTATCTGGAAACAGCTCGCTGGTAGCTTTGTATAATACAAAACAAAGTGAACGAACATAAGTTCGCATACCCGACGGATCGCGTACATCGAGGAACTCTACATCTTTGTTATTATATACTCTATAATTAAGTCCTTCAGACTTATTATTCACCTTGGCACTGACCACCGGATAAAGAAATTTCAAGTCAAACCCATAATAAATATCCAAAAGTGAGGATCCTATGGGAAAATCTTTATAATAATTATTATTTTTGCAGTAAATTTGTACTGTCTGTTTCATTGTGCGCTGCTATATTGAGTTAATATTGATATAAATATACACCATTAAAAGACAATGAACAAAAGAAAATACATTTAATAAAGCATAATATGTCAATTTTCGCTATTTTTAAGCTTTTTGGATCCCTCGCTCTACTGATGTTCGGGATGAAGACAATGAGCGAAGCATTGCAAAAACTAACGGGAGACAAGCTACGCAATATATTGGGAGCTATGACTACCAACAGCTTCACAGGGCTGCTAACGGGAGCGCTCGTTACAGCAACCATCCAATCATCAACCGCTACAACTGTGATGGTTGTAAGTTTTGTGAATGCAGGGCTCCTTACTCTGGCACAAGCTATAAGCGTGATTATGGGAGCCAACATCGGTACTACAGTTACCGCATGGCTTATGTCAATATTTGGCTTCCAAATCAATCTAGGTGATTATGTATTTTGTTTATTTGCCATCGCGATTCCTTTCTTCTTCTCAAAAAAAGGGAACAAAAAGTCTTTAGGAGAATTTCTTTTCGGTTTCTCATTCATGTTTTTAGGTCTTCTTACCTTGCGCCAGACAGGCTCTGACATGCATCTAGAAACAAATCCGACCATTCTATCCTTCATCGATCATTGCAAAAACTGGGGAGACCTATCCATTCTGATGTTTCTGCTCATCGGAGGATTTCTTACCATGTGCATCCAATCTTCGGCAGCTGTCATGGCTATTACGATGATATTATGTTCTGCACACCCCGAAAGTCTGGATTTGGGTATTGCACTGGTAATGGGAGAGAATATCGGTACGACGATTACTTCGAACATTGCCGCCCTAACCGGCAACTCGCAAGCCCGACGTGCCGCCCTATCGCATTTCATGTTCAACATGTTCGGTGTATTCTGGGTATTGTGTGTGTTTCATCCCTTTATCAGTCTAGATAAGTATCTTGTAAATCTCATTGCCCCCAATATAGATGAACATATCAAAGTTACTTTCTATCTGTCTGCATTCCATACAATGTTCAATGTCTGCAATGTGCTGATATTAATTTGGTTCATCAAACCATTCGAAAGAATCGTTTGCCAACTCATTAGGGAGAAAGAAGAGGATGAAGATTTCAGACTTCGATATATTTCTTCGGGCATGCTATCGACGGCAGAACTTTCGATTCTCCAAGCTCACAAAGAAATTATCCTTTTCAGCCAACGTATTCAGCGTATGTTCAGGATGGTGCGATCTTTGCTTCATACAAACAAAGATGAGGAGTTTGCCAAACTTTTCGCACGGATAGAAAAATATGAAGGCATCAGCGACCACATGGAGATTGAGATAGCAAGTTACTTAAACGACGTTTCTGAAGGGCGCCTCAGTTCGACAAGCAAGCTTGTCATTCGAGGCATGCTTCGTGAAGTAACCGAAATAGAAAGTATTGGTGATAGTTGTTACAACCTAGCGCGTACGATAAGTAGAAAGAAACAATCTAGTACGGATTTTACAGAACAACAGTACGACCATATACACTTCATGATGAAGCTCAATGAAGATGCTCTAAACCAAATGCTGCGAGTTCTAGAGAAAGGAGACCAGATGGAACTAGAGGTTAACAAGACATATAATTTGGAGAATGAGATAAATAATTATCGCAACCAATTGAAGACACAAAATGTTTTGGATGTGAATAACAAACAATACGACTACCAGATGGGCGTATACTACATGGATATCATCAGCGAATGCGAAAAATTGGGTGACTACGTACTCAATGTCGTTGAAGCAAGTGCTGATGTCAAAGATAAAAAACTACCCTAACAATTGTGCTTAATTAATAAATCAATTATTTAAATGAACACAGATCAGAAAAATTTATTTGGCCTGACCGAAAAGGAAGTAGTCGAAAGTCGTGAAAAATATGGGAGCAATCTGCTCTCTCCTCCTAAGCGTGTATCTCCTTGGATCCTCTACCTAGAGAAGTTCAAAGATCCTGTCATACGCATTCTGATTCTTGCGGCTTTCTTGTCGCTTATCATTTCTATTTTAGAAAACCAATACGCAGAAACAATTGGTATCATTACTGCTATATTATTGGCCACAGGAATAGGCTTTTTCTTTGAGTATAATGCCAAGCGGAAGTTTGACTTGCTGAATACGATTAATGATGATACGCTTGTTAAAGTGACACGAAGTGGACAAGTATGTGAAGTGACACGAAAAGATATTGTTGTCGACGACATCGTTATACTAGGTACAGGAGACGAAATACCGGCCGATGGGACCTTATTAAAAGCGGTATCCATGCAAATCAACGAATCTTCGCTCACCGGAGAGCCGATGGTGAACAAAACCATTTATGAGGATCGGTTCGATAAAGAAGCCACCTATGCTTCTAACCGAGTATTGCGTAGCACAACAGTGGTAGAAGGTTACGGTACAATGGTCGTGACAGCCGTTGGCGACAACACCGAGATAGGACATGTAGCGCGCCAAAGTACAGAAGAGAGCGGTGTAAAAACGCCACTCAATATACAGCTGGAGCACTTTGCGAAACTTATAAGCAAAATAGGTTTTATTATTGCCGGTCTGGCCTTCTGTATTTTTGTTACTCGCGATTTAATCGTATTTTTCTCGGAACACGATATCGAGGGGTGGCACGATTATATAGAAATAGCACGAATTTGTCTTAACTACTTCATGATGGCTGTTACGCTTATTGTAGTAGCTGTTCCCGAAGGATTGCCTATGAGCGTGACTCTCAGTTTAGCTCTAAACATGCGACGGATGCTAAAAACCAATAACTTGGTAAGAAGCATGCATGCTAGCGAAACGATGGGGGCCATCAATGTTATATGTACAGATAAAACCGGAACATTGACCCAAAACAGCATGCAAGTACAATACTCGCTATTCAATGGAGAAAACGATATAACACTTGATAACGATGAAGTAAGCCAACTTATAAAAGAAGGTATAGCAACCAACTCTACTGCTTACCTCGAAACAGCAAGCGACGATGTACACGGTTTAGGCAATCCAACCGAAATAGCGCTATTGCTCTGGTTACATAAACAAAAAATAGACTACTTGGATATACGTGAGGCAGCGACTCCCATCAGCGAAATCACCTTCTCTACTGAACGGAAATACATGGCAATGCTTACCGATTCGAGTCTTTTACCAGGCAAGCGGATACTTTACATGAAAGGTGCTCCGGAAATAGTAGGAAATCATTGCAGTACGATTTTGCAACATTCGGCTACAGAGGATATTGAGCCTCATCGCAACCAATTGAAAGAATGGCTTCTCGGAGCACAGAGCAAAGCAATGCGAACTCTTGCTTTTGCCTACAAGATCGTAGACAATAACGCCACTGATTGCCAACAACTGGTTAAAGAAAAAGGATTCACCTTTGTGGGTATGGTGGCCATAGCCGACCCTATCCGCGAAGATATTAACCAAGCAATAGACGAATGCCGTTCGGCAGGAATCAGTATTAAGATAGTTACCGGCGACACAATAGGCACAGCAACAGAAATAGCTCGTCAAATAGGATTATGGAACGACAAAGAAGATACAGAGATAAACAGAATAACCGGACCGGAATTTGCCGCACTGGACGAAGAAAAGGCACTTAAAAGAGTCGGTAAACTTAAAATCATTTCGAGAGCGCGCCCTACCGACAAACAGCGTTTAGTACAATTACTTCAGAAACAAGGAGCTATAGTAGCCGTTACGGGAGATGGAACAAATGACGCACCGGCACTTAACCATGCACAAGTAGGACTTTCGATGGGTTCGGGCACATCTGTTGCCAAAGAAGCCAGTGACATTACGTTGCTCGATGACTCTTTTGCCAGTATCAGTACTGCGGTAATGTGGGGAAGATCACTCTATAAGAATATCCAACGCTTCATTGTCTTTCAGCTTACCATCAATCTGGTGGCTCTAGGCATTGAATTATTAGGATCATTTGTAGGAACCCAATTACCCCTTACTGTCACTCAGATGCTATGGGTTAATCTCATTATGGATACTTTTGCGTCTCTGGCTCTGTCGTCAATTCCACCATCAAAAGCTGTAATGAAAGAAAAGCCACGCCGTCTCAACGACTTCATTATTACCCGTCCCATGTACATCAATATATTTACTACAGGCACTATATTTCTATCAATACTTATTGGATTGATCATTTACTTTACAGCCAGCGATATTACTATTTCTACTTATCATCTTACGATATTCTTTACTATCTTCGTGATGCTGCAGTTTTGGAATCTATTCAATATTCGAGTATTCGGAAGCACAAACTCTTCATGGAAGGGGTTAATGCACTCACCCAGTTTCTTGGTTGTGGGCGGTATTATCCTGATAGGACAGATTATAATCGTGCAATTTGGTGGAGAAGTATTTCGCACAGTTCCTTTAAATATAGGTACATGGCTCAGTATTATCGGGGCAACTTCTTTTATTCTCTGGATAGGAGAGCTAAAGCGTTTAAAACAACGAAATAAGTAAAAAACAATGAATGAGAAAAACATTAAGAATTTAGTTTTTGATTTCGGCAATGTATTAGTAGACTTAAACAAACAACGATGCGTGAAGCAGTTCGAAGAACTCGGCCTGCACAAAGTGAACGAACTTATCAGTACTTCTTTCAAAGAAGGTTTCTTCCAGAATTACGAACTGGGATTGATCTCCACAAAAGAATTTCGTGAACATATCCGCTCATTGGTAGACAAGAGTCTGGAAGACGAGGCTATAGATGCTGCATGGAATAGTTTTTTAGTAACTATTTCTCCTCGCAAGCTAATGCTTCTTTTGGAATTAAGAAAAAAATATATGGTATACCTATTGAGCAATACCAACGAATTACATTGGCAATGGTCATGTGAGAAACTATTCCCATACAAAGGATTCGATGTAAACAGCTACTTTGAAAAGACTTATCTCTCATTTGAGATGAATCTATCGAAACCAGACGCCAAAATATTTCAAACAATGATACAAGATTCGGGAATAGATCCAGAAGAAACTCTTTTTATTGATGACTCCGTAGACAATTGCCTTGCTGCCGAAACTCTAGGAATAAGATCATTCGTCGCAGAATCTAACGAGGACTGGACTCGCCTATTTGACAATAAAAAGTAAAAAGGAATTGATATGGAAGTTATCCGTTACACATCTAAAATATCACATCCCATCTGTGCAGCAACCATAGGTTTTTTCGATGGTGTGCATCGTGGGCATCAGTATTTGATAGACCGAGTAAAAGCTGTAGCCGAACGAGAGAACTGCCATTCGGCTGTGATCACCTTTTCCGTTCCTCCCCAACAAATAATCAATCCCGCATTCAAAGCACAACTTATCAGTACTTATGAAGAGAAGATTGAAATGCTCTCGAAAAAAGGTATTGACGAATGTATCATACTAGATTTCGACAAAGAGCTTTCGGATCTTTCGGCACGACGATTCATGAACGACATTCTAAAAGAGCGATTCAATGTTAGTCATTTAATCGTAGGATACGATCACCGTTTCGGACACGACAGACGTGAAGGTTATAATGACTATGTGCGCTATGGAAGAGAAATAGGAATGAGCGTAGAAGCGGTGCCAGCTTTCGAATGGCATGATCGTATCATTAGTTCTTCGGCAATACGCCAATTGTTATACGAAGGTGATATTGAAGCAGCAAACGATGCCCTAGGATACTCCTACTATATAAAAGGAAATGTTATAAAGGGACACCAACTAGGTCGGCAAATAGGATTTCCGACAGCTAACATAGCCTTAAACAGCGACGAAAAAATTGTGCCGAAAGCAGGAGTCTACGCCATCAGAGTTCACATCAATGGAGAGACCTATGGAGGAATGCTTAATATAGGTCATCGCCCCACTGTCAACAACGGCAATGACATAAGCATTGAAGCCCATATTTTCGAATTCGACAAAGATATTTATAACTACCCGATCAGTATTTCTTTCATTAAGTATATGAGAGAAGAGCAGAAGTTCCCGTCTATCGAAGTTTTAGAGCAACAATTGAACAACGATAAAGAAGAAATAAAGAAGATACTCGAAATAATTGATTGAGCAAAGAAGAAATCATTATTAAGGCAACCAGTATATCACCCGTTATTGAGCAGCAACAGCCAATGTGAGTAAACTGACTTTTGTGTCTTTGAGAGGAGCAAAACTTTCGATAAAAGCCAATGCTGTTGCTCCAGTAGTGACAACATCGTCGATAACTAGAACATGTTTGCCTTCCAGACGTTCAGGATATTGAAGTTGAAAGATCTGCTGAACATTCTCCCATCTTTCAAAAGGTGTTTTTTGAGTTTGGGTTTCTACATGCTTTACCCGCTTCACCGCATCTATATCAATAGGCAAATCGGTGACAGAAGCAACTCCCTTTGCAATCCATTCGCTTTGATTGTATCCTCGCATCCGCTGACGCTTTGAATGAAGTGCAATCGGTATCAACAGATCAATATCATCAAAGAAATTTGATTGTAGCAACTCGGCTGCCATATTCCGACCCATAACCTCTCCTATTTCCTTTTTGCCGCCATATTTCATTTCGTGAATAATCTTTCGCATTTCACTGCCCCTATAATAATAAAAGTAGGATGTAGCACGTACTAATGCAATCTGACCCCAGAATAGCCGTTCAACAGGATTTTCGGACAACAAATGATAATTCGTACGAGGTAGATTCAAAAGACAGGAGGTACATAAAAAATCCTCACCGCGCACCAGTGGAGAACCACAGACTGTGCAACAGCGAGGAAATAAAAGATTAATCAGCGAACTGATATACGTAGAAACGTTATGCAACATTACCGACCCGCACGTTTGCGTTCCAATTCATCAAGAATTATTTTACGCATTCTCATGTGCTTGGGTGTAACCTCTACATATTCGTCTTCTTTGATATATTCCAACGCTTCTTCAAGTGAGAATTGAACAGGAGGAATAAGACGAGCTTTATCATCAGCTCCCGAAGCACGCATATTGGTTAGTTTCTTAGATTTTGTTACATTTACAATCAGATCGTTATCTTTATTATGTTCTCCGACAACTTGGCCGGCATAGACATCTTCCTGCGGGAAAATAAAGAAACGACCTCTATCTTGCAACTTATCAATAGCATAAGCAAAGGCTGTACCACCTTCCAAAGCAACCAACGAACCATTGAGACGACGATTAATTTCGCCTTTATAAGGTTGATATTCTTTATAACGATGAGCCATAACAGCTTCACCGGCGGATGCTGTAAGTACATTGGTACGCAATCCGATAATACCACGCGACGGAATTTCGAATTCCAGATTGACACGTTCACCTTGGCTGGTCATCATTAACAGATTACCCTTACGGCGAGTTACCATATCAATAATTTTACTGCTATATTCTTCAGACACGTTAATGGTAAGTTCCTCGACCGGTTCGCACTTAACTCCATCTATCTCTTTGTAGATAACTTGGGGTTGGCCTACTTGCAACTCGTATCCCTCACGACGCATTGTCTCTACAAGTACAGAAAGATGAAGCACGCCACGGCCGGAAACGATCCATTTGCCTTCTACCTCACCACTCTTTACCCTAAGAGCCAAGTTCTTTTCCAACTCCTTATTCAAACGGTCTTGTATATGTCTGGAAGTTACAAACTTTCCATCCTGACCATAAAAAGGAGAATCGTTGATAGAAAAGAGCATACTCATTGTCGGTTCATCAATAGTAATTGGAGGTAATGCTTCCGGATTATCAAAATCGCATACCGTATCACCAATCTCAAAACCATCAATACCAACTAAAGCGCAAATATCACCCGACGAAACCTCGCTCTTACGAGCACGTCCCATACCTTCGAATACATGCAGCTCTTTGATCTTCGATTTTTGTTTAGCACCGTCGCGTTTAACAAGCGTAATATCCATTCCTTCGCGCAGCGTACCACGATGTACACGACCTACCGCAATACGACCGGTGTAAGAAGAAAAGTCGAGCGAAGTAATCAACATCTGAGGAGTACCTTCCAATTGTGTTGGAGCGGGTATATTCTCGAGAATACAATCCAACAATGGAATAATATTGTCAGTCGGTTTTCTCCAATCGGTATTCATCCATCCATTTTTGGCCGAGCCATAAATAGTTGGGAAATCAAGCTGATTGTCGGTAGCATTTAGATTGTACATCAACTCCCAAATCATATCACGTACCTCATCGGGGCGACAATTGGGTTTATCAACTTTGTTGATGACAACTATCGGTTTGAGACCTATTTCGAGTGCTTTCTGCAACACAAAGCGAGTTTGCGGCATAGGCCCTTCAAAAGCATCAACCAAAAGCAAACAGCCATCTGCCATATTGAGCACACGTTCTACCTCTCCTCCAAAATCACTATGTCCCGGGGTATCTATAATATTAATCTTTACATCCTTGTAATTGATCGAAACGTTTTTGGAAAGAATTGTTATCCCTCGTTCACGCTCCAAATCATTGTTATCCAGTATCAGGGTACCCTTTTCCTGATTAGCGCGGAACAAATGGCCCGCCAACAACATCTTATCTACCAGCGTGGTTTTGCCATGATCGACATGGGCAATAATTGCAATATTCCTAATATTTTGCATATAAAACTAATTTGACTGCAAAGTTACTACAAAATCAGGTAAATACTAACTTTCTCTAAAAAAAATAGCATAAAGCATTGAAATATAAAAGGAAATTCATACCTTTGCACCCACGAAAATCATTTTTTTATATTATTAAAGCAATAAATTATGTATTTAGACGCTGAAACAAAAAAAGAAATCTTCGGTAAGTACGGAAAGTCCAACACTGATACTGGCTCATCAGAAGCTCAGATTGCTTTGTTTTCATACCGTATTACCCATCTGACTGAGCACCTAAAGCTCAACAGAAAAGATTATAGCACAGAAAGAGCATTGACTATGTTGGTTGGTAAACGTCGTCGTTTGCTAGACTACTTGAAAGACAGAGATATCGAAAGATATCGTGCTATCGTTAAAGCTCTCGGATTGCGTAGATAATTATCTATCAGCAAAAAAAATTAAAGGCCGCTTCATCATAAAGATGAAAGCGGCCTTTTTCTGTTCTAATATTATCGATACCGCTACATACCATATTTTGTAGACATATACAACAAAAAGAAGTATCACACGTGTGCGACATCTGTATCACACGTGTGAGACAAGTGTCGCACAGCTGTGAGACGTTCGTCGCACACGTGTGATACTTTTAAGCCCTAATTACAAATTTAACCTAGGTAACCAACTTATCTTGATTCCGAGATAAGAAACAAGTATTGATGCAAAGACATATTTATATTCTATCGGTTTTTCCCGACGAACTGCAAAAGTTTGAAAAACCTTTAAATGCCTTTAGCCTTATAAGCCAACGCATACATCCGCATCTGTTTTACCATAGCAAGCAAACCGTTGCTACGAGTCGGGGAGAGATGTTCTTTCAATCCTATCTTTTCGATAAAATAAAGATCTGCATTAAGAATCTCATCAGGTGTATGTCCCGAAAGCACTCTAATTAATAGCGTAACAATACCTTTTACAATTAAAGCATCGCTCTCTGCTGTGAAGACCAATTTGCCGTCTTTTACATCGCACTGAAGCCATACCCGACTTTGACATCCATCAATAAGATTTTCTTCTGTCTTAGACTTCTCGTCCAAAGATTGTTGATCGTTGCCCATATCGATAAGCATCTGGTAACGATCCATCCAATCATCAAAATCACTAAATTCGCTTATTATTTCGTCTTGTTGTTCGTTGATTGTCATTCTATTATTTTTTTCTATTTCTCATTATAGATTACTTGCATTACCGTCTGCCCTACCGCTTTGAGTGTAGCCTTATCAATATGGTCCATATTATCGGCAAGCGTATGCCACGTAGGAGTGAAACTGCCATCCTTGCTATAAGGGATAATGTCTGCCGTAGGTATATTGGCCATTTGATTGATAAACACATGATCGTCGGTTACTTGAGAACCTTGTTCGTTAACAAAGTACTGACCATAACCAAGACTTGCGGCAGCTTTCCACAACTTGCGATTGATAGCCGAAGCATACTGTTCGGAATAGGCTTCTTTGTGGAACGCAGAACCCTTACCTCCTACCATATCAAGCAGTATGCCGAACCGCGCCGTATAACCATCAACATGAGGATTGCGAGCCCAATACTGAGCGCCCAATGCCCATGAGCTTTCATCATCTTTCTTTTCGAATTGAGGGATACCATAATCTTCGGCATCCAGAAAAATAATATCAATACCCATTTCAGGTTGTTGTTTCTGGATGAGACGAGCGATCTCCAACAATACACCGACACCACTTGCACCATCGTTTGCTGCCAAGATTGGTTTATGCCAATTGGCTTTGTCAGGGTCATTGTCTGCCCAAGGACGAGAGTCCCAATGAGAGAAAAGTGCAATACGTTTCTTACTCTCAGGCTTAAAAGAACCGACAATATTAACCGATTTCAAGATCGTTCCATCGTAACCGGCAAGATCGCACTTTTGCAAAGTTACCGTAGCACCATAGCTTTTCAATTTCGCCGAGAGATAGTCAGCACAATCCTTATGTGCTTGACTGTTGGGAGTACGAGGGCCGAAATCAACTTGTGCCTTTACAAAATGATAAGCGCTGTCGGCATTGAATACCGGAACATTGACCGATGCAGCAGCAACTTCTGTTGTTTTGTTTTTCCCACCGCCACAAGAAGTGAATCCCACAGCTACGAGACAGACAGAAAAGAAAAGAGTAAAATTCTTCATAACTTTGCTATTTTGCTACAAAAATACACATTTTACCTTAAGAAGGTATTCACAATACACAAAATTATAATATATATATAGTAGATGCTTAACTCTGTCCGTCCAAGAATTTTTGGAAATTAGTCTTATAGCTGTCACTCACAGGGATATAAGTCTTGCCAAAGACAATACGCCCGTGATCAATAACCCGTATCTTGCCTTTTTGTACAATATATGACCGATGTACTCGGATAAACCTCGAAGCAGGCAATAGTTGTTCCATCGCTTTCATATTCATAAGAGACAAAATAGGGCGTGGAATATCCTCAACATAAATTTTCACATAATCTTTCAGACCTTCCACGTATAATATTTTGTCGAGGTCTATTTGAATCAATTTATATTCGCTTTTCACAAAGATACTCTGAATTTCTTTTTCTTCAGCAGAACCCTTAGACTGTGTCATCTCGAACCACTGCAATGCCTTATTAGCCGCTTCTAAAAAATCGACATACGATATAGGTTTAAGCAAATAGTCGAGAGCGTTCACTCGATAACCATCGAGCGCATATTGCCCGAAAGCAGTCGTAAAAACAACTTTAGTACGGGCCGGCAACATCTTTGAGAATTCCAATCCATTCAGTTCGGGCATCTGAATATCCAAGAATAACAAATCTACTTCGTTATCAGGCAATTCTTTCATCGCCAGAATAGCATTAGCATACCTCCCCGTCAGTTTTAGGAAAGGAGTTTTTTCGACATAGCTTTGCAATAAGCCGAGCGCTAAAGGCTCGTCATCAACGATGGCACAACGCAGTATCATGATATATTACTATTTTAGAAAAATATTCTTTCCTATCAACTGAAATACCTTTCTCCCAATTATAACGACCGGCATAAATCAACTCAAGACGTTTACCCACTTGTTCCAAACCAATGCCTGAACCGCTTTTATCGTTTTGCTTTTTAGGATAATTGCTATTCCGTATTTCACAGGTAATATCACCATCAACTTCAGACATCTTGATGTTAATATAACTTGGTTCGGAAGGCGAAATACCATGTTTAAAGGCATTCTCTATAAGAGATATGAAAAGAAGTGGCGCTATCAGAACCGTATCATCAGAAGGTACGTCAAAATCTACATCGATCGTCACGTTATCAGTAACCCGAATGCGCATCAACTCAATATAGTTTTTCATAAAATCCACTTCTTTATTGAGCGACACATAATCTTGCTGATCCTCATAAAGTACATGGCGCAACAAACGGCTCAACTCTTCCACTACTTGCTGAGCTTTATCCGTATCAAAAGCAATCAATGCATAGATATTATTAAGTGTGTTGAGTAAGAAATGTGGATTCAGTTGGTTACGCAAATTCTTTAATTCAGCTTCAGCTCTGTTTTTCTCAGCTTCACGACGTGCTTCATCCGATTTTATCCAGCGTTGACTCATTCTGATTGCCACACTAAGTCCGATAAATAAAACAGAAGTAATAAAGAACTGAAAATACATAGGCCACTTCGGAGGATGATGCCGCCAATGTTCATAAAACGTATCGGGAAACAAGATGTAACAACCATACTGCCACAACAACATTAATCCTAAAGACAGAGTAACAATCAACACATTGAAAGCATAAAAGCTCTTTAACTTGTCTTTAAACAGAAGTTGAGGAATCAACAGAGAATAGTTCAAATAAAAAGGCAACATAAAAATAACCTGAACACCAAGCATCCGCAAGAGGTGACCAAAATCTTGATTCCAATTTCCCGTATGTTCAATGAAGCAAAGGGGGAATATAATAACTATTCCCCAACAAATGACATGTATCATGAACGAACGTCTCATCAATATACTCATTATCTGTTTCACTGCAAATATAACTAATTATTCAGAAGAATGGTTCAATCCTTCTATCTTAAATTATTCCATACTTTCTCTTCTTCATTTATTCATATCGAATAGCCTCTATAGGATCTAGATTAGCTGCCTTTTTTGCAGGATACCATCCGAAAAAGATACCTGTAAGAGTACAAACGATAAACGAAAGAGCCACCGTCCAGAGTTGTATACTAATAGGCCAATGAGCAAGAAACTTGACGACAAACGAAGCGCCGACGCCCAATACGACTCCTATCAAACCTCCGGTGATACTAATAAGAATCGCTTCTATCAAAAATTGGCTCAATATATCGACCCCTCTCGCACCGACACTCATTCGGAGTCCTATTTCCCGAGTCCTTTCGGTAACGGATACATACATAATATTCATAATCCCAATTCCGCCAACGATTAACGAAATACCGGCAATACAAGCCAACAACGTAGTCATCAACCCCGTGGTAGAATTCATCATAGAACTCAGCTCCTCCTGAGAGCGAATATTAAAATCATCATTGTCGGTGGCTTTCAATTTATGATCGGCACGCAGTATATCTGTAAGATCCTTTATTGCATCCTGCGTCATGGCCTCTGTAATAGCCGAAGCAAAAATTCCCTGCAAATATGTTTGCGCCTGAATTCTTTTCATTACAGTAGTGTATGGAGCCAGTACAACATCATCTTGATCTTGTCCCATCGAATTATAACCTTTAGCTTTCAACACTCCGACGACCCGAAAAGGAATGCTGTTAAAACGTATAATCTGCCCCACAGGGTCTTGTCCATTGGGGAACAGATTCGTAACAATCGTTTTACCGATAACACAAACTTTTGCCGACACTTTAATATCTTGTTCGGTAAACATCTCGCCTGTTTCTACCGACAACTGCCGTATGGTAAGATAATCCAAACTAACCCCACTGATACTTGATGGATAATTATTGCTACCCGCTATGTATTGTCCCGAACTAGAAACGCTTGGGCTTACAGCTGCCAGATATTTCGCATCTTTAGAAATATTCTCATAATCTGTCAGTTTAAGTGTTTCCATCGAACTTGCACTCTGACGAACACCTCCGAACATATCAGCTCCGGGACGAATCATTATCATATTAGAACCCATTTCTGCAATCTGGGCCTGAATACTCTGCTTTGAACCTTGACCGATGGCAAGCATCGCAATAACTGATGCTACACCAATAATGATGCCAAGCATCGTCAAGAAAGTACGCATCTTATTGTTCGATAACGCCTTCAAAGCTATTTTAAACAAATTAGTTCCGTTCATAATATCTATTAATTATCATCAGGAAGCGGAATAGTTGCGAGTTTGACTGCCGCATCCTGAATATTATCGTTTATTTTATCGTCTTTTATCTTCCCATCACGCAATACAATAGTCCGACTCGAATAATAAGCGATCTCGGGATTATGAGTGACAAAGATAATTGTTCTACCTTCGGCATGAAGCTTCTGGAAAAGTACCAGAATTTCAAAAGAAGTACGAGTGTCTAGATTACCGGTAGCTTCGTCGGCCAAAATAACAGCCGGATTATTAACTAAGGCACGAGCGATAGCTACGCGTTGCATCTGCCCGCCCGACATCTGATTTGATTTATGATTCAAGCGATCGCCCAATCCGACAGCATCCAATGCATCGATAGCCCGACGACGTCTTTCTGAAGCACTCACAGAAGCGTTATACATCAATGGGAGTTCTACATTCTCTATAGCCGTTGTTTTAGGTAAGAGGTTATAGCTCTGAAAAACAAATCCAATCTTGCGGTTACGAAGCACTGCCCGCTGTGGCTTAGTCATGGTACGCACTGATATACCATCGAGCAGATACTCTCCTTTGGTCGGAGTATCCAAACAGCCCAATAAATTGAGCAAAGTGGATTTTCCGGATCCCGACATTCCCATGATTGTTACAAACTCTCCTTCATTGATAGTAAATGAAACACCTCGCAAAGCATGTACTGTTTCTTCGCCAACAATGAAATTCCGGCGAATATCCTGTAATTCTATTATCGGTTTCATAATCTAGTTCTCCCCTTTAGTTTGCGCCACCGCCTTTTCTCTTATTATTACTAGGGTGTTTTGGCATAAATGGTGACGAATTTTGATTTGAAGAATCGGCAGATACATCACTCTTTCCACCCGCAGCAACAGCATCGAGCACTACTTGTTGTCCTTCGCCTATTCCACTCAATATTTCAGTACGAATACCATTCGTAATGCCTATTTGAACCGCATGAGCCGTAAAAGTATTACCGTCACGAGTCCATAGTTTATGAGGTGCATTGCAATCAACTATTTTTGCTTCTTTACCTACCAACGTCTGATCGGGAGTAAAGCGCAGCGCTTTAGACGGCACACTCAACACATTGCTTTTCTCGCTAGTATAAATAGTCACATTAGCTGTCAACCCGGGTTTCAATTTCATCGATTCATTATTGGTTGTGATAATAACCTGATAAGTAACGACATTATTACTTGCACCGGCATTCAAACGAACCTGCTTGACCGATCCTTCAAAAGTATCATCCGGAAAGGCGTCAACAGTAAAAGATACTCGTTGACCTTGAACGATATTACCTATATCGGCCTCGTCAACTTTCGCTACGACTTGGAGATCTTTCAGATTCTTAGCAATCGTGAATAATTTAGGCGTACTATAAGTCGCAGCCACTGTTTGTCCCACAGCAACAGACCGCGACAAGACGATGCCGTCTACAGGAGAATAAATAATAGCATATCCCAGATTAGTTCTTGACTTCACATAGTCCTGCTTTGCAACATCATAAGCCTGTTTTGCCTTATTATAAGTATCCAAAGCTGTATCGTAATCAGATTGGCTTACCAATTGTTTTTCATGCAATTGCTTATAACGTTCGAAATTCTTAGTCTGATACTGACATTCACTCAATGCGCTCCTCATGCTCGCAATCTTTGATTGCAGATCGGCTTCAAGAGTAGTCTTGTCGAGCTCGGCTACAACCTGCCCTTTTTTCACAATACTATTATAGTCTGCAAAGACTTTAGTTACAAGTCCAGAAACCTGTGTACCAACATTTACCGTATCGGCTTGGAGTGTACCTGTCGCGGTAATACTCGTTTCAATATCGTGTCGAGAGACTTTTGTACTTTCAAAAGTAACCTTGCTGGAACTTTTCTTGCCAGAGCACATGTAAAGTATCACCAGCAGAACAATTGCTGTAACAGCAACTAGAATGATATTTCTCTTTTTCATCGAAGTATATGTTTTTATTTTTATATTTTTCTCTGATTATAGAACGATGGACTATAGCGAAATCTTATCGCCCTGATAATATTTCAGCAACTGAGTATTCAATATCGCCATGTATTTAGCCTGTAGCATTTCTTGTTGCGAAGTGTTCAGCGTGGTCTTTTGAGTCAATAGTTCTACAATATTTTTTAAGCCCAGATTGAATTGTTCCTGTATCAAATCAAAACTAATCTGTGAGCTTTTCACTTTTTCCTTTGCCGCAACATATTGTTGCTGAGCGCTGTTGGCATCGAGCCAGAAACCTTCTATTGTCTTATAGAGCGTCTTTTGTTGATCTTGCAATTCCAATTCACTGGTTTGCTTAGCCAATTGCGCTCTCTGTATACTACTCTTGGTCGCCCGCTTGTCAAGAATAGGAATGCTTACATTGACACCAATCGTATTGCTCCAAGCATTCTTTAGTTGTTTCATAAAGCCATAATCGCTACCACTTACATTATAGGTACTCATACCTCCGGTGAGGCTTATTGTTGGTAAATAGGCAGCTTTGGCTATTTTAATATTCAAATCGGAAGCATCGATACTTAATTTCTTCGATTCAATTTCGGGGCGATTATTTACCGCTGCATAGAATACTTGGCTTTTAGACGGAAGTGGAGACAGCACGTCGATAGTAGCCAAATCGGGTATCGCAATATTCATCTCTTCGTCGCCATCCAATTCGAGTAATTGCTTCAACTGCAACTTATAATTGGCAAGAGTGGATTGGTCGCTAACCAATTGATACTTGTCCGTGCTGACTTGCGATTCGAATTGAGCAACGTCGGCCTTATTCAAGGAACCGGCCTTGAACATCTGTTTTGCTCTGGAGAGTTCCGTTTCAGATAAATCTAAAGCATTCTGATCGGTTTTGATGGTTTCGGCAGCATACAAAATCTGAACATAGATTTTAGTGATCGATTCCTCGATAGTCTTTTCGGAAGAACTCACTGCCAGATCGGCAATCTTGCTGTTCAATTGTTGCAATTGAATATTCTTTTGTATCTTGCCGCCATTGTAAAGAGTCATCGAAGCATTCAAACCGTAATTACCTGTATACGTCGTCTTGCTGCTTGTCGAAACGATATTACTCCCATTTACGGTGCTTGCCGACTGTTGAAAAGGGCGATTTGCCAAACTCTGATCTGTAGAAAACGAAAGACTGGGCTGACGAGCCGCCTTCGCTTCCAATACATCGATCTTCGTACTGGCAGCTGTCACCTTGTTTTGCCTAATCGTGATATTCTGTTTGAGTGCATAATCAATGCAACTTTGCAATGTCCATTGCGATGGCTTTATTGTTTGAGAAACGTCTTGAGCCAACACACTACCAAGTACTGCAAATAAACAGAATGTTGCTGTTAATAATCTCTTTGAATTCATATCGTATATATCTATAAATTGACGATACAAAAATAAAACAGACTTTCATCGTGGGCAAAAAAGATAGACAATGACAAACTTTTTGACGAAAATAGAGCCTATTTTATCGATAATCGGGAAATTGCAATGTCCAACAAAGAAAAATAGAAAACAATAGTTCAGTTACTTTGATTACATACTTATGACGCTTGCGACTCACGCTCGTGAGTCGCAAGTTTCGTCCTTATGTTTTTTCCGACTCACGAGCGTGAGTCGGAAAAAACATAAGGACGAAAAGATTCTCTCTCCGAAATCAATATCGGAAAACTATCGGGCCAAAAGAATTGTACCCAATTATAAAAAAGATTGCCCCTCAAAATGCTATGAAAAAAAGAAAGAAAGAAAACCTACATAACAACAAAGAACAAAAAAGCCTCCGACAAACACTGTTGTCAGAGGCAATTATTAATCAAAATTTAAGTAACGTAACTTGGAACTAATGTATTAGTCTTTCAGTTTAGCTACAATGAAATCACGATTTAGGAAAGCAATGTTGTCGATTGTCTCACTCTTGGGACATTCGGCCTCACATGCTCTTGTATTGGTACAGTTACCAAATCCAAGTTCATCCATCTTGGCAACCATCGCTTTCACACGACGTCCTGCTTCAACTTTTCCTTGTGGAAGCATATTGAGTTGAGCAACCTTAGAAGACACGAACAACATAGCCGAGCCATTCTTACAAGCAGCCACACAAGCACCACAACCAATGCAAGAAGCAGCATCCATAGCTTTATCGGCTACTTTCTTAGAAATCAACACACCATTGGCATCCTGAGGTGCACCGGTATTGACACTAATAAAGCCGCCTGCCTGAATAATCTTATCAAAAGCACCACGATCTACCATCAAATCGCGGATGATAGGAAATGCAGCCGAACGCCAAGGCTCTACTGTAATAACATCACCATCTTTGAAACGACGCATATAAAGTTGGCAAGTAGTAGCGGCAGTTGCAGGCCCATGAGGATGTCCGTTGATGTATAGTGAGCACATACCACAAATACCTTCGCGGCAATCGTGATCGAACACTACAGGTTCTTCACCCTTATTAATCAATTCTTCATTCAGAATATCCATCATTTCGAGGAAAGAAGTATCACCGGGGATATCCTTCATCGGATATTCTTTAAAAGCGCCTGGTTCTTTAGGACCTCTTTGACGCCATATCTTCAATGTAAATGATATATTTTTGTCCATCGTTATTATACTTTATAGTTACGAGTCTTAACCTCGGTGAATTCATATTTCAACGGCTCTTTAATCAGCTCCGGTTCAGAATCCTCACCGGTATACTTCCAACAAGCCACATACATATAGTCTTTATCATCACGAAGCGCTTCGCCTTCGGGTGTCTGATATTCTTCACGGAAGTGTCCACCGCAAGATTCGTTACGATTCAAAGCATCTATAGCCATCAGGCGCCCAACTTCAATAAAATCGGCCAAGCGAATAGCTTTATCCAACTCAACATTCAGATCGTCGGCCTTGCCGGGAATACGTACACTCGAATAGAATTCTTTCTTTACTTTATCGATACCGACAATTGCTTTCTCAAGAGACTCTTTGGTACGACCCATTCCGACACATTCCCACATTACATGGCCAAGTTCTTTATGAATAGAATCAACAGAGTGCTCACCCTGGATTGACATCAATTTTTCGATCTTATCGGTGATCTCTTTCTCTGCAGCTACAAACTCAGGCATATCGACAGAGAAACGCGGAACCTGAATCTGATCGGATAAGTAATTCTGAATAGTATAAGGTAATACAAAATAACCGTCGGCCAAACCTTGCATCAAGGCAGAAGCACCCAAACGATTGGCTCCGTGATCGGAGAAGTTGCATTCGCCGATAGCAAAAAGACCCGGAATAGATGTCTGCAATTCGTAATCTACCCAAATACCACCCATTGTATAGTGAATAGCTGGGAAAATCATCATCGGGTTATGATAAGGATTTACATCGGTAATTTCTTCGTACATATCGAACAAGTTACCATAACGAGCACGAACAACATCTTCGCCCAGACGATTGATTGCATACTTGAAATCCAAGAACACAGCCAAACCGGTATTGTTCACACCATAGCCTTTATCGCAACGTTCTTTGGCAGCACGAGATGCAACATCACGAGGCACCAAGTTACCGAATGCCGGATAACGACGTTCCAAATAGAAATCGCGTTGGTCGTCTGGTATATCATTTGGATTAAGCTTACCTTCTTGAAGTGCTTTGGCATCTTCAATGCGTTTCGGAACCCAAATACGTCCATCATTACGAAGAGACTCAGACATCAACGTCAGTTTTGATTGTTTATCACCATGTACAGGAATACAAGTCGGGTGAATCTGAGCGTAGCAAGGGTTAGCAAAGTAAGCACCTTTTTTATAGCATTGTATAGCTACCGAACCGTTAGAAGCCATTGCATTGGTAGAAAGGAAATAAGCATTTCCGTAACCGCCAGTAGCAATAACAACGGCATGAGCTGAATAGCGTTCAATCTTACCATTAACAAGGTTGCGGGTAATAATACCACGAGCACGACCTTCAACGATAACGAGGTTAAGCATTTCATGACGTGCATAAAGCTTAACAGTACCTTTACCAATTTGACGGCTTAATGCAGAGTAAGCGCCCAACAACAATTGCTGGCCGGTCTGACCTTTTGCATAAAAAGTACGTGAAACCTGAGCGCCACCGAAAGAACGGTTGTCAAGTGTGCCACCATAATCACGAGCAAAAGGAACACCTTGAGCTACACATTGGTCGATGATGTTGTTCGAAACTTCAGCCAGACGATAAACATTGGCTTCGCGAGAACGATAATCACCACCTTTAATAGTATCATAATACAAACGATAGATAGAGTCACCATCGTTTTGATAATTTTTTGCTGCATTGATACCACCTTGAGCTGCAATAGAGTGCGCACGACGCGGTGAATCTTGAATACAGAAATTAAGTACATTGAAGCCCATTTCGCCAAGAGAAGCAGCAGCTGAAGCGCCAGCAAGACCCGTTCCGACAACGATGATATCAAGACGACGTTTATTGGCAGGGTTCACAAGCTTTTGATGAGCCTTATAATTGCTCCATTTCTCCGCTAAAAGGCCTTCGGGAATTTTAGAATCTATGTTAGCCATAATTGTATATACTTTTATTGAAATTAAATGCTCGCGCCTAAAAAGGTGACTTTAATGAAAAAGAAAATAACTACCAAAGCGAAGCAAGCCATAAGAATAGTAGTATAAATATTGGAAATACATTTCCAACGTTTAATCCAAGTCTGGTTGTTCCAGCCTAATGTCTGAAGAGCACTCCAGAAACCATGAGTAAGATGGAACCAGATAGCACCGAACCAAACAAGATAAAGCAATACAAAAACGGGGTTCTTGAATGTGATCTTCATTAAAGCGATACCGTCTGCCGGATCACCTCCAGGTGCCAACACCATATCATTTGCTATTTCGGCAAACTGCATGTGATACCAAAAATCGGTAAGATGCAAAATAATACCAAGAACAACAATGAGTCCCAATACAAACATGTTTTGCGAGGCCCATTCGACAGTTGCCGGACGTTCTGTTACAGCATAACGCTCCGAACCACGTGCTTTACGATTCAACAAGGTAAGCCAAACAGCATAAATGATGTGAATAAGAAACAATGCTGCCAAGCCCATCGAACCGACGAGGGCATACCAGTTAGCTCCCAAAAATTCACAAATCGCATTATACCCTCTCTCAGAGAAGACAGCTACCAAGTTCATCGCCATGTGAAATGTCAGAAAGAGGATAAGAGCAACACCTGTGACACTCATTACCACTTTCCTTCCTACGGATGAATTAACTAACCACATAAATGATTCAATTTTTAAGATTATTATTGTTTAGAATTAAATTAATTTTTAATTATTACAGCCCATATAGGCACAAAATTAAGACAAATAGATTGATTGAGCAAACAATTAAAGAAATAAATCTTTAATCTGCTTATTATTACAGCCCTATCAATCTATCGCACGTTTTTCTACTTTCTTTTCTTAATGGGCTTAGCTATCTCTTTCTGGTGCATAATAGACAGCGCTTTTTGTAAGCTTTCGTTTGTTTCATTAATAATCTGAAAGTATTCATTCATATCCCAAAGATCGCGTGCAACTAAAGCTTTCAATTGAAGTTTGATAAAAGACAACGAAGTCTGGTACTGTTTTTCATTGAACTTTATTCCTGCTTTGTCTGCTTTGCTACGTACTTCGTCAAGCATAGTAGTCTTTGTTACATCGAACGATGTTCTATACTTTTCGAAGGTAGGATATTGGGCCTTCAATTCGGCTCTATTCTTTTCGACATATTGTGCTGTTTCTTGCAAAATAATTCCTCTATTACTTAATTCACGAAGATAATCGCTATAATCGGTAGTATCGACAGGAACAAAATAATCGGGCATAATGCCACCGCCACCATAAACGACACGGCCAAGCTTCAATGTTTTACATTTCAGCGAATCGGGAAAATGAATGCTATCGGCACTCTGCATCTCACCACGACTATAACGTTTGATAATGTCTGCAGCATAATCAATCTTGTCTCCATAGGGTTTCTGGATGCATCGACCGGAAGGAGTATAATAGTGAGCGATGGTCAAACGAATCATCGAACCGTCAGGCAATTCTATAGGACGCTGAACAAGTCCTTTACCAAATGTACGTCGACCAACCACAGTAGCACGATCCCAATCTTGCAAAGCACCTGTTACGATTTCGCTTGCCGAAGCGGTAAACTCATCAACTAAAACAGATACCCGTCCCGTCTTGAATATTCCATTGCCGGTAGCCAAGAAATCGCTTCTCGTAGAATTACGTCCTTCGGTATAAACGATAAGCTGCTTATTATCCAATAATTGATTTGCCAACTCTGTCGCCGCTTGCAGATAACCACCTCCGTTACCCTGCAAGTCTAACACAAGATCGACCATCCCCTGTTGTTTCAATTTCTTTAATGAAGCTATAAATTCTTCACCGGTTGTTGCCGCAAACTGACTGATTCGGATATAACCGATCTTTGGTTCGACCATATAACATGCGTCAATACTATAAATAGGAATTGTATTACGTTTCACATTAAAATACAGCAATCCCTTTTCACCACGACGAACGATGGAAAGCTTCACAACCGTTCCTTTCGGACCACGAAGGCGTTGCATTATCTTCTCCGTACTCATTTTTACTCCAGCAATCGCTGTATCATTGACAGCAACAATACGATCACCTGCAAGAATACCAACTTTCTCGGAAGGTCCGTTTGTAACAGGTTGAATAACAAACAATGTATCTTCTATCATTTGAAACTGAACACCGATGCCATCAAAATTGCCCTGTAATGGAGCATTCATCAACTTCACTTCCTCTGCATTGGAGTAAGTAGAATGAGGATCGAGCTTTGACAGCATACCCTCTATGGCATCCTCCACAAGTTTGTTCTCATTGATTTTGTTCACATACAGATTATTTATAGCCATTTCGGCAATCTGCAATTTACGCATGGCATCTTTATTAAAGTCCTGAGCCGTAACACCGGCAACAGCAATAAATGCCAAAAGACACACAGTGATTAGTTTTCTCATCATTTTGTTTTATATTTCCATTCCTTCCGGAATAAACCGGCTGATATCCTTATGGTACATCAATAATTCTCTGACAATAGTAGAGCTGACACCCGTCAACTCAGGCTCCGTAAACAACAGTATCGTTTCAATGCCAGACATCTTGCGGTTCACGTCGGCAATAGTTTCTTCATACTCAAAATCACTTACCGTACGAATACCTCTTATTATAAAATTTGCCCCAATCTGTTGCGCAAAATCCATCGTCAAACCACTATAAGATTCAACCTTGATACGGGGTTCGTCCCAATATAACCTTCGAATAATGTCTACTCTCTTTTCCAATGGAAAGTAGGTTTTCTTTTGATCATTAATACCAATACCAATAATCACTTCATCCATAAAAGTCAGTGAACGTTTCACTATCGAAAAATGTCCGATGGTAAAAGGATCGAATGTACCTGGGAATATCGCTTTTCTTTCCATCATTTCTTTAAATTATGCTATATCGCTCATTAAAGTCTCCGGTTTATCTTCTTCGATGACCAGATTGTCAATAATAAAGTTCTGACGCTCCATCGTATTCTTTCCCATATAAAAGGCCAATAGATCTTTCACCGCATCAGTCTTGCGTAACTTAACCTGATCAAGGCGTATATCCTTACCGATAAAATGTACGAACTCCTCTGGAGATATTTCTCCCAATCCTTTGAATCGAGTGATTTCGGGTGAAGGCTTGAGTGCTTTAATCGCATTCAATCTTTCTTCCTCAGAATAGCAATAACGCGTTTCTTTTTTATTGCGAACTCTAAATAATGGCGTTTGAAGAATATATACATGCCCTTTCTTTATTAGATCAGGAAAGAACTGTAAGAAGAAAGTGATCATTAACAACCGGATATGCATACCATCGACATCGGCATCAGTTGCTACAATTACCTTATTATATCTAAGTCCTTCAATACCGTCTTCTATATTAAGTGCAGCTTGTAACAAATTAAACTCCTCATTTTCATAGACGACCTTCTTGGTCAATCCGAATGAATTGAGTGGCTTACCTCGTAAACTAAACACTGCCTGAGTATTAACATCGCGGCTCTTGGTAATAGAACCACTCGCCGAATCGCCCTCCGTAATGAAGATACACGACTCTTCTTGGCGGTCTCCTTTGGAATCATTGAGATGAATACGACAATCACGCAATTTTCGGTTATGAAGATTAGCCTTCTTAGCTCGCTCTCTAGCCAATTTAGTAACGCCAGCAATTGCTTTGCGCTCTTTCTCTGACTCTTGAACTTTCTGAAGCATCACCTCAGCAATATCAGAGTTCTTGTGAAGAAAATTATCTAGTTGTTCCTGAATAAAATTGCCCACAAATTTATTCACCGAAATAGCATCTTTCTTAAGAGAGACACTGGTAGAGCCAAGCTTTATCTTGGTCTGACTCTCAAAAATAGGATCTTCTACATTGATTGCTATAGCTCCTACAATACCATTCCTTATATCATTAAACTCAAAGTTTTTGTTATAAAAGTCTTTGATCGTATGCGCCACGTGTTCTTTGAAAGCCGACAAATGCGTACCACCCTGAGTCGTATTTTGACCATTGACGAAAGAATAGTATTCTTCCCCATATTGATTGGTATGGGTAAAAGCTATTTCAATATCATCGCTCTTGAAATGAATAATCGGATATAATCCCGGAGAAGTCATATTATCATTCAGCAGATCTTCCAAGCCATTACGAGAAACAATACGTTGACCATTGAAAATAACAGAAAGCCCCGTATTAAGATAGGTATAATTGCGCAGTTTCGTTTCAATAAATTCTGATTGGAACGAGTAATTTACAAACAGTGTATTATCCGGTTCAAAAAACATGTAAGTTCCATCTTCCTCATCGGTCTCTTTCGTTTCGTCAGACTGTAATATTCCTTTGGCAAAAGTAATAATCCTCACTTTACCATCACGATAACTGCGAACCTCGAAGAAAGAACTCAATGCATTGACCGCTTTGGCACCAACACCATTGAGTCCAACACTCTTTTTGAAAACCGCATTATCATACTTGGCTCCTGTATTGAGTACACTTACTGCTTCAACAAGCGCCCCTTGCGGAATTCCTCTACCATAGTCTCTCACACTAACACGTAGATTGTCCTCAAGATCAATCTCAAGCCGTTTACCGAACCCCATTCGGAATTCATCGATACTATTATCTATAACTTCTTTCAACAAGACATAAATACCATCTTCTGGATGAGAACCGTCTCCTAAACGACCGATATACATACCCGGCCTCGTACGGACATGTTCCATATCACTCAGATGCTTTATACTGTCATCAGTATAATTTGTCTTGAATTCGTTTTCCTCAATGATATTTTCTTCCATATTCTATTTAATGCTCCTGATAAAAGCGCGACGACGTTTGTGCTGTTCACATTTGAAATACTCCCACTGCGACTGAACTTTACCATTCAATTCTAATTCGGGATTACTTTCAGCATATACAAAGCCCATCTTCTGATAGACCGGTATCAAATCGTAAAACAGCAATGCATTGACACCTTTGTTTTGATATTCAGGTTTTACGGCAACAAGCAACAATTCCAGAACCTTAGCGTGCTTAATAAAAAGCGACTTCAACAAATGATACCAACCAAAAGGTAGCAATCGCCCATGAGCTTTCTGTAAAGCTCTAGCAAGCGAAGGCATTGAAATACCCACTCCGACCAAAGTGCCGTCATCTTTAGTAATCAACGACAACATCTTCAGATCAACAATAGGCAAATACATTTTTATATATTGTTGAATCTGCCGAGGCGTAAGTGGCGAGTAGCCATAAAGAGGGCTATAAGCCTCATTCATCAGCTCAAATATAGCCTCTCCATATTCTTTTGATATTTTCCTCGCAGAAGTATATTTTGTAATATGCAAACCGTATTTTTTCATCACTATTTCAGAAATACGCTTATGCTTTTCGGGAATCGCATCGGGAATATATATTTTATATTCTACCCAATCGGCATCTTTTTCGAAACCCAATTTAGCCATGTGATCCACATAGTAAGGATAATTATATATCGTTGCGATTGTACTTAACTGGTCATAACCTTCGACCAACATACCTTCAGCATCAAAATCCGTAAAGCCAAGCGGCCCCTGAACGTTATCCATTCCACGTTCCCTACCCCATTGCTCTACAGTATCAATCAATGCCTTCGAGACCTCTATATCGTCAATAAAATCGATCCAACCGAAACGAGCTGTTTTTTTATTCCACTTCTCGTTTGCTCTATTATTTATTATAGCAGCAACACGACCCACAATCTTTTCACCCCTATATGCCAAAAAATAATCGGCCTCGCAGAATTCAAAAGCGGCATTCTTTTTCTTATTGAAAGTATTGAGCATATCGTCAAACAAATCGGGAACCGAATATGGATTATCCTTGTACATGAAATAATTGAAGCGGATAAATTTCTTTAGCTCCCGCTTTGTAGAAACCTTTTTGATTATTACAGACATACCTTGCTAATATATATTTGGAGCAAAGATACAAAGAAAAAATGAAAGGTGCGGAAGAATAAATAAATATAGTTATAAATAAACAGTTTAAGCAATATTGATAGCCAATAAATAGTGTCGAAGAATATGAAAACAAGAATTAGAACCAAGGGAAACGTTTTTTCTCCATTATAATACATCAATACTGAACATACAACTGTAAAAAGATAAGATTCCTTGCTGTATATATACTAAAATCGCCCCGATGCCATCTTCTGTTAGAAAGAAGATTTGCATCGAGGCGGATTATTCCGCAGAATAGAGACGACTATAAGTCCACTTCTTTATTATCCACTAATGAATGAGTACCATATTTATATTGATACAATGCTACCTGCAGTTTCTTCTTGTCAGACTTCATAGGAAGAATCACCACAAAGTGCATATTCTTAGCGTCTTGGTCTATCACCTTATTCTTATCACGGCTCTTCTCATCTTCCCAAGTACCGGTATTGGCATAGACACAAGGTTTATCTTCAGTATTGGTATAAGATTTAATCATTGGCAAATGAGTATGCCCGAAAACTACGAGACGAACAGAAGAACGAATAGCGACACCAAAATATTGTACGTTTGATTGGTCATCAATAAAACTCGTATGCAAGCTACCTGATATAGCATCGTCAATATTTGTCGCAACAAGAGCATGATTATAACTTAGGCGATCAAGCCAATTGGCCTGAGTGAATAGACCATCATATAGATTCATCTCTATATGACCATCTGTAGCATTGTTTCGAGGTAAAATATCATTAATAGAATAAGTCTTTGTATAATTTCCCACATTCGTAGTGATCATCTTGTCACTAAAATTATCTTTCACATAAATCAAACCTGACAGCACTTGTTTCCATAAGGAATAGTAATTATATTTACTATTCTGCTCCTCATTATTCGGATCATTTAGCTTTACTTCGGGTACTTTTGTAGCAGCTTCTGGAGTAGTAGGATCTGTAAACGAATCGGCAGCGATACGAGCAAAGAAGTAACCGGGAGGCAATATAGAACCAGGAGCTTCCGACTCATTGGCACCTGGAGTCATTGCACAGAAGAAATCATAGCGGTGTCCATGTTCTATAGCAATCTGTGGATAACCGTCTGGAGAATAAGTACCAACTGCGGGTCTGTCTTCATCACGAGCTTGATTTACCCCAGGCATTGCAACATCAACATTTTCCGGCGAGATACCCATATCGTGGTTTCCAGGAATATAAGTAACCTTTACATTACGATCTTTAATAATGCCGTTCAACACATCAAAGATTGGTTTATTTGCCACTACCGTCTTTCTAACAAAATCGGTCTGAGAGCCATTCCCATAAGTATTCACTCTTGTCGGAATATACCATTCGTCGAACATATCGCCTGCTATGACGAGTTCTTTAATAGTGTTCGAAGAGCGTACCTCATTAAGGAATTGCTCCAGCCGCTTTAAGTGTTTTACGTTTTCGGAGTACGCCAAATCGTTACCCAAATGCAAATCACTGATCACAACAATTTTGTCGCGTTCTACATTGCTACTTGCACTGATAGTATCAAACGGGCTATCAACAGAATCTTTGTCACTGTTGCACGATACCAAACCAAAAGTAGATGCAACAAACAAAAGGATAAAACTAACTTTTTTCATTAATGTAAAAGTAATAGGGATTAATATTAAATTTATCTCAAATAAAACTGAATCTATACCGTTTGACCTCAAAATTGTTTGTACAAAGGTACTCAACATCTAGCAGTTCAATGTATCATATTCACAAAACCAGAGTCTCATGTTTACAAAAGATTGCAATGTCAAAACAAAAAAACTCTATCTGGTTTCCAAATTATTTGTTAAATTTGCATCCCATTATGCAAAGCCTATATTTAGCTACTACATTCGCAGCCGCAATTGCTTGCCTGCTCACTTCTTTATTAATCTTCACCCGCAGAAAAAGCGGTGAACGCTCGCGTGTAATCTTAGGATGCATCGTCTTATTTTCTGTAGCAAACTATATCCCACGGTTTTATGCCCTATGTCATGGAAAAGAGCCAAGTCAGGTTATCTCCGTACCTATGCTGTTGCTCGCTCTCTTTATGGTTATCTCATATATCATGTACCCTATAGAAGTGATCTCACCCGGATACCTCAACTTCCGACGCATTCTCAAACTCTACAGTCCGTTAATATTACTAACTGGGATATATATTTTATTGCTAAAAGTTGGAATGACTTTTCCTCCTTATCATTCGTTACTTTACATGCTGCCTGACATTGCACAATTCCACGTATGGCTCCGTCTTATACTTTCCATGCTTATATTCACCCCTGTACTTTTCATATTTTTCATTCCTTACACACGGCGTTATAACAATACGGACAGGAAATGGATACTAAAGTATACTCTTTGCTTTGCAGTCAACACGCTAGCATATATGACTCTGCTAATTTCTGATTTACTAGTCATTAAGACCTTATATTATTATGTAAGTGCTGGCTGTAGTATATATATCGCCTACATGGAATTGTTCGAAAGATTGATAGAACCACGTTCATCGGTGGTTAACAAAATTCAAAACACAAACATTGAAAAGCCTGGCTATACTGAAACATTTTCCACAAAACAAAATCCATTGTGTGAAAAGATTATTGCCCACATGGATCAATCCTGCGATTATAGAGACCCTGACATTTCGCTAAATAAGTTGGCAGCCGCGCTTTGCACTAACCGCACTACTCTTTCAAATGCACTGCACGAACTAGGGCACACCAATTTCAACACCTATATTAACACATTGCGTGTTGAAGATTTTATTCGACGTATCAACAGCAAAGAATCAGCCAATTATCAAGAGGCTTTCTATGATGCAGGATTCCGTTCTCGAGCAACTGCTTTTAGGAACTTCAAACAACATACAGGAAAAACACCTTCAGAGTATTTTCTGCAACAAACCATCAATTAAATTTTAATTGCGAAGATAAACCTACAAGAATCGTTCATGAGAATGCTTTTTGGAGCATCTATATTACCCTAAAGTTCGTATGTTAGTTTTCCGGTGACGTTGTGGTGTACTGAATTTGGAAACAGTTAAACTACATTTTTTCTGCTCGAATTATCACATGCTGACCATTTTGGAGCGTCGTTGCAAATAAAAAATCATTGCCACCATCCGAAATGCGTAAGCGCTTGTGAAGCTCGGCAGCTGATACAGGGAAATTACGAACACAAATATTCGCTTTCTTTATATCCTTAAGGAATAAGTTCAGATCTTTCTTATTAAAAGAACTATATCCGCAAATTTTGAATATCTTACCGGGGAAGTCTGATACCAATTTGTCTGACGTATATAAATGACTATTAGGATGAAGTTTTTCTATTCCAAATCGCACTGCTAACGTTTTGAAAGCTCCTGCTTTAAGCACCGACGCATTAGGCTCGTATAAATAATGACTTAAGGTCGAAGCGAAACAGCAAGTAGACGATATTTCCTCATCCCTATGAAACATAAATGATTGAGAAAAAATCTTATTTAAATTAATACAATGGATAGGAACCGAATCACAGTAATTGCGCTCAAGCAGCAATAGCAACTCCTTGCACTCCCCACCAACAGAGACAATGTGTACTTCCGAAGGATACTTTAATTGCTGCATGGCAGCATAGACATCAAGCATCGGCGAAAGCTTAACCACGACTTTATTGGCTTTAGACAAAAGCAGATCATTAATGGCGACTATATTAGGTTCACAATCACTAACGGCAAAGACCTTTCCACCTTGACTATTCCTACGAGCAGGATCGATATAAATTACATCTACAGGATTCATCTCTTGCAAATACGCAAGGGCATCTGTATTGACTGTCTCAATATTGTGCAGTCCCAATGCCCCAAAATTATGACCAGCCAACTGACACAATTTCTCTTGCCGCTCTACATATACAACACGATCGAACTGCTTGGCAAAACAAGAGCTATCCACTCCCAGGCCGCCCGTCAGATCTACCAACGTATTGCCCTCTACAAGTTTAGCTTTGTAAGCTGCGGTCAACTCACTAGAACATTGTTCCAAAGCTAAGTGTGGTGGATATATCACATCCGGATTGCTATACCACGAAGGCAGTTTGTTTTTTGCTTTTTGTCGCCCTTCTATTTGAACCACAACGGTGGGCATGTCTATTTCGGGATAACGCGAAGCATGAAAGCCCAATGTAAAGACATCGTCATCAACATGATCAAGAATAAATTTCTTTGTATCTTCCGAAATAAGTATCTGGTCCATTTTTTATCAATAATATTCTAGCGATATGCAAATATAAGTATTATATTGACGTTTCGCAAATTGTAAAAACCCAAGCCGACGATACATATCGGATATTTCATCGGCAAAGGTGAACAAAAAGATGGTCGTATTCAGCTAAATAAACCGAATGATTTTTGTATATGAGAGCTGCTTACACTATCTTTGCCTTCTAAATCAATACTAACAATTTGGTATAAATATGAAAAAGTTTGGCATACTTTTGCTTTTGTGCACTTGCTATGTGTCATTTATAGGAGCACAAGGCACTAAATCTCTTGATCTGAAAGAGGTTGTAGATGGTAAATTCTATCCTAAAACGGTACGCAATGTAATGCCGATGAACGAAGGAGAATTTTACACTCAAATGAACGAAAATGGTACTAAAATTATCAAATATTCGTTTCGAACAGGACAGCAAGTCGAAGTTTTATTCGATGTTTCGACAGCACGCGATTGTCCGTTCAAGAACTTCGACAGCTATAGTTTTTCACCCGATGGCTCCACACTGTTGATTGCCACAAACAAAGAGCGTATTTACCGCCGTTCTTTCACTGCCGAATATTATTTATATCAACTCAACAGAAATGCAGAAGGGGTTACTACCCGCAACAAAATTGAAAAGCTTTCAGACGGAGGGCCACAACAATCACCGGTATTCTCTCCCGATGGAAATATGGTAGCTTTCGTACGCAACAATAATATTTTTCTGGTCAAAAGGCTTTACAATAATAGTGAAAGTCAAGTCACAAAAGACGGAAAACGAAATTCCATCATCAACGGCCTTGCCGATTGGGTATATGAGGAAGAGTTCTCGATGACAACCGCTCTTAGTTTCAGTGCGGACAACAAAATGCTGGCCTTTATCCGTTTTGATGAATCGGAGGTTCCTACTTACAGTTTCCCAATGTATAAAGGTTCAAACCCCACCTTCGACAAATTTGCCGATTATCCGGGAGAATACATTTACAAATATCCAAAAGCAGGTTACCCCAACTCAAAAGTTTCGGTTTGTGCTTTCAATATTCAGTCCAAGGTAATTCGCACGTTGCAATTGCCACTTGATAAAGACGGATATGTTCCTCGCATCGAGTTCACTAACGACCCCAACAAATTGGCCGTGATTACCCTCAATCGCCACCAGAATAGAATGGATCTATATATGGCCGACCCCAGAAGTACCGTTTGCAAGTTGGCCCTACGTGATGAAGATAAATACTATATTCAAGAAGAAGAGTATTTGGATATGCAATTTATTGATAACAATTTTTGCCTGAAGAGTGAGCGTGACGGACACAGCCATTTATATTGGTACAATTTAAACGGCGAATTAATAAAAAAACTCACGTCGGGCTCAATGGAGGTAACCGATTTCTTGGGTTACAATGCCAAAGAAAAAGTATTCTATTATCTTTCCAATGAAGGAAACTCTCTTTGTTCTTATGTTTGTAAAGTCGACTTGAAAGGACGTCAAACTAAATTAAGCCAAAAAGAAGGGACCAATAGTGCTATCTTCAGCAAAGATGCTCAATACTATATCAATATCTTCTCAAATGTCACTACCCCTCCTATCGTTACGATAAACGACAATAACGGTAAGATTCTAAAAACGATAGAGACAAATGAAGAACTGAAACAGACAATGGCAGAATATGCCATTCCACACAAAGAGTTCTTCTCTTTTACTACAGCAAGAGGCACCAAACTGAATGGATGGATGATGAAACCGACCAACTTTGACGAATCTCACAAATATCCGGTAATATTGTATCAATACAGTGGCCCTGGTTCGCAAGAGGTAAAAAATCAATTCGGCATTTCATGGGAAACTTATATGGCGTCTCGCGGATACATATTAGTATGTGTCGACGGAAGAGGAACCGGAGGACGAGGTGAAGAATTTGAGAAATGCACGTATATGAACATTGGAGTAAAAGAAGCTCAAGACCAAGTGGCTACAGCGCAATACATGGCACAACAGCCCTATATCGATAAAGATAAAATAGGTATTTGGGGCTGGAGCTATGGTGGATATATGACTTTAATGAGTATGAGCGAAGGTACACCTGTATTTAAAGCTGGCGTAGCTGTTGCGCCGGTAACAGATTATCGTTTTTACGACACGGTATACACCGAACGCTATATGCGCACTCCTAAAGAAAATGACGAAGGTTATCGTTCTACTTCAGCCATCGAAAGAGCCGACAAACTGCACGGCAATCTATTGCTGATACATGGCCTTGCCGATGACAATGTACATTATCAAAATACTGCCGAATACATGGAACGATTAGTACAACTAGGCATACCCTTCTATGCTATACCCTACAATAACAGGAATCACAGCATCTATGGAGGCAATACTCGTTGTCATTTATATACTAGTATTACCAACTTCTTTGACAGTAATCTTAAATAATGGAAAGAGTACGCAAACCTGATTGGTTGAAAATTAAAATAGGAGCAACCGAACGTTCAGCTCAGACTCATCATATCGTCTCTACTAACAAACTGCACACAATATTCAGCAGTGGTCGTTGCCCAAACCAAGGTGAATGTTGGAGCCACGGTACTGCAAGTATCATGATAGGAGGAGATATTTGTACGCGTTGTTGTAAATTCTGTAATACAAAATCGGGGCATCCTCTACCATTGGATGAAGATGAACCGCAACATGTTGCCGAATCAGTGAAGCAGATGCAGCTCAAATATGCAGTAATCACTTCGGTAGATCGCGATGACTTGCCCGACTTAGGAGCCAACCATTGGGTAAAGACTATCCGGGAAATAAAAAAACAGAGTCCTGACACTAAAATAGAAGTGCTGATCCCCGATTTTCAAGGACGCATGGAATTAGTAGATCAGATAATCGAAGCTCAACCGGAAGTGATCTCACACAATATGGAAACAGTAGAGAGGCTGACTCCTCAAGTACGAAGTGTAGCGACTTATCAAACCAGTCTTAAAGTTCTCAAGCGAATCAGTGAGAAAGGAAGCAGGGCAAAGACGGGAATTATGGTAGGACTTGGAGAAACGGTGCAGGAAGTTGAACAATTAATGGACGATCTAATATCGGTAGATTGTCGTATCATTACTATCGGGCAGTATTTGCAACCATCGCACAAGCATTATCCAGTAGCAGCATACGTAACACCACAGCAATTCGATGCCTACAAACAAACAGCTCTACAAAAAGGATTCACGGACGTAGAAAGCGCTCCACTAGTAAGATCATCATATCATGCCGAAAGAATACTCGAGAAGCATTAAATCTTACAACTGACAATTTGAATACCCGACTAATGCATCACTGCATAAAGCCGGGTCTTTCTTTTTAAGAGAGAGAGTTTTATTTTTTACCTCAGTTCGGGATAAGTAGTTAGAATAAAGAAAGTTGTTTTGTGTTTTCAAAGGTATATCCCATAAGCGCTTTAGGTTTGTTCTCAAAGAAGCAGTATGCTCCTAATGCGGAGATGAGATTCATGATGAAATTATTGATGGAACGATGTCTGGAATGTACAATTTGTGCACTATTCTTCAAAAGATCATTGATCGTTTCAA
>JAYRGW010000033.1:0-39744 GCA_041907665.1 Bacteroidaceae bacterium
AACTTTCACTCAACAAATCGGGCGAGTATGGGTTTAGGAAATTCATACCGTTCAAACGACCGTAGGGAGAGCGTTTATGAATTTTCAAGCCCAGACCGCTTGATTTGGAGTGAAATTCGTGCGCCGGCAGCTTTCTTTGCTTCTGTTTCTTTGTCTGCACAAAGAAATGAAGATTAATCCATAGACTCGTCGCCGGGTTTGTCGCCCCCGCCAGTGTCGCCTCCGGTATTTCCTCCGGTGTTCCCACCGGTATTCGAACCACCACCATTAAGCTGCGCTTTGAGCAGTGCTTTCTGTTCGGTGACGGTAGCCTTCTTCTCGAACACGATATTTTTGCGTTCGGGTTTCAGCTCCTTGCAGGGATGAAACACCACTCGGATGCCGTGTATCAGGTCCGTATTGAAGTCCTTGGCATTTTCCACGCCCTTACTCGAGAACGACAGGCGGAATTGGCCGAACTTGTCCAGATAAACACTCTGACCCGCTTTGAGTCCTTCGCGAATGTAGCGGAGCAGCGTTTCGATAATCAGCGAGACCTCTCCCGGCGTGCAGGTGGTACTGAACGAGATGTCCTCTTTCAATTTCTCGTAACTCATGTTGCCGCTTTTCTGTACCACGGCATAAAACTTCTTGGGTGCGCCCTTTTTCAATGGGTTGGGACGCTTAACCAACGAATAACAAACATTAGGCATAATAAATAATCATTTTAACATGAATAATAGGTGCATACATTGTACAATTCTTCGAAGAGTATTACAAAGATAATCAATGCCTAAGGGGCGGTATGCAGATTTGATAATTTACAATAACTTTGATGATTTCAAAATAGGATTTTAACACTTGTTATATGCTAATTATCGCATTATTTATATCTCATTACAGCATAGCGATAGTTTGATTAGCTAATTATAGCTGATTTGAGCTTGTTTAAAAGGTATGTATGTCGTCTTATTTTATATCTTTGTGGAAAATCGTTACCAAGTGAAATTCATTTAAAGTTTAATCTATGAATAAAGAATTTAAAATACGTGCGATGGGCAAAACGGAATTGGCCCTGTGTTACAACAGTCATTTATCGGCTAGCGGAGCTTTGCAAGCTCTACGGCGCTGGATCAATTACAATCCGAGTCTTGTTCAGGAACTGGAAGAGGTGGGATACAACAAGTATTCTCACACCTACCGCCCCATCGACGTACACATTATCGTGAAATACCTCGGGACGCCTTGATAAAAAGAAGAAAAGTTCAAGCTACATGCTCTAAACTATTTTTTCTGATCTAGAGTCTCATTCTTTCGTCATCAACCGCAGCCGCAATCTATAGCGGCGCAGCCGGTACATTGGTCAAGGCTGCTTCTACACACATGCAGAAGCAGCCCTTAGAATCGCTTTGTGTCCATTTTCAGCAACTGTTCGGATAGTATCACAAGCATTCGAAACAGTTCTACTGATTACCCGAATTATTTTATTAACTACAAATTTTTAATTATGAGTGAAAATTCAATCGGCCAAACGCCGCCGTTCGAGATGACCTATTGCCCTTCCATCTCGAAGGTACAGGGCACCATTACCTTAACCAAGTATCATGAACTCATCACCACCGGATTTGTGCGCCCGCAGATAGAAGCCATCCGGCAGGCTGCCGCCCAGGGCGACAAAGAGCGTTGTGCCGCCCTCAAGCGGTCGCTGCCCGCCGTCATCGTGGGTGCCGTGTTCGAAGGGCAACGCAAGAAAGAGGGCTTCCGCCGCGGACTGTGCCAGCTGGTGCTCGACGTGGACAAGCTCGACGCCACGCAATTGGCGGACCTCACCACCTGCCTGCGCAAAGATCCCATCGTGCAGTATTTCAACATCAGTCCCAGCGGCAACGGCGTGAAGATATTCATCAGCTACACCACCGAGTCGGGCGAAATACCTACCGACTGGGCCACCTACGAGGCACTCCACCATACCGCCTACGACTATGTGGTAGATGCTTTCCGCCAGTGCTACGACTACGATATCGACACCACCGGGCGCGATCCCATGCGCATCTGCTTCCTCTCGTACGACCCCGACGCGTACTACAACCCGCAGCCCAATGTCGTAGTAGTGGCCTTCGATGCCGAGACATGCTCGTCGCACGTGGAGACGAAAGGGGAGGAGAGGAAGCCTGCCGCCATCGCCGAACCGCCTACCTATCTATTCGAAGGCAAGGCGAAAGAGAACCTCGAATCGTTGCTCACACTCACACGGGCCAGCGAAGACAGGCTGGACGCACTCTTCGTCGTCATCTGTAAGAACCTCTACAGTGCGGGCGACCGATTTCAGGACGGCAGCCGCAACGACTTCGTCTACAAGGCGGCGTGCAAACTCAATAAGTATGGCATACCCCGCGATAAAGCCCTCGTGCTCATTCCCCGCTCCATGCACAAAATCATCGAGATAGAGACCGACGTATCGTTCGAGAAAAAGGTCGTGACACCACTCCCCACACCCGAAGTGGAGAGCACCATCAAGAGCGCCTACGACAACAACCGCGCCGAGCACGCCACCACCAAACTGTTTGCCCCGCTCATGAAGCACATCTACCTGCAAGTCGAAATACAGCGCACCGTATGGCTGCGCAAGAACCTGCTGTCGCTCCGAATCGAATACCACCGCCGCACCGACCGCAAGCTCACCGGTAAGGAACACTACAAAGAGTTTGACGACAACCTCGAAAATCACTTCTCCCTGAGGCTCAAAGAAATGGGACATATCGTTAACCCCAAACAGGTGCACGAACTGGTCAACTCGCCCTTCACTCCGGCGTTCGATCCCGTAGAGACCTACCTCGAATCGCTTCCCGCATGGGACGGATCCGACCACATCGGCCGCTTTGCCGATTCCGTCTGTACCAACGACCCCGACCGCTTCCGTCGGCTGCTCACCATGTGGTACGTGGGCATGATCAAGTCCTACCGCGACGACGACATCACCAACCACATCGTCATCGTGCTCTACAGTGCCGGCGGCGGTATAGGCAAAACCTTCTTCATAGACCGCATATTGCCTCCCGAACTACAGCAGGCCGTCCATCAGGGCATGGTGCAAGCCGAAAGAGACTCGATCGAGAAGCTCTCCACATGTCTGGTCATCAGCATCGACGAGCTCAACCACTTCAAGCGCGACGAGATGCAGGAACTCAAGGAACTCATCACTCGCAAGATAGTGGACTTCCGCATCAACTACGACCGCTTCGGGCACCTGCATCCTCACCGCGCCTCGTTCATTGCCACGTGCAACAGCACCAATTTCATGAGCGATCCATCGGGCAACCGCCGTTTCCATGTGTTCGAAGTCACCAGTGTCGACATGGACTACCAGGTAGACTATAAGCAGCTCTTCGCTCAAATCATCCATCTGCACGACACGGGCTTCAAATACTACTTCACACCCCAGGAGCAGGAAGAACTATCCGCCTACAACTACCAGTTCGAGAACAATGATGCCGAATATGATTTTCTAGTAGAATACGTGCGCAAATATCCTTCGAAGTGCCAACAAAAGAAGAACTATATGGTGAGCGATATACTGAAGCGTCTCAAGTTTTTCAATCCCGAATATGTGATAGACAAAGCCGCACAAATAAGGATGGGCAAGGCTCTGGCACGTCGCAATTTTCAATACAAAAGAGATCGCAATAAGAAACTATACGAATGCTACTTGCTTACTGCCGAGCAAGCCGAATACTGTGTTCAGTACAAAAGTGCCACTACATATCTGGATGTTCTTTTCGACAAATTCGTTGCGAAAGAGATACTCTTAGCGGGCGACAATGCCAAGATTGCAGACATCTGCAAAGCGCGCGAATTTCTGGATCAGACAAATGGGAAAATGGAAGAAGCACAGAAACTTTATAATAAATACATCAAAGAAAGTAGAGATATTAGTTTTGCAAATGATGGAATGCTTCCTTTCTGATTAATATTTGGAAGCGCACATCTACAATATCGTATATGTTGTAGATAGAAATGGAGAAAGCTTGTAAGTCGCATGATGACTTACAAGCCTTTTTTTATGCCTTTTTTCAGGAGAAAATCCGGAAAAAAGATAGCTGTTGAATCGTAAATGGCTATAAATGGGTTACTAGATATAAAATATTCATTGCGAAATAGTTTACAAATAGAGACTCTTTTTCCTTCGAGGCAATAATTGGATCAAATTTCTAAAAAGCCCTAAAATGGGCGTTTTTATAGCTTTTTGCATAATGTCTTTATATCACTTTCAGGGCAAATATGGAACAAAAAGACAGAAAATAATATGTCTCTTTAGCAATTTGTATTATATGCAAAACAGTAGTTTTATTTTCGAATACTGCAATTTTCAAAAATCAGGCCAATTATTGCTTTTTTCAAAAATCGCAGTCACAATATACTACGAATTCGAAAATCGACAAATCCTTGTCGCATGTGTCGCATAGAAATCCTATCTCCTTAATTTTTTTTATTTTATATTTTTATGTAATTATATTTCATAAAAATAGAGTATCATAATGATAAACGTGCCATAAGCCGATAAAAAAAATATTGAGTTTATAGGATTTCTATGCGACACATGCGACATTTTTAGTAAAAAAGAACAACACAAAACGATTTCGTTCGGTCCGCCGATATTCCGTCCGTCACGTCCATCCCCTTTGTTGTGGGTATATGTGTGGCGTAAAAAATCAACCGTATGTCGCAGCGGTAACTAACGGATGTTGCACGCGAAACTAACGTTAGTTATCACAACAACTAACGTTAGTTACCGCAGTAAGTAACGGAAGTTACGGCAGCGACATACGTTAGTTTTTGGGATAGGTTTGTAGGATGTAGTTCCCTAAAAGAGGTTGACTACTTTTAGGGAACTACAGTGCAAAACCAAAAGTATGAATTAACGAATGACGGTGCTAAAAATAATAAATGTGGGTAGAGAATCTTTATATTAATATGATGAGATCATTTTTTTACCATAAAAGTATTTAAATCAAAAAGAAATAGCTAAATTTGCATAAGAAAAAGCCATTAAGATAATATAATATGAAACAGTTATTTCAAAATGTCGATATACTTGTTGTAGTCGGTTCATGGAACAAATATATCTTCTCTGAAGATTGGATTAGGAACAACATCTTGGAAGAAGGGGCGAAATGTTCTATTCAATATCCATTAAATGCATTAGGTTCATTAAAATTTTCATTAGAGAACTTGAGCTTTTTCATTTTTGGAGAAAGTTTGCGGTTTCAAGTCAACAACGATGCAGACGTTTCTTATCTTGAGGTAATAAGAATTGCAAGAAAAATATTCCAAAAGTTGGTTCACACTCCAGTTGTTGCGTTAGGTGTAAATTATATTTATGAGGCTGACAAATCGATTGATATAGCTAAGGATCTTCCTCGAAATGAAAAGTTATTAGATGTTGTGGGAGATGAGATCATATCCTCAGAGTCGACAAGAACTTTTAAAATATCTGAACAGGAAATTCTGAATTTTAAGGTTCAACAGAAAGATGGAATAAATTCTTTTAATTTTAATTTTAACTATGATATAAAATCATTGAACGATGCTATTAACATTATTGGTGATGAGGATAGTTTAATTTTAGACAAGAAAAAAAAGACAAATAGTATTTTGACAGATATATATACTGATCATGGAATATAAAACAATAGGAACTATCAGTGATTGTTCTAAACGAGAGTATAAAGAATTGAATAATATACATTCAACTCACATTTCTCACAGCATAAATACAGATGCTATATTCAACTTTGATAATGCTTACACGAATAATGAAATGGAAAGTAAACAAATTGAAATTAGTAAAGAGGAAAATATAGTTTCTGTATTTGATGTAGCAAGTGCTATACTTCAACATTGCAATGCCCCTATTTCTACTATGAAATTACATAAATTGTTATATTATTGCCAAGCGTGGAATTTAGTATGGGAAGAAAAACCTTTATTCAAAGAAAAAATTGAAGCATGGGCAAATGGACCAGTGATTCGTGAGTTGTTTAATTTTCACAGAGGCATGTACCAAATATCTAGGAAAGATTTTCCATTGGGAAATGCTGATCGACTTTCTAGTAACCAGAAAGAAACGGTTGAAAGTGTTTTGAATTTTTACGGAAACAGAAGTGCACAATGGCTAATAGATCAGACACATTCTGAGAAACCATGGCGAAGTGCGAGAAAAGGACTTTCGTCTAATGAACGTGGAGATGTAGAAATAGGACTTGATGATATGGAGGATTATTATTCTTCCCTTAAATAATGCCAAGTAAGTCAATTCCCCAAAGTGCTGGAGTTTCTCAATCGAGGATAAACAAAAATCCCTCAGCAATTTCTCCAGATTATTCGCAAACACATCCATGCTGGCGAATAGGGCATTTTGATTATGAAGGGAAATGGGGACTTAATAATTTAGGGCAGGTTAAGTTCATATATACGGCTGAAATGTTAAATATCATTTCAGATATTGATGATAATTGTTTGCATTCAGCATTAGATGGACTAAATAATAAACGATATCCTTCTATAGAAAAGTTTTGGAATGATTTAAAAAATTGTTATCATAATCAGATTACAATATCATTAATTAAATGTATAGAAAAAACTTTTGTTAAGAATGCGTTCATTGAGAAAATTTATCCAAAATTGCAAGCTTTTGAAGAAAATACTTGGGATGAAATAAGATTATATTCACACAGAAAGAAGGATAAAGCTGCAAGTAATAATCATAACGTTTCAATTCAAGAGTTAGACAAAGAAGCACAAGAAAGACTAAATGAATTGGGATATTCAGATCGTTCTGAAATTTACTCTTTAAGATTAGAAGGTAAAATAAGAATTTATGGATTTAGAGAAATGAATTTCTTGGATATTATATGGGTTGACTTAGATCATGAAGTATATAAATTATAAGCAAACTATTTTTATATGCGATTAATGTTTATCTACGATGTCATTAATGTTAGTTGTTTAACGCCCAGTAATCAAAATTGTCATTAACATGCCATAAGGAAAGCGAACCATGTACCTAAAGCTAAATGAATGCTGTATAGATTATGCTCGGCTATAGTTAATTATGGCCTTTTATCTCTTCCTTCTTTCTGACAGTTTAATCAAATGCTTAAATATTAAATTAATAATCTCACTTTGATTTATTTTTTTTTATCATAAAATCGGAGACTTTCTTAAATCTTGTACTCATTTCATTCTTATATCCCAATTTCCATGCCTGTCTCATTGTGAATTTATTAAAAGGAAGAAGTTTGTTTTGTTCCGACTTAGCACATTCTAATATGTAGTTATCGATAAGATTATCTAACTGCAATCTACCATCATGAAAGTAATCCTCTAAGGAAATCATCATTTCAAGTGGTATCATAACCAAAGGCATAACTAGATACTCATCTGATATATTTCTTACTGATTTTTTTTCGTTAAATTTCTTATTTAGAATATACCTTATTCCTTCAATGTCAAAACAGTAATCCTGATAAACAATGATAGGATAAACTTTTAATTTGTCTGTAATTTCAATTTTATCAGCATTTAGAATTATTATATCTAACTTTGTTTCAATTACGTTCAATAACTGTGTTATCCCTTTTGGTTGTGGCCTTTTCTTTTGTTCTCCAGTATTTTTTTCTCTCGTTGAACTTTCGAATAATTGGAATATCTCTGATTCAATTTGTACTATGTTTTCACTGTGTTTCGTTTTTGCATCCAGCATAACATCTTTGAATTCAAATAGAAATATATTTTTACCCTTTCTGATATAAAAATCAGGCTCTCCAGAATCTAAAAAGAGTTTTAATTCTTGTCCTGAGATTAATTTCTTACATGATTTTGCAAAACACCCATTTACTATTTTGTAAAACAGATACTTTTCCGTAAAAAAGTTTCCTACTAATGCCTTCAAGTCTGGGTAGATATTTATTTTCGTAGTTGCTTTATGTTTTATAAGTATAGAAGCAAAATCAAATAAAAAACTTTGGAATATTTTATCAATAAAGAAGCCCATGTAGAGAATGCTATATGTATTATTACCATGATAATATATGGGCTTGCTTCTAAGATTTGTAAAATCAAGAGTCCTTTTAAAGTTTTTTACATCAATACACATATAGTCTAAATATTTTTTTCCATAATAAGAATTTGGGTCTATTTTTATTGCGTTTGTAATTCCCTCTTTATTAGTAGAAAGACTAAGATAAGTTTCAAAAATAAAACCCAGATAGTCATCCCATTTTGGAATCTGATTTTCTTGAATAAACAGACTCAAATATTTATTAAAAGTTTTATTTCTTTCGCAAAACGTCATAAAATAATAAAATCTTATAAATTCAATTCTGTAATCTTTTGGATAATAGATGTCATTATATCTTAACTGCTCAGGTAAATATACAGCCATAAAAGAGTCTATGTCTTTTATCTCATACAATACTTTTGTCGAGTACCTTATTTTTTCATCACAGCATAATAGGTATGCAATAAACATATTAGAGAAATCATCTTTGGATTCAAATACATCTGCATTATTTTTGTTATGATTATCTAATAGATATTCAATTAGAATAAGCAATGTTACTTTATCGAGAAAAATATAATTCCCTAAATCTTTTGATATTGATTGCAAATAATTAGTAATAGTATGTCGTAATTTATTATTCATATTGAATAATAAAGGCATGAAAAAATCATGTTCTTGCTGATCAATGGTCATCGAGTTCTTCTTATTAAGCATATATGAAGCCCATGCAATAGCACTTTTTGAAGGGATGATTTTTATAATATCCTCTAGTTTGTCATTTCCATCAGGGAATATGCATGAGTATGATATTTGTCTTTTGATTACTAACTTTTCCATTATTATTCCTATTTTTCAGCCAAGATACAAAGAAAATAGTTATATTGGTAGTACTTTATATAAAATGATTCTCTTTGTTTTCTAGCTATTTGAAACAATGAAAAAACGAAGTAGACTAAAGTCTTTTTCTCGTAAACTCTATATTTATCGATACTGAACACGAGTATGTTTATGGTTGTACCGATTCGTCGATAAAATCAAGAGTCGAAAGAATATTTCCCTCACAACTAGAAGACCCCAATAGCAGAAAATGTATAAATGAGGGATGCTCTGAAAGTCTTCTAACGATCTCTGAATGTTTTAGGAGTTTTTGAATATATCTTCGGAAAAGAATGCAAATCCTTGAAGAATATCAAAAGTTTATAGATATTCTTCAAGGATATTGTAATACGCGGTTCACCGAATGCTTACGGTATAAAAATAGTGGACAACAGTCTTTTGTTTTGAGAAACAAACAAGGTCTTTCGTCTGCGGTTGCGGATGAAAGACCTTGCTGGAGAGAGAGGTATCTTGTGTTACCAGATATGTGCGCGCTTGTCGGGCGAGAGATAGAGTTTGTCGCCGGGCTTGATGCCAAAGGCGTCGTACCATGCGTCGATCATGGGTAGAGCTGCGTTGACACGCAAAGTGTTGGGCGAATGAACGTCTGAATTGACGATGTAACCGATGAAAGCGGGAGCTACGTTGCTGGCCCATATTCTGCCATAGGACAGGAAGAAGCGCTGCTCGGGAGTGAATCCGTCTTTATCGCCCAAAGGGCTCTTTTTCATTTGATTCTGGAATGCAAGGAAAGCTACGTTGAGACCACCGTTGTCGCCAATGTTTTCGCCAAGTGTCTTTTCGCCATTAGCTTTCAGTCCGGGAGCAGCTTCTTTGTCGGAGAACCAGTCTACCAATACTTTGGTGCGCTTGTCGTAGTTATCCTTATCTTCTTTGGTCCACCAATTGTTGAGGTTACCATCTTTATCATACTGGCAACCCTGATCGTCGAATCCATGGCTCATTTCGTGTCCAATGACGCTTCCGATACCGCCATAGTTGGCTGCATCGTCGGCTTCGGGATCGAAGAACGGAGCCTGAAGAATAGCTGCAGGGAAGTTGATGCTATTGAATTGAGGACTATAGTAAGCGTTCACCGTTTGGGGAGTCATGAACCATTCTTCTTTGTCGACTGACTTGCCGTAACGCTTTGCCACTTCGTATTTAGCCAAGGTGACATTGAGATTCTCCAGATTCTCGCATAAGTTTTTGTTTTTGTCTACAACGACTGCGGTATCTATATTCTGCCATTTGTCGGGATAACCGATATTGATACGGAAGGCACTAAGCTTTTCTAGGGCTTTCTGTTTGGTTACATCCGTCATCCATGTGGCTGCCTGAATGCGTTCGCCCAAAGCCTGCTGAAGGTTCTTTACCAACTCAAGTACGCGATTCTTACTGCTTTCGGGGAAATACTTTGCAACATAGAGTTTGCCAATGGCTTCGCCCATTACACCCTGAACGAACGAAAGTCCGTACTTCCAACGTGGCTGTTGCTCTTGTATACCATAAACGGTTTTGTTGTATTCGAAGTTGCGGTTGAAGAAATTGAGGGAGAGATGCCCTGCCGACGCAGAGATGACGCTGTATTCCATATATGCTTTCAATGCATTGAGGTCGGTGTGGGCAAGAATGTTTTGTACTTCGAGTATGGGTTCAGGTTGACCTACGTTGACACTGTCGATAGCAGGATAAAAATTTGTTTTGGCAATGTAATTCCAATCGATACCCGGAAAATCTTTCAGCAATTTGTTCCAACTCATTTTATGATAGTTGGCCTGCGGGTCGCGTTGTTTGACCTGGTCGTAGCTGACTTTAGCAATCTGTTCTTCTATCGCAAAGATAGCTTGCATTTTGCGTTCGGCCTCGGCGTCGCTGTTACCTACCATTTTGAGGAAGTCTTTCACTTTGCTCTTGTAAGCCTTGATGACAGCTTTCTGCTGCTCGTTGGGATGGGTGAAATATTCGGGATCGAGGCCTATACCTCCTTGTTTGATGCTGACAAGATAACGGTTGGAGTTTTTAGAGTCGAATTCCATTCCGAATTCGAACATCATGGTACCGTAACCCTTCACACCCAAATCGACCATCGCTTTGGCATATTGCTTGCGGTTTTTGATGCTTGCAATTTCTCTTAAAATGGGCTTGATGGGATTGTATCCTTCTCGGTTGAGACGTGCGGTGTCCATATACAGATTGTATAGATCGGCTATCTTTTGGCCTACCGTACCTTGTTTTTGAGGTGTGCCGGCATAGCTTTCTACAACCTTGCGGATGCGATCGTTGTTTTGTTCTGCGAGATCCACAAATGCACCGTTCATAGGATGTTGTGCGTCGAGCGGATGAGTTTTGAGCCATCCTCCAGCAGCGTATTGATAGAAATTGTCTCCGGGCTTGGAACTTGTATCCAAATTAGATTTATCGATACCGGATTTTAAAGTCTGCGCACCGATAGGGGCAGCAAGCAGAGTCAATGTGGCTGCTGCTACGATTGTTTTAATTTTCATATTACATTGAGTTAGTATATTTGACTTATTAGACGCACGATAGTAGTAAAAAGTTTCATGGGAGTTTATTTATTTTATTCAAAATCATTGTTGCAATGTAAAAGTATTGGAACTTAAAATAATAAAGAGCCTCTCATGTTTCGGTCCGTATGGTGCTATCGTGCCTTGTCTATGTCCTTAATGTTAAGGAGCGGAAGCAATCATAGAGAATAGGGTAGTGGTGGTGTTTTCGGACTTGAAATGGTGGCGAAGTACAGAATTTAACGTGGCAAATGATAGCACGTATCGATTAAAGTCCTACTTTTGCAGAAAAATTTTCGGAAGATGAAAAAGCTCATATCATACCCTCTATCCATACTTGCCTATCTATTCTTTTTGCTTGTTATATGCGTGTTTCACCCTATTCAGTGGGTTTGTTTGCATGCTTTCGGATATGGCGCTCACAAGAAAAGCGTAGATTACTTGGGATTTTTTCTACTCAAAACACTCTATTTCACCTGTTCGACATCGAAAGTGGAAAACATAGAGCTGATACCTGAAGGGCATCCATATATTTTTGCATCGAATCATCAAAGTATTTTCGACATCATGGGCTTCGTGTGGTTCTTTAGAAAGTTTCATCCCAAATTTGTGAGCAAGATTGAGTTGGGAAAAGGCATTCCCAGCGTGTCTTACAATCTGAATCATGGCGGATCGGTGCTGATAGACCGAAAGAATCCTAAACAGGCGCTGCCTGCTTTGAAGAAGATGGGACAATATATAGAGGCCAATTGTCGCTCGGTGGTGATCTTCCCGGAGGGTACACGTTCTAAAAACGGCAAGCCTAAGAGATTTGCCCCCAATGGAATAAAGATGTTGTGCAAGTATGCGCCCAGTGCGTATGTGGTGCCTGTGACTATCAACAATTCGTGGAAAATGTTCAGATACGGTTCGTTTCCGTTGGGATTGGGCAACCACTTGACTTTTACCGTTCATCCGCCTATAAAAATAGGCGAATATGACTTTGAGGAATTGTTGGAGAAGACGGAACAGGCTGTAATTAGCGGTATAAAGCAATAAAGACAATGCTACTTTGTCACAGCGAAAATAAAACGGTGGCGAAATTTGCTTTATTGTATTTTATTGACAACATATTTGGCTCTTAATAAAATATGATTTATCTTTGCGGCATGTTAAATATCGTATTAAAATCGGATTTGGTGTAGTAAGCAATCTGTAGCTGATTTGTACAGATTGTCCTTTCGTTTGCTCTCGAACAATTTATTCTCGAGAGTATCTAATTTATTATCATAATTATTGTTTTTTATCTGCGTACAATGGTCAAAGCATTGTGTGATGCTTCGACGTGTATGCTATATACATTGATGACAATGAGTAACAAAAACATTACTACCATTCATGAATTCGATTTTAACTTTGTATGCGATTTTTTCTCAAATACGCATAGGCAAGGGCCGGGTAGTCCGGAAGCAACTCTGAGAGCATTGAGTTTTGTAGACAACCTGACCGACCAATCTACTATTGCCGACATAGGCTGCGGAACAGGTGGGCAGACCATGGTATTGGGTAATCACGCTCCGGGGAAGATTATAGGGCTCGATCTGTTTGCACCATTTATCGACCTGTTTAATGCCAATGCCCTGAAGATGAATCTTCAGGATAGGGTGAAAGGTGTTGTAGGATCAATGGACCATCTGCCTTTCGAAAACGAGCAACTGGACCTGATATGGTCGGAGGGTGCTATTTATAATATAGGGTTTGAACGCGGACTGAACGAGTGGCGCAAGTATCTGAAGTTTGGCGGATATATTGCTGTGTCAGAATGCTCGTGGTTTACCGAGCAGCGTCCTACAGAAATAGAGGACTATTGGATGGAACATTATCCAGAGATAGACACGATACCCAATAAAATAGCTCAGATACGAGAAGCAGGATATATTCCTGTATCGGCCCTCATTCTGCCAGAAAACTGCTGGACGGAACATTATTTTGCTCCTATGGCTAAGGCGGAAGAAATCTTTCTTGGTAAATATGCAGGAAATGAAGCTGCTGAGAGATTCGTAGCGTTTCAACGTCATGATATGGAGCTGTATCGCAAGTATAAAGCATTCTACGGCTATGTGTTTTACATCGCAAAAAAGATAGAGCAATGATCAACTTAAATACATACGGTTGGAACGATAAGTTGAACCAACTGAAACTACAGTCTGTGTATAAGTCTCTTGCTCATGGTCGTGTATCCATCGTGCACAGGACATGCTACGAGGTCATTTCGGAAAGCGGATTGCTTGAGTGCGAATTGACCGGAAATATGATGTATGGGAAATCGGATTTTGAGTTGCCCTGTACAGGCGATTGGGTGATTTTGCAACCGCTGGACGAAAAGAAAGGGATTATCGTCGATATGCTGCCTCGCGAACATACATTGTATCGCAAGAAAAGCGGAACAGTTGCCGAGAAACAAGCGATTGCTTCGTACGTGGACAAGGCATTTATCGTGCAAAGCCTCGATGATAATTTCAATATCCGTAGAGCCGAGCGTTTTATGATCCAAATATTGGAAGAGCAGATTAAACCTGTATTAGTGTTGAATAAAGCCGATTTAGCTTTCGATAAGGAGATGATAGAGGAGCAGACGAAACACATTGCTCGTCAGATGCCTGTGTTCGTTACTAGCATCCATGATCCCCAGACGATACTCAGACTGCGAGAATCGATAACGGAAGGAGAGACGGTGGTGTTTGTAGGCTCTTCGGGTGTGGGAAAAAGTTCGCTGGTGAATGCGCTTTGCGAGAAATCGATATTGCTCACCTCTGACATAAGTCTGTCTACCGGAAAAGGACGACATACCTCGACACGTCGAGAAATGGTGTTGATGCACGATTCGGGCATATTGATCGATACTCCGGGTGTGAGGGAATTTGGTCTGGCTATTGACGATCCGAACTCGCTCACAGATCTGATGGACATTACTGATTATGCAAAGTCGTGCCGTTTCAGTGATTGTAAACATATAAACGAGCCCGGATGCGCTGTGATAGAAGCTGTGAATAATGGTGCACTGGACCGTAAAGTCTATGCGAGCTATCTGAAACTAAGGAAAGAAGCTTGGTACTTCTCGACTTCTGAACATGAAAAGCGCAAAAGAGATAAATCTTTTTCGAAACTCGTGCACGAAGTGAAGAAGCATAAAGCTAATTTCTAAACTCTACCTGAACAGTGCAGGCATTCTCTGAACAAGAATGTTTGCACTGTTATTGTATTCTATTTTGCTTGTTCAATGGAGCGTTTCGAATAAGTATCACGAAAGTTGCATTGTTTTACATCAAACGTTGTATATTTGTCGGTAGGTATGCATCATGAATATGCTGCTGCTGAGAAGAATGGAAGGTTTTAAGAATGGTTTAATATGAATAAGATGAAGGTACGAAATTATTTTTATTTAGTTGTCGGACTCTTATGTGTTCTATTTGCTGCTACACATACGTTGAATGGGTTGACAACTATGTTGCCGATCATAAACAATACGGCGATTGATGGCAGTACAAAAGTGGTATTTACTTATGTGTGGCATATCATAGGCATTGAAAATCTAGTTTTCGGGGTTGCTCTGTTGGTTATGGCATTTGTAAAAAACAGATCAAAGGTAAAGTTTGCGGCCTGGCTTATAATAGCGATTCTATTTATGCGATGGACGGTCATTGCATACTTTACTCTGATGGATGGTCATGATTCCATCACATCGTTGATACCAGACACGATTGCTATTTACACCGTCTGCCTATTGCTTTTCTTCGGGACAAAAGTAAAAAAGAGAACCTAAATTCTTGTATGTCTGCAATGAGCCATATAGCGGCTCTTTTGTAGTCAGAAAAGAATATAAACGATCAGAAGCTGTTTGATAGCACTATTTATGACTTAATGTGACGCAATAGAAGTTAGTGTCTGTACTACCAAAATAAACACGATTCGCATATACAGCAGGCGTTGATAAAATAGATCCGGCACTAAATAAGCGTTGCACATACTTGGCCGCCGTTGCATATTGGGTTCCTGTTAAATCGGCAAAGGCGTCGTTATTGAGCGAACCATTCGTTGCAATGACCTTATACGGATTGCTTAGCCTTCCATCGGTATAAAACTGATCAATAACGGTACCATCTGCTATGTTGATAGCATACAATGCCCCATTTGTCGATCCGATGAAGGCTATACCTGTGGCCAATGCCGGAGACGAAAACGTATAGGTTCCCGTTCCAGCCGATCGGATAGTTGTTCCATCCTGTTTGTTTAGAATGAGAAATTTGGCAATGTCTGAAGAACCGGTATACAGATATTTTCCATCGTAGGCAAAAGAACTGGGCATCCATGTACTCGCAAACTTCTGTTTCCAGAGGAGCTTGCCACTCATCGTATTAAAAGCATAAACATAACTATCCCTTGCACCGATAACCACAGTTGAATCAAACACTACTGGAGATGCTTGAATACCTTCGAGGTTGTGATTCTCATTGTCGGATAGTGTTTGATAATCCCATTCCTTTTTTCCGTTTTTGGTGTTTAGCGTATATAGTTTTCCATCCCAGCAACCAAAGAAGATCTTGTTTGCGTAAATAGCCGGAGTAGAATGTACTACACCTGCCGTATTGAATTGCCACAATATCTTACCTATTCGAGTGTTGACAGCATACATTGAATAGCCACATCCGAAATAAAGCACATCTTTATTTTTCTCAAGAGTTGGCGAAGAGGCGTAGAAATCCCATAAATCGTCTATCAAACTATCTTTTGGGGTACAATAGTTCAGTCCATACCCCATTTTGGGTAGATCTTTTTGGACTTTAAGTTTCCAGATCACATTGCCGTGTGCCGCATTTAGGGCATACAAAAAGCCACCGTAGTTGTTGATATAAAGCACGCCGTTTTTGATTGCCGGAGTAGAACGTATCTTGGCATTCGTCCTGAATTTCCATTGAAGCTGGCCTCTTGTGTTTAAAGCATAAAGGCAACTATCATCGCACCCGAAGTAAATTAGTCCTTTGCAGGCAACAGCAGATCCGAAAATTTGTCCGTGAGTTTTAAACTTCCAAAGGCGTTTGAACGTTCCGTTAGCAGAAAATGTGCTGTTGGAGATACCGGTATGCTGAGCATTTCCTAGAAACATCACCGTCTGGCATTTGGTAGAAAATACGAAAATGCAGAGGATAAATAAAGTGATACACCCGAATTTTGTTTTCATGTCTAGTTTTTGTATGTTTTATGTTAACTATTGAGAATGCCTGTATTAGTTTATACAAAAGTAGAGAAATATTCTGTATTTCAAATGATTTAGTCAAAGAAAATAGTCGACAAATAAAAGAAATTTTCAGCACAAAATAAGTTCCTTTTTCTATCGTTAGAGCTAAGAGATGACCTCTTTGGAATAGAAAATTTGCAGTAATTTTTGTATATTTGAACCGTTTTAATAGTTCAAAGCGATAGAATATAACAATGAATAAAGAAAAGCAATACCCAATAGATAGAGTGATAGCCCCGGTACAACATTTCATCAATCAAGAGAAATCGGGTGGACTAGTGCTCGGAATAAGTGTTGTTGTGGCATTGATATTGGCCAACTCACCTTGGGCAGCATACTATTTCCATTTCTTCGAACAAACGTTCGGTTTCACTTTTAATAGTAGGCCTTATCTGACGTACAGTCTTCATCATTGGATAAACGATGGATTGATGGCCATGTTTTTCTTTGTGGTAGGTCTTGAGTTGAAAAAGGAGTTTATTGCAGGCGAGCTGGCCGATCTCCGTAAAGCATTGCTTCCGATAGGCACTGCGTTGGGTGGAATGGTCGTCCCGGCCGTGATCTATTTCTCGCTCAATTCGTCGGGTCCATCGGAGCCTGGCTGGGGAATTCCGATGGCAACGGATATTGCGTTTGCACTTGGCGTACTTTATCTTCTGGGCAACAAAGTGCCATCGTCGCTCAAAGTATTTCTTATGGCACTCGCAATAGTTGATGATTTGGGAGCCGTCTTAGTTATAGCATTCTTTTATACTTCGGATATATCGGTTGTCAATCTTGCTATCGGGTTAGGTTTTGCGTTAGTGATGTTCATAGGCAATAAGATGGGAGTGAAGAATATTTTGTTCTATGGAATCATAGGTATCGGAGGCGTATGGGTTGCGTTTCTGCTTTCGGGAGTACATGCTACGATTGCAGCCGTATTGGCCGCATTCACTATACCCGCGGATGTAAAAATTGAGAAAGATATATATTTAAATAAAGTCGCACGGCGATTAAAACAACTTAAAGGCATTGATTCTGAAGATATGCCCATATTGGGTAACGAGCAAGTGCACATTCTTGATCTTCTGAAGCAAGAGACTAATGCTGCTATTCCACCACTTCAACGTTTGGAACATTTGTTGAATCCATTTGTAACTTTCATCGTCATGCCGATATTTGCTATCGCTAATGCTGGTGTGTCTTTTGCCGATGTGAGATTGGACACGCTTTTCAGCACTCATATTGCATTGGGTGCAGGACTTGGATTGTTGTTAGGTAAGGTCATAGGTATCGTAGGGTCATTGCTGCTATTAGTGAAACTAAGAGTGGCACCGCTTCCGACCGGCATCAGCTTTCGACACATGATAGGTTTGGGATTATTGGCCTCAATAGGTTTCACTATGTCGTTATTCATCACTTCGCTAGCGTTCTCAGATCCATTATATCTGACACAGGCTAAGATTGGAATTTTCACTGCATCTATTGTTGGTGGAGTACTGGGATATTGTGTACTGAATCGCGGGAAGAAAGTAACAGATTGATTGGAAAGAAAGTTGAAGGAGACTAATTTCTAAGAGTGTACAAGTATATAGTGGCGTTTATTACTATTCTAATACAACAGATTCTATTATCCGAAATATGGAAAATCATTGCCAGGTATTTCATTCTCCAATCCTATAACCAATGGCCATTTACCGGTATCACAAATAATAAAGCCCATGATTATTCCTGTGTGATATTGCAAATGTCGAAGTTGTGCTATGATTAAAGTCAGGCGTGTCCATTTGCATCCCTCAGGCTTTTCTAAAAGTAATCTCTCGTCTAATTCGTCAATATAAGCCTCTATTTTGTTTGTGACAGTAAGTAGATATTGATCAACTTCTTGTTTCGAGAGAACTTTCTCTGTATGCACGTCCAAGTTATTCAGGTTGGAAACATGAAATGCAGGTTCGATATACTTATAAGGATTTATATACCACTGGTCCAATGAATGTAGAGTATGATAGACATGTTTCCACAAAGGCATATCGCAATAACATTTTTCATATTTTGACTCGGGAATACAACTTATCACGTTGGTAATGCTCCACAAAGCCCGATGGGTTTGTTCTTTAATTATTTGCGTAACTTTTAATTCATCCATGTCCTCGTTTTATTTAAGCGAACATTGCACAATAGTTGTTCCTTTTCTGCTCCTCCAAAGTTACATAAAATCATTTTAGTTTAGACATTAATCAATCTATTAAAATTCGTCGCTCTGTTTTTTACTCTTATTCTGAAAAGAAGTAAAAAGCAGAGCGATGTTTATATCGTCTGGCAAATTATATCGTCGAGGATAAATGGGTACGATTACTTACCGTTAGTGGGCAGATTGATACTGGCAGTGTGTAAATCGACTGCCCCCATTACTTCGGTAGATGTTTCGCCCAACCAGCCACACTCTTGATTCATGGCGCAGTAGACTTTTACAAAATCGATGCCCGGTAAATGAACTTTGTTGCCGTTTTTATCGACCGCCCAATCTATATCGATAGCTGAATCAATATCATTGTTTGGCACATTGTCTACGTACCCATACCCATAACAGTACTGAACCCAATAATGTGCCGATTCGGAGCCTTCGTCAATGGCATTGTCGGGCAGCAACGTACCATCGAAAAGAAGTTTGGCATCGGTAATCCACGCAGGGTAATAGCTTTGGTCGTGATAAATATTCTTTATCTTGTAGCCCGAATGCCCCTGATTGTCGGTCCAATAAATATATTTGACTATTGAAGCCAATTCTCCGTCACCATCGGGATCGTGCGTCTCGGTAGTGGGGCGGGAGTAGGTTATCTGATAATCGTGTATGGTCTTGGAGTTGGCATACTCGCTACCGGCTATTTCGTACCACTCGTCATCGTCTGGCTTGGAGTTATGATTTTTGTCATAGGCCACCATGACAATACCGGGTTCACAGCTACCTCCTCGAGGAGCATTGGGCTTGGGATTGGCGGCAGCAAAAAAGGCATTGCCCAGTACACGGAAGTCTCTACGCCCTTTGATGTTGAGCACCGTATGGTCGAACCCAAAGACGACAGCTCCACCAAAACCTCCCAAACTGATGAGATCACCTTTCTCTTTGCCCACCAACGCTTTGCGACAAGCGGCTATCATATCGGCTTTGGAATTTCCCTTAACATAGGCAGGTATCTCATTTATGAATTGTCCTGGAGCAGGATTAAAATCGTAGACTTCGGCAATATAGGGTGAACAGACCGTCGGTGCAGCAGAAACAGATACCTGATAAGAGCGGATATAGTGTTGTCCATTGTCTGTGGCATTGAGGGTGATGTGATATACCCCGGGTGTGATAGCAGCAAACAGTGCACGGGCGGAAGTGGAATCTTGCAAGACAAACAAAGAATCGGGAGCGCTCTCCATGTGCCACAAGTAAGAGGCATGAGTGCCTAGCTTTAGAGTGGTGGTCACCTCTTGCACCTTGTTGGCATTTACACTTAGTGTTACGACAGCATTAGGGTCGTCTGTAGGTGTGTCGTTGCTGCTTGAACAAGCATAGAAAGCACAGGTAAGAATTCCACAGAGGGATATTAAGGCAAATATATTCTTTAGTTTCATAATTTGTGTTTTTTAGTTCCTTTTCAATATGTAACTCTATCCGAATTAATGGAGCAGTACATAAAGCCTGCCGAAAAAGCAAGCCTTATGTTGCTGCAATGAAGCTATATAGAGTGTGTAGAAAACACTATTTATAGTCCGTAGGGAAGAAGGTGCCAGCAGGGAAATGAATATGATTTTGATAGTCGGACTTCAACTTGAGTGCATTGCCCGAATCGGACCAGATAGTGATATCGTTGATAAGGAAACTAAGGCCATATCCTTCAATGGTGTTGATGTATATATCGCCGTTGGATGGGTTGACTGTGAGGTTGTTGTATAGCATACCGAAATGTTCGATTAGGGGACTTACATCGGTCAGAAAGTCGGTTTGCTTCTTGGAGAATATGTGGCGGTAGACTTTGGGCCCTGCGTTGCTGAAATAAATAGAATCGCCTTTAGCGCTAATTCCAGGCGTAGCACCCCAACCGGCACTTATTTTGACATCGGCAGGCAACTCGTTGGTCGTAATGGTGTAATCGGCAGAATTGATCTTTGCAATCTGTGCAGGCGTTGTAGTGCACGAAGCCCAGATGTTGCCGTCAGACGATTTGATGACACCAGAGACACTGCCAGGCATAGTAATGGTCTTGACCAGTGCACCGTTTTGCAACACAAAAATAGCTTTGTTGCCGGGTACAAATATTTTGTCTTTTACCACAGCCATAGCATTTTTCAAGGCTCCGTCCGTACCCTGTATGAAAGAAAGTTGCTTAGTGATAGGATTGAACAAGTAGACTCCCTTGTTGTCGCGCAGATAGACATCGTTTCCGACAACGGCTACATGGGTAGGCCAAGAGAGGTCGGCAAGTTCGTCATTGTAGGCCGCTACTTTCTTGAGCGTTTCGGCATTGGCAACCACCAATAGGCCGTCGCCATTCATGCGATTGCCGTTTTGAGAGATGATGTACATCTTCTTGTCTGCTATGAACAAGCTTTGCGTGACATTGCCCAGTGAACTGCCATTGACTTTGTAATAAACGCTATCGGTTACTTCACCTTTGGGGCTGATGAACGTTAAGAAACCGTTCTCGGAGGTCATATTGCCTTCGTTAAGTACGAAAACACCATCCCGATATTTGCCATATACCGTTACGTTGACACTATCGGCAGTCATGCCGTCTTCGTTGGTCACCGAAAGTACTATTTTGTAGGAGCCCACTTCGGACGCAGAAAAATCGAACTTAGCAGTGGATGCCTTCTCCATACCGTTTACTTTCCAAGAAATTTTGGTGATAGCGGGTTGACTCTTGACCTCGGCCGAAAGAGAAAGGACTTCATCTTGCGGAATGGATACGGAATGGTCCTGAAACTTTGATAAACTGCCGATATTGACTTCGGGCAATTGCAAACTGTTGTCGCTCGAGCAAGAAGAAAGCCCTAGGAGCATGACGAACAAAAAGAATAAAACGATGTTTAAATTTTTAATTTTCATTTTCAATACGAATTAATTAGTTATTTATTGAAGTTTGTTTGTAGTAAAAACAATGTGAGCGGGAATATCGCCAGTGACAACCGACCATTTCTTACGGCCATCGGGCGAGAAACAATACAAGGTACCGGGCGAGACATAATCTTTAGCGTCGGTGACAAATATTTCGTGCGTATCGGGATTGACAGCAATGCCATAAGGTGTTTTAATCTGCTTTTCGGTGCCATCAGTGATAAAGTTACGCGTAACGATTTGTTTGGTTTTGGTATCGACAAGAGCATAGCCCACCACCCACTTGCCGGTGAGATAATTCCACTCGGTGCTGTACACGTATAGCGAATCGCCACAAAGTGTCATTTCGCTGTTTGCAAGCCCCAACTTATCGGTGACTTTATCGGTGGCCGTATCGATAATATACGTATCGGAAGGCGTGTGGTAATAGTCGCCACGCGAAGAGACGTATATATGGCCGTACTTGTCGAGTTCCATGCGATGCAAATTGATGGCCACATCGATGGTTTCGATCACTTTGAACGTATTCAAGTCGATAACAGATACCGTACGATCGTAATTGGGATAACGGTAGCCGCCCGAATTAGCCACATAAAGTTTGTGACCTGCAATGACCATCTCTTCAGGCTGGTAGCCTACATTACATGTATCTTTCACTGTGAGCGTAGCGGTATCGATCCGAGCCACATACCCCAAGCGGGCGTTGGGATCTATCTGTACTGGCCCTGCATACGAACTGACATAAGCATACTGTTTGTTGAAAGTGATGTAGCGGCAATTGGGAATAGAAATTTGCGTGATGTGTTTGGCGGTATGGACATTCATCACTTCGACAAAATGAGAACAATTAATTACGGCATATAACTTGCTACCATATAGCTGAATATCGTTGCCTACATCGCCCAACTCTTTAATCACTCCGGGATTGCGTTCGGCATATATATTTTTGTGATACATACCGGTGGCATAATCGAAGTAGTCGAGTGTGCACTTGTTACTTCCCATATTACCCTCATTGAGTAGAAACAACCCTTTGATCTTTGAGTTGATCACTCCTGAAGTAACCTGCGTCTGGGTAGAAGGTATGATGTTGTCTTCGCTTTGTCGGCAAGATACCAAAAGACAATATAAAAAGAGCGAGAAGAAAAAATAGTATTTCTTTTTCATAACATAATATTTAGTTTGAATTTGAAGTTGACTCCGGGCATAGGATAGCATTGAACTACTTCATATTGTTGGTTGAATACGTTATTGACCTCAGCCGTGAGCCGTAAGCTGTACTGCTTCAACTGTAGAGTATGCGACAATGAAACATCGCTTGTATACCACGGCTGCGCATAGTTTTCAGGAATATTGGCAGACGATTCATAACGTTTACCGGTATAAATGAAGCTATAGTTCGCATGCCAATCATTATAGTCGACACCCAGTATAGCCGTTGCGCTATGCCATGGAATATAGGGTATCTGACCTCCGTAGTAAGGGCTTGTAGGATCTGTCTTGTCTTGTGCATTCTGGTAGGTATATGTAGCACGCGAGAGAATACCCACTTTTGCCACGTGCCAATCGGCTTGCAGTGATACATCAGCCCCATGAATCTGAACAAAGCCAAGATTCAACATCGTCCACCTGAATTGATTAGAGGTAGGCATAGCCACAATTTTGTTTTCGACCTCATTGTAGTAGCCATCTGCTTGAAATTCGATATGTCTGAGACATCCGTACTTGAAATCTTTGGCATACGTCAGACCTATATCGTACTGATTGGTATACTCGGGCTTGAGGTCTTTATTGCCGATAAATGTGTAGTATAGGTCATTGAGCGTAGGCATTCGGAAAACCCGTTTGTAGAAAGAGCGTAAGTTGAAATCAATCTTCCGAAAAGGACGGCACGAAACAACGAGGGTAGGGGTGAACTTGCTCTTGTCGCCCGCATTGGTACCCGTCCGATTGGTACGTTCGTGCACAAAAGTATAAAGCATACTTGCCTGACATTTGAATTTGTCGAATTGTACCGATGTAGCCCACGATGTCAATGTGGAATAGCGGCGTGGATAGACAAAATCTGTAAGGTCGGCATTGAGCTTGTTCCACTGAAAATCGGTAGAGAACGAACTGCTCCACCAATGGTTTATATTGAACAAATGGGCAGCTGAGCAATAGGCTTCTTGCTGACGGTATGTGTTGTCGATGTACATAGTGGTGACATCGAGCCGAGGGTCGGAGCGATAATGCAGATAGTTGTAGCCGTATTTTAAATTGAGCATCAAGGCATAGACCTCACCGAAGCCTTTGCGTACGGAACCTTGTACGAAAACGTCGCTGTCCCACTGTCGGTCTTGATGAGAAAACTTACCGGGCTCTTCGCGCACCGAAGCTCCCGGATAGCCTCTGCCCGAATGATAAAAATAAAGTTTGGTTCTCCATTCACCGTCTAACAGTTTGCCAAAAGCGGCACCTTCTATCCGCACGGCGTGCACATCGCCATTGTGCCTCACTTCGGTCGTATCGTAACCATTCTTTTTGGCATAACTGAATTTGTAGCGTCCCGAAGTATACATCAGTTCCGAACTGAGCGAAGTACTCACCTTGGCGTTTATTTTATGCTCCCAGAGCAACGATGGATTGTAGGTATCGAAAGAGCCCCATTTGAAGCCTGCATTGAGATGATTGCATAGCAATCCGTCGAATGAAGGGACACGGGTCTGCATATAAATGGCGCTGGCCGAAGCAAAATCTTTGGCAGGCTGAAAGATGGCACTCTTCTGGCCGTTGTATAACGAAATGGCTTCCATATTGTCCAAAGAGAAACGCCCTAAGTCAATCACTCCGTTTTGTGCGTTGCCCAACTCAACGCCATCGTAAAACACACCTACATGATTACTGCCCAGACTGCGTATATTCACTGTCTTCAATCCGCCGATACCGCCATAGTCTTTGATTTGTACACCCGAAAAATAGCGCAAGGCATCGGCTACGGAATGAACGTTGAGCCGTTGCAACTGTTCACCTGCCAAGAGCTGTACGGGAATAATTTCTTTGGGTATGCGATTGGCTGTAACGGTGACATTGCGAAGATGATGAATCGAATCGACCCTGGTGGTAACATCTCGAGGACGGACAGACTGTCCCATAGCAGAAACAGAGAAAGACAATACAAGAAAAGGAATCTGCCATAAAGCTGATTTCCGACAACGATAAAGATTTCTTCTAACGACCATTTACTTCAAATCATGAGTATTAAACAATACAATTATCAGATTCAACAGTAAACGATGCAACGCAACGTTCCGGAAAAAGGATAAAATAAACGAACTACCAGCCTTTTTTCGATTTCAGTCCATACACCCGCAGACTGTAAAATCCGATATAAATATAAGGCAGGTCTTCTGACTCGCTCCGGTTCGGCGCCTTCCCAACATCGAAATGTCAGTGGCAAAGATAGCCGAATCATAGTGCTTCATGTATGATACAGAAGCTGGAACTTACAGCAGCGGGAACTGTTGCCGACTTTCACGGCATTCCCTTTTAATTTTATCCTGCGGAAGCAGGGAAAAAACCTTATGCGGTTGCAAAGATAGAAAATATATATGCAAAAACAACTCTTTTTTCGTAAAAAAGAATACAGAAGTAGACTCCATACATAACGAAAACTGTACACAAAGATGAGATAATGATAGTATAAACTCATTGGATCGGAGTACTAAAACGGTGAATACAGACACCGATATGAACTTCAAAAGAACTATGATATGCCGAAATATAGACTGTGATGATAAAAAAATATTAAATACATATACAAGATGGTTCTTTTCATCAAATTAAGTTGTAATATTGTAACATTCTAATCGGATACAAGAGATTTTTATACAATTGAGTTATGAAAAAAATTCTTTTATTTTTAGTGCTTTGCATTGAAGTTGCTACGCTCTCTGTATCGGCACAAAATGCAGCCATCAGATACTGGGGAGAACCGTTCAACATGAAAGGCACTCTGACAGACCGATATAAAAAACACAAAGCCGGAACAGCGTTGACCATCAAAGGCATTGTCTTTCGTGATGATAACAACAAGAAACCCGCCATACTGGCATTGATCGACTCTACTCAATTATTTGTTCCACTGAGATATTCTTATCTCTTTGACATCGAGCCGAAAACTGCATCCGAATTTTGGCAATCTATCGCATTGAAATGTGGAATGTACAAGTATTTTGCAAAGAAAGGCTATCGCAATTCGTTTCGCAAAGAACTGAGCAATGAATCGCAAGACTATCTGATGCGATTGAAAGATATAGACTACCATGACAACTATGTAAGCGACTTCGTACAATCCAATTTTGCAGCAGCCTATTCGGTTAGTATAGACCCTTATCGACCTGAACATCTCACTGTAAGGGTCATTGCCTCTCCCGATCCGGATGCCTTCATGCTGCCCAACGGAACGATGGTAGTCAGCTCGGGTTTGCTCTGTACTTTGGATTCGGAAGACGAACTTACGGCGATTATCACCAATGAGATGTGCCATTATCTACTGGATCATCAATTGGACAATGTGGTGCGCGCCGAAGCCCGCTCAAGACATGCTGCCTTTTGGGGCATGTTTCTGGCACAGCTCACCGATGCGGCACTTGATGCGGCAATAAACGATGACCACAATAATAAGGTCGCTGCGGGCATTGCTGTGGCCTCAGGAATAGGGACAATCGTGTCGCTGGCCAATGTGAAAGACGTAAATCGCTTGGGTATGAATTATACACTAGAACAAGACGCTTTGGCTGACTCGGTAGCCACTTGTTTCTTGCAACTCAAAGGGATGAATGTAAATGCACTTCCATCGGCGCTGTACAAGATAAGGCAATTCTATGAATCGCAGAACAAAACAAAATACATACCTCGGTACGTGAGTTGTAAATGGCTCACTAATAGGCTGAACAATCTGGGTGGATGTGATTCTGTGCTGGTGAGCCCCACATACTTGAAAGCCACAGCAAACGTAGTAACCTCGAACGCCCGAATGTACTTGGACGACAAACGTTATGACTATGCCGAACAACTGATACGGAAAAACATAAAGAACGGATTGGCTGACAGTCAAGATTATGTGATATTGGCTCAAGCCAAGATGAATACGACCGTAACGAGCGAGAGCGACGAAGAGTGTCTCAAGCTATTGGACAAGGCACAAGAAATATCAACAACGACCAATATGGATATTTTTCATCCCCGCATACAACTATTGATGAGACTCAACAAAAAAGAAGAAGCGGCAAACGCTATGCAACAATACGATGACGCCCTGGAAAACTACAGCAAGCAACTCGGTGACAATCAGAAAGAGACCGAATGGATAAAATCCGAAAAAGGCTGGTTGGATAGTTTGAAACAGAAATAGTGCAGCGATAAGATCCTTGTATTATCTTAATCTTTGTGGCAATCAACCATATGTCGGGCAACGATTATTTATAGATAAGCTTTCCCTTGTCTGTTCCAAAGAGATTGTCGCCTACTGTCGTTATCTTATTGCCGGTAGCCTTAACGTGGGTCAGATGATCACAATCGATAAAAGCACCATATTCTATAGCCGTCACACTAGGAGGGAGTATTAAAGTTCCTCCCAATTTGCTGCATCCACTGAATGCTCGTTGTCCTATTTTGCGTAGGTTTTTCGGTAAATCGATATGAATGAGGTGTTTTTTCTGTGAGAAAGTAAATTCGGGTATTGTTTCGCAGGTTGTATTGGTCAAATCGATAGAGGCTAGATTGGACATATAACTGCGGATGACCATGAAATCATCTTCGTCCATTTTGCCCTCGATAGTTAAATAATTTATTTTGCCCGGTTGCATGCCTGCTTTAAGAATTTCTTCTTGTAAGGATCCGAATTTTGCTATTTGTACTTTCAGCGATAATGGTTCGCTTTCGATGAGCGAAAAATGATCCCACTGTGGCGAACGGCGATAATTGTCTGTAGCCGAAGCAGGAATAAAAACGGTCGTAATTGTATCGCAGAGTGCATCTTTTCCGAGGTGAGGTGCATTTTGATTATTCAATTGAAGAATTCGTAAGTTGTTGCAATCTTTGAAAGCTTCGTTGTCTATACATCTGATACTGTAGGGCAGTATGATGTTTTGCAGCGTTCTCTTGTTCAGAAAGGCTAGTTTAGGAATATAGTCGGCTTTGTATATGTTTAGATTGCCTTGATCGGTACCTTCTTTTCCGATATAAGGGCGCACATCGGCTCCCGATAAATCAAGTACTTTGAGGTTTTTAAATTCGTCGCGGAGATGACGAAAATCTACGGCATTGATTTTGCCTGTGACTTTCAGTTCTAGTATACTATCTGCACCTTCTCGAGTAAGCTGTGAAACAAGCGTACCGGCTTTGGAGACGGAATAGGTCATTTTAGATTGCGCATGTAATGAAGATATGCTGGCAAGTAATAGAGCGTAAAGAAAAAAGGTCTTGATTTTCATATTCATGTCGTTCATTATTATTTTTAAGAACAAATATAGTAAAAATGCTCGATTTAGTAAAACAGTTTTGTTTTTTATAGCTAATTTTGTCGAAAGATTAACGAATAGAGAACAAAAAATATAATTATGATGGCGGAAATAAAGAAAGAGAAATCGCTACCTGTATGGTTGTGTGTTATCCTTTTTATTGTAGGATTTATTACTGTTAGTGGTGTACTGACTTTGTTTGTCGGTGTTTTTGTTGGGTTTGATAATTTTAAAATATTCGGTCAGACAACGATGCTGCAAGATATATTGAATGAAGTCTCTATGCTTATAGGTGCTCTGTGTGTTTCGGCATTGCTACTTCATTTCTGCGAGAATAAGCGCATGAATTCTCTAGGTATGAGCCTAAGTGGTAGGTTTGGCGATATTTTTATGGGCTTGATTGTGGCTGCTTTCATCATGGGCGGTGGTTTCTATTTTTTGCTCAAGCTAGGAGATATTCGGATCGCGAAGTTCCATTTCAATGAAAATGTTTTTCTGTGGAATATTCTTTTTTTCATCTTGGTAGCATTTACCGAAGAGATCTGTTGTCGTGGTTATATTTTGGGGCGTATGCTTCGTAGCAATATGAATAAGTATTTGGCACTATTCGTTTCGGCCGTCATCTTTATGCTGTTTCATCTAGGCAATGAGCATACTTCCATGTTGCCGATGCTCAATCTTTTGTTGGCTGGTGTGCTTCTCGGCTCTACTTATATATACACTAAGAATTTGTGGTTTCCCATTTCATTGCACTTCTTTTGGAATTTCTTGCAAGGACCTGTGTTGGGATTTTCTGTTAGTGGAATGAATACCAAATTTTCGCTCATCCACATTAAACGCAGTTCGAATATATTGTTCAATGGAGGTAATTTTGGTTTTGAGGGCTCTCTGCTTTGCACGCTATTGACCGTATTGTTCATAGTCCTTACAATCTGGATAATGGAGAATAAAGAGCAAAATAAACGGTTGCAGCAAAGTACTCAAGACGCAGAGTTGTTGCAAGATAAAGTTAAGGCTGAAGAATAAGTTGGACCTTGATGTTGCGCTAGAGTTGTGCTTTGTCTATCAACATTAGTCCTACTCCCTTCATGGTCTTTATTTCTATCTTCGGGTCTTCTTTTAATATGTTTCTTAGTCGAGTGATGAATACGTCCAGACTACGTGATGTGAAATAATCGTCGGATTTGTCTTTGCCCCAACATTCTTCCATGATGGCGTTTCTTCGAACTATATTTCCCTTGTTGGCGGCAAGGATTTTCAGAATGTGCGCTTCTTGTGTAGTGATGGTTTTGATGTTGCCTGTTGTGTCTGTGAGAGATGCGTGGCGGAAGTCAAACCAATAGTCTCCGATATGATAGGTATCTGTATCATTGTGCATTTTGATCCCTTGATTCATTTTGAGTAAGGCTTTGATATGCGCATCCATTTCTTCGGGCACAAAAGGTTTTTTGATGTAGTTGTTACCACCTAGCTTATATCCGGCTGTGACATCTTTGGGAGAGATTCTGCCCGAAGCAAATAGGATAGGTGTGCTGCCATCAGTCTCTCTAATTTTTGCAACCATATCGAAACCATTCATCACCGGCATCTCAATATCTGCTACAATGATATCGGGATGTTCTTTGTTCCACACATTCAAGCCTTCTTTACCATTCTTTGCTGTGATCACCTCGTATCCACCTATCATATCTTCCAAGCCGCTTTGAATAATGTAGCACAGATTGTCGTCGTCTTCAACCAATAGTAATCGTATCATCATTGTCTTATTTTTGCAATATATTGTTATAATGGAAAGAATAATGCAAACTCGCTGTATTTGTTCTTTTCGCTATTTACTTCTATTTTTCCGTTATGCGCTTTCATTACATGGAACACATAATTCAGTCCTAATCCGAATCCTGTAGCTCCACCTTTTGGGGTACGTTTCACGGCAGAAGCTCTTTCGAATTTGTCGAAGATAACGTGCATATCTTCTTCCGACATTCCTATTCCGTCATCTTTTATACGAATGATGCTGCAACATTCTTTTTCATCGTTTTCAGTAACTATGGTGATATGTACTTGTTTGGGATTGGAATATTTTATCGAATTGTCTATGATGTTTTCTATCACTTCTTTCAGATATTCTTCGTCGGCATATATTCTTGAGGCGTTCAGTGCGATAGAAAATGTTATTTCTTTGTTTGCTTTCAGTTTGAATTTCTCACAGATATGAGCGAGCAGTGCTTGTATGTCTACCCATTCTTTTTTTAATTCTATTTTTTCATTTTCCAGCTTCGATATCAACAAGATTTTGTTGATGAGTGCAAGTAGCCTTTGTGTCTCTTCTTCTATAATATTGAAGTAACGCTCCTTCTTTTCCGGTTTGCTTTCCAATTTTCCACTGCGCAATACATGTGCACCCATTAATATTGAGCTTAGGGGCGTTTTCATATCGTGTACCATGGCATACGAAAAATCTTCTCTGACAGTAGCAATTTTCTTTTGTCGAATAATAATGCGAATCTGGTATACAATGCAATATAAGATCAAGATAAACATCAATACGGTTGCAATAAGCAGCAATGTCATTTTGCTTAGAATATCTTTGTAGGGTGACATTATGATGGCCTGAATGGCAATAGTTTTATCTAATTTTATGGGAATTAATTTTGTGGATAGGCTAAAATAAGATTTTAGTTTATTTCTAATAGAAAAAACTATTTGGAGTTTTTTATTGACCATTATTAGTTTATATTGGCTATATAGTCCAACTCCCTTTAATGATGCAGTATAAATCGAATCTAACCTTCTTATATTCATATTTTTTTTGAGACCATACATTACTTGTCCTATTGCTAGATCTGTACCATCCTTTCCCATCCCAAATTCATCTTTAGGAAAAGAAACAAGTAACAATTGTATCTTAGGATATCTTTCTGTAAATTCTATATAAAGTTCTTTGTTAATAGATTTAATGAATTGTCGATTAATAGCATCAATATAATAATTTTTCATCAATTTGTATGTGTTGATAGTCCAAAATAATTGAAGTAGCGTAACAACAATTAAACCTATAATCGTGATAAACTTATAAAAAGATGTTTTATTCATTTACTTATTATTCTTAGATTGTTGTAAAGATAAGTAATATTTTTTGCATTTCCTTCTATTGTTAACAATCTTGTAACGTTATGTAAGGAAATAATAAGGGGTTGTTATAAATTAAATTATTATCTTTGAAGTGGATGAAATCCTTGTAGTTATGAAAAACTGAATCTAATTATGGCGCGGAAGAATCTTTTTAGTGTTTATTCAGAGAAATATAAATATGTATGGAATTATGAATAGATTTATGTTGTTATTTGCTTTTTCAGCTGGAATTTGTATTAATGCAAATTCTCAACTACCTTCCTCTATGAAAGAACAGTTGTATCAACATCATGCTCGTGCAGGAGTTGGAAAACCTTATAGTATGGTTCTTTCGCCTAAATGCAATTTATTAGATACTTGTATCCTAAAAGTCACGTATAGCCTATGTTTTGTGAACGACACGATAAAGAGAGATAAAATGAAAGATATACAACTATTGAAGATAGGGCATAAAGTCTCTTCCTGTTTCAGTTATCTACTATATCAAAAAGATTCTACAGTAACAGCATTGGATAAAAAAGGAATTACAACTGTGCGCATTCAAGATGAGTATCTATTTCCCGAAGAAGTCGTCACCTACTTTACAAAAAAACAAATACAAGTTCGCTATAGGACAGAATACGATTTTACGAACTTATGCTATGTGGAAGCATTGCCAAACATTCAATGGACTTTGAGTGATGGACATGAGAACATACTTGGCTATAATTGCCAAAAAGCGCAATGCGAATTCCGAGGACGCAAATATGTTGCTTGGTATTCTACCGAGATTCCGATAAGTGCTGGTCCTTATAAGTTTCATGGACTTCCGGGTCTGATTCTTGCCATTTCGGATATGGCAAACGATTATTGTTGGGAGTGCATAGGGATACAGAAAGGAAATAATAATGATTTCGTCAGTCAATACAAAGGCAAATATATGAAAGATAAGACTGTCACTCGTGAAGAGACCAGAAATATTATTGCGCGTCTGCATAAAGATCCCGCCGGGGATTTATATTTATCAAAACAAAGTATACATATAATAGACGGAGGCAAATGCTATCAAGCTTTATCGGGTGATTTTCCTCCTGAGCCCTACAATCCGATAGAAAAGGAATGAAGTAAATAGTGACAGTCCCTTTATACATTTATTATAATCACCTGTTTTATTTAAAAAACTGATCAATGAGAAAGATTTATGTTGTATTTATTCTAATGTATCTCAATAGTTGTTTTTGCTATTCGCAATTACCTGCAAATATAAAAGAAGAATTTAAGGAGTCTTATGCAAAACACGATTATATGGGCCTAACCAGGCCTGAATGTATGACTTTAGGTAAATGTGAGAAGTTGGATACTTGCATACTCAGAGTTACTTATCAAGTCACTTTTGTAAACGATACTTCGGATAGAGCACACACAAGTAAAGATATTCAAGTACTGGAAGTCGGGAAAAACGTGATACACTGTTATAGTGCTATTTTACGCAGTGCGGATTCTATAGCTACTGAAATGGACAAAAGGGGGTCGAACACAATATCCTGCTTTAACAAATATATTATTCCAGAAGATATTTTTGTATTTATTGCCAAACGGCAAATAGAAGAACGATATAGAACGAACATGTCTTTATCCGATTTCTTTTTCAAGGAAGAATTATCCAGTATTAATTGGAATTTGATAAATGAGCACAAAAATATTCTTGGATATAATTGCCAAAAAGCATGTTGCCAATATCGAGGACGTAAATATATTGCTTGGTACACTTTAGATATTCCTTTAAGATATGGGCCTTATAAGTTTTATGATTTGCCGGGCCTGATTCTTCAGATATATGATTCTTCGAATGATTATATATGGGAATGCATAAGTGTGCAGAAAGGAAAGCCGAATGACTTTATCTGCAGATATCCAGGCAAATATAGAAAAGTAATAGAAATGACTCGAGAGAAAGCCCGAAAAAATCTCATGTTAATGCATAAAGACATAGGTGGATACATGCGATCGGTGGGCAAGGGTATAATCGTCAGTAATAGTAAAGGGATATGCTATACTCCAGTAGCAGGTGATATTCCACCTGAGCCCTACAATCCGATAGAAAAAGAATGATGTATATATCATTCACTAATGAATAGTGAAACATTTATCATACAATAGAGAAAATATGAGAAAAATAATGTTATTAACTTTCATTTTCAGCGCTTTGTCTACACAAGCTCAATTATCTGTCGGTGTCAGACAGTTGCTATCTAAAGAGAGAGGGATGAATATGACACTTCCGAGCGGTATGTTTTTAGACAAAAGTGAAAAGTTAGATTCCTGTTTATTGAAAGTCACATACAGAGTGTCTTTCTTGAGTGACACATTAAGAAAAGATTGTAGAAATGAAGATGTACAAATATTGCAAGTTGGTAAGAATGTCACAAAATGTTTTAGTTATCCTTTATATCAGAACGATTCGATCAGAACATTAATGAAAAGTAAAGGTGTATATGAGAATTTTCCTCGAGTCAGTAAGACATATCTTTCGGAAGATGTTTACACATTTTTAAGAGAAAAGAAGAACGAGGTCTTGTATCGTGGAACTGAAGATGCGCTACCTTTCTATTGGTATAGCGAAGATATACCACAGATAAAATGGAATCTATCAGATGAGACAAAGATAATAATAGGTTATAACTGTCGGAAAGCTATTTGTCATTTTAGAGGACGAAATTATATTGCTTGGTATGCGATGGATATTCCTTTGAAAACAGGACCGTATAAGTTTTCAGGTCTTCCGGGTTTAATATTATCAATATCTGATGCTGCAAATGAATATAGCTGGATATGTATCGGATTGCAGAAGAGCAAATGCAAAACATTTATAGAACGTTATAGTTGCAAGAGCTATAAAACAAAAGAAACGACACGCGAGAGCGTACGAAAAGAAATACTAAAGGCGAAAGAAGATCCTGTTGCGGCATATAATAGAAATGGAAAATGCATCATCGCACACAATTATGGAGATGGTTATGGCTTTATGATTGTGGATTATTCTGCCGATCTGATGGAGGGATTTAAAGGCGATTTCTACAATATGGTCTCTCATGATCTACCTCCCGAACCATACAACCCTATAGAAAAGGAATGATAGGAATTTGACGTTTTACCTTAATAATATAATAGAATATAAAATGAAAAAGCTGTATTTATTGTTTTGTATTAGCAGTCTCTACTCTTTGGCGTACGCGCAATTGCCCAATGAGATAAAAAGAGCGTTGTATGCCTCTCATGAATCTGGTGCATCGAAACCGAAGGGGATGTTTTTCTCGAAGTGCGAAAGGCTTGATACTTGTATCTTAAAGGTCACCTATAATGTATTGTTTGTTAACGATACGCTTCAAAAAGAGAAAAAGGAAAACGACACTGAGATAGTGGAAATAGGAAAGCGAATTTCGCACTGTTATAGCTACTTGTTATTTCAGCAAGATTCATTAATCACAGCATTGAAGAAAAAGGGAATGGCAGCTTTCCCTGTTTTTAAGAAATATATTATTCCGGAAGAACTCTTTATTTATTCCGGCAAAAACCAAATAGAATCTTGTTATCGTACGCCATCGCCTCTACCTCGTTATGGTTATCAAGAAACCATACCGGATATAAGATGGAACTTATGTGATGAATACAAATCGATTTTGGGATATAAATGTCAAAAAGCGACCTGCTCATTTAGAGGACGAAGTTATATTGCCTGGTACACCTCGGATATCCCATTAAAGATGGGCCCATATAAATTCTCAGGACTTCCCGGTCTGATACTATCAATTTCGGATACGAACAGTGAATACGATTGGGAATGTGTAGGGCTTGCTCGAGGAAATAGCGATACCACGATCAACAAATATACTTATACAGAAAAGAATATAGTAGCTGCACGCGATAAAATTAGAAAAGACGTACAGCGCTTTTGTCAAGATCCGGCTGGGTATATGGCGGCTTCAGGGATGAGTGGAGTTTTAATTTCTGGCGGTAAAAACTACTCCCTCGCATCGGGCGATCTACCTCCCGAGCCCTACAATCCGATAGAAAAAGAATGATCGAGTGTTATTACTAACCTGATGTTGTACCTTATATAATAGAATATAAAATGAAAAAGCTGTATTTATTGTTTTGTATCGGCAGTCTCTACTCTTTGGCGTATGCACAACTGCCCAGCGAGGTAAAGAGGTCTTTGTACGCTCGTCACAATATGGGTTGTTCATTACCGGGATCTATCGTTTTCTCCACATGCGAACATTTGGATACCTGTATTCTAAGAGTAACGTATGATGTGTCTTTTATTAATGATACTCTCCAAAAAGATAAACCCCTAAACGATATTCAAGTCTTGGAAATAGGAAAGCATGTATCGCATTGTTTCAGCTATTTGCTTTATAAAAATGATTCGTTGGTAACGGCGTTGGATAAGAAGGGGGCTACAGAATTGCCATCACTCTGTAAGTATGTGATCCCCGAAGAAATTTTCATTTTTGAAGATAAAAAGCAAACTCAAGTATTGAACAGAACACCATGGCTGTATCCTTGCTATTGGTATACGGAGAGTTCTCCTGTCTTCGAGTGGAAACTATTGGACGGTCAAAAAGATGTGTTGGGATACAGCTGTCAAAAAGCTACTTGTAGATTTCGAGGTCGAGACTATGTGGCTTGGTATGCTGCGGATATTCCTTTAAGATACGGGCCCTATAAATTTGGAGGATTACCGGGATTGATACTCGAAATGTCAGATACTCAGAATGATTATAAATGGAAATGTATAGCTATAAAAAAGGGGAATAATAAATGGTATGTAAATAGAAATAAAAGTTCAAAAGGGAAAAATATAGATATGACGCGTGAGAGAGCAAGGAAAATGGTTGCCCGCTATCATCAGGACCCCGCAGGTGCACTATTGTTAAATATTAGAATTAAAGGTATTGTCGGCCCTGATAATGTACAGCGTACGTTCGTAGCTGGTGATTTTCCTTCCGAACCCTATAACCCGATAGAAAAAGAATAAAATAACTATATAATAATTTTCTCATGAAAAGCTTTCGATATAAAATAGGTATCATCTTTCTCGTACTGTCTCTTCTGCCTAGTGTACATTGTTTGTCTCAGACCACCTTGCGGGGAGAAATAAGAGATAACAAAGGGGTACCAGTCTCGGATATCACCGTTGTCGTTTCGTCTCGAGCCGATTCGCTTCACACCATAGCCTATACCTTTTCTAACGAGAAAGGCTACTACAGCCTGTCGTTCAATTCTTCGGAGAGCGAAGTGCGCATTAGTGCTTATGGTTTTAATATCAGAAAGGTGAAACGGATCGTAGTCAACCGCTCCGCCACGGTCAATTTCAGCGTGACGCCCGAAGTGATCAATCTGCACGAAGTAACCGTCAAAGCCGGCAAACTGTGGCAGATAGGAGACACACTGAACTATTCGGTCGGAGCTTTTCTGGGAAAAAACGACATCTCTATCGGCGATGTTATCAAGAAGATGCCGGGTCTGTCGGTCACTTCTTCGGGAGAAGTGTTTTATCAGGGCAAGCCTATCAGCCATTTCTACATTGACGGACTGGATGTACTGCAAGGACGTTATGGCATTGCCACCAAAAATCTTACGCCAAAAGCCGTGTCCGTTGTTCAAGTTCTCGAAAACCATCAGCCAATCAAGGCACTCAAGAAAATAAATATCCCCGAACAGGCTGCTATCAACCTGAAACTGAAAGATTCGGCAAAGGGCGTTTTCAATATCGAGGCCATGCTTGGTGGGGGAGCAGATGGGCATTTGTTATGGCGCAATGAGCTAGTGGGGACTTACTTCACCAAGAAGAAACAATATTTCGCTACGTACAAGAATGCCAATGACGGAACGGATATCGGAAGCGAATTGCAATCGTATAACGGAGACGAGCAGGCAAGAGCGGGACAATATACGGCTGTGAAGCGCTCTTCGCCGCCTTCTATCGACAAATCGCAATATTACTTCAATCATTCCAATGCGGCGAGTTTCAATACGGTATGGAAATCGACCGGAGGCAACAAGGTGAATGTGGGTCTCGTCTATTTCAACGATCATGAGTCGCGCAACAGTCTGGCCGAAACGACTTATATAATCCCATCGGGTAGCAATACCGTAATCAGCGAGGCGCTTCACGATGGCAGTAATACCGATAAGGTAGAAGGCAATTTTTCGTACGAAATAAATCGCGATAAATTGTTCTTTAAAGAGAATATAAGTCTTAAAAGTTCGTGGTACAGAGATAAAGGGCTTGTCGATACGGGACGTTCGATAGACCAGACCTTGGTGATGAACAACTTCCGTTTTTACGACGGTATGCATTGGATCGTGAAGAAAAACGACTATCAGGGGGTGGATATTTCTTCGAAACTGACTTACGAAGAGAAACCGCAGACTCTTTCGGTCTATCCCTGCCTTTACAACTCACTTTTTGGAAGCGACGATCATTCTTACGAAGGAATACATCAGAAAGTGACGAGCCGCACGTTTGCCATGGACAATTCGGCTTCGCTGCTCACGGCCCTTTCTTTGGGCAATCTGCACCTTTCACCCCGGGCTATCTTGAATGTGGCCTATGACGGGCTCAACAGTCGCCTCGCTCCATTGCCCGCGCCTAGTGGCGATGTGGACGACAAACTTCGTAATGATACTCATCTTTATTATCTGAAAAGCGGACTGTCGGCGGATATATCTTACGAATGGCCCGGCGTTCAGATTAAATGCTTCGTCCCCTATACATTCAATATCAATGGACTGAAGCAGAAAGTACAAAGCCTTTCGTCGACAAGGCGAGACTTCAACCTTGAGCTTTATAGTTATATTTCTTGGAGTATATGCAACAATTTATCGGCCGATTGTCGTTACTCTCTTACAATAAACTATCCGGGTATTGAAACACAGTATGGCGGTTATATCATGTCAAACTATCGATGTCTGTCCGCCTATACGGCAGATCTGTATCGCGGTAAATGGCAGTTTGCCGATATGGAATGTCAGTATAAGAACTCGCTGAATATGCTTTTCTCGAGTTTCACGGTTTCTTATAGCAGAAGCGACCCGAAAGTGCTTTATGGCGAGAACCTCAGCGGAATCTTTTCGAATATCACGACGAAGGAGACCGACCGCTATTCAGAAAACTATGCTGCAAAGGCTTATATAAGCAAAGGTTTTTATTGGAAAGGGCTTACTTTCTCTTTTACCGGAACATGGAATAAGAGCCATTCGCCTATACTGCGACAGGATGAAGTGGTGAAATTTCTGTCGGAGAACTATTCGATAGAAGGCAACACAAAGATAGATCTTTTTAAATTCATGACGCTCAATTATAATGGAACTTGGTATCTCGGTCGGGGAAAGCAGGAAAACGGTGAGGAGTTTCCCACGATGCGGACTTTTACCAATAATGTGAGCGTGTCGCTGCAATTGCCGTTCGGTCTTTATTGGGATGCATCGCTCAACAACTACTATAACAATCAGGCGTTGGGCAACAAGTCTTTCACCTTGTCCGGCACTTCTTTGAGTCTCGATACGAAGGCGGTTCGCTACTCGCTCTCTTGCCAGAACATCTTCAATGTGAAAAATTATACTTATTCTTATATAGGAGAGATGACTCGCTTCTATTCGCAATATCACATTAGGTCCAGAGCTGTGATGTTCACCGCAAGATTCAAATTGAAGTGATATAATGTAGTTCTGCATCATTAATGGCGTTTTGTGCTCTCTTATGACCGTATTTTTGTTCAGTATCCGGCTTTCTCTCGTTTGCTCTCTTTATTGTTTGTCGTTCCACCCTGGTGATTCGGTCAACTCACCCGGGTGGAACGATCGAATCACCTAGGTGAGTTGACTGAATCACCCGGGTGGAACGACAAGTAGTTTTTTTAGTTTTCTGATAAAGTATTTTATGTCGTTTTGGTTTTTTGGGCAAGTTATTCTGCGGCCTTGCATTTCTTTTTTATGTTTTTTTTCTGCGTATTCCTGTTTTCGGGTTCTTCAGTGGTATTGCAAGAGTAAAAAAAACAGGTTTGGGAACCTGTTTTGAATCAGCGTCTTATGTCTGTCGGTTAAAAAAAGATGAAAAAAAGTTTGGATAATGTTTGGCTGGAATACAAAAAGTGTCTACCTTTGCATCCGCTTTCGAGAACGAAACACAGCTTCCCGAGGGCAAACAAAAGCGATATTTGAAAGAGTTACATAAACAATAGAGTAGTACAAGAGCAGGTACGATGCCTTTCGGGGTATTAGTATCTGGGTAAAAGAAACGAACCGTCAATAAAGAG
>JAYRGW010000034.1:0-37584 GCA_041907665.1 Bacteroidaceae bacterium
CTTGAAAATTTCAGAAGGCTTACGATTGACTACGAGTATCATGCAGAAACAGCTGTGGCTATGGTGCAATTGGCTTTCTGTAAAATCATGCTTAATAAATATTACAATTAATTTTTAAACAGCTTCTAACTCCTTGATTCGTATGGGAGGTAGCGCTTCTGATATAATTGGTACACCTTCTACAGATGAGTTAGGGCAAGCGTGGAAATGTATTTCTGCAGAAGATTTGGATCCAGACAAATTTGCCAATCTCTTTACAGGTGATCAATGGGGACGTAGTTGGACTTTACTCAATGGTAAAGAAGTTCTTACTGCATCTTTTACTGTTGATTTGGGAGTATCCCATAAGATAGGCGGTTTTAACGTTAGCAGTAGCTTAGTCAAATCAATGGATATTCAGCTTAGCCCAGACAATAATAAATGGACAGATATTGGTGATACAAGCAATGCAGCTGCCATTGTTGATAGTAATTGGAATTCTTGGTATGTTTTTTATGCATCTATACCAGGTCGTTATGTGAAGATCAATATCAAACTCGATCCTAACAACTGGGCTTGGGATTATGCACAATGGGGTTATTGTTCTCTTAGTGCTTTCAGGTTACTGCTGGATGATTAAATCAGTAACTGACTATTTGCGCTATGTGAAATAGTCGATCATGTTTATTTAAAGTTTATAAAGATCATGTTTGCGTGCAGCGATAAGAATATTTATCGTTGCACGTTTTTGATAAGTAACGGTTAACAAGATTGATTTTTCTTGTATTTCTGAAATGCAAGTAAGTTTAGAGAATATTTGATATTTTGTATTGCTTATTGACTGACAAATAATTACCTTTGTCCCGCCTTATGAAAGAATAAAATGAATATTGAGACTCAATTAGACCTTAAAGCAAACTACGAAAAGCTATTCGGGCAATATTACGGTCCGTTCTGTCTTTACGCTCACCGCTTCATTGACGATGAAGATGTGTGTAAGGATATAGTATCTGATGTTTTTGCTATGTTGTGGGATAAGAAAGATGATTTTATTCTTCGTTCTGATACAATGCTGGCCTATATAAAGATGTGCGTACGTAATAGCTGTTTAAATTACCTGAAACATATTGATTATGAACGTGATTATGAAGAACACTTTTTAAAGTCAACTCCTATTTATAATGAAAAGTCCGATAGCGTTTATTCGCTTGACGAGATGTACCAGATGTTGTATGAAACATTGGATAAGCTTCCCTCCAATTATCGCAGTGTATTTGTGAAAAGTTTTTTTGAAGGGAAGAGCAGAAGCGAAATATCTCAAGAACTAGATATTAGTATCAAATCTGTGAATCGATACAAACAGAGGGCTATTGAATTATTGAAAAAGGAATTGAATGATAATTTGGCAATTGTCTCATTCCTTACCATACTGTATATTCACTGATCTCTTTATCTAAAGATTTAATCGATTTCAATTCCCATCTTTTTCATCAGGAAACAGGCATTCATGTTTTGTGCTACTCCATCGCGCAATTTATATGAAAAGGTTAATTCGTTATTGACAATATCGGCCTCGAAACATTGAGTTGATATATATTGTGGAAAATGTTTGCTCAGAGTTGCCAACTGTAGATCGTGAGTAGCAATAAGACCGCTTGCACCACTAAGAACCAGCTGTTTAATAAAAGAATATGAACCTTTCTGTTTGTCCAAAGAATTGGTGCCTCTTAGTATTTCATCAAGAATAATAAAAAGCTTCTCTCCGCTATTGAGTTTATCAATAATCATTTTAAGGCGTTTCAGCTCTGCGAAGAAATAAGATTCGTTATCGGTAAGGGAGTCGGTCGTGCGCAAGCTTGTCACCAAGTGAGCTGGATAAATGGTCATTCGCAGGGCATCAACTGGCATACCTATACAAGCTAGGAGGTGGTTTATAGCTACAGTGCGGAGATAAGTGCTTTTTCCTGCCATATTGGCTCCTGTAACGATAGTAAAGCAGGGAGCTCCTTCCATATCAATATCATTTGGCACACACGTACTACGATTCATTAGAGGATGTTTTAGCGCTTCGGCTTTATATTGTGGGGTGTCGGATATTTCAGGATAATTGAATGAAGGGTTGTTATAGGCATAAGTGGCTAGAGAACAAAAAGAATCCATTTTGCCAACACTTTCTAACCATGTGGATAGATACTTACTATAATGATCTTTCCATTGCTCTATTTTTATTATACAATGAAGTTCCCAGAAGAAAAGTCCATCAAGTATAGCTGTAACGAAAATGTTGTTTCGTTGATCAAGTGCACTGATTAAATGATTTAACTGTTTGACAACATCAGATGCTTTCAGGCTATTGCAATAAAGTTGTTTTTGGATTCTTATAAGCTCGTTGCTTTCAAAAGATTCTTGTTCGATAGATGAGATGAGGCACACATAGGTCTTAAGTATTTGTAGTTGTTTATTTGATGTTTCTTGTTCTTTAGTAATGTATTTACCCAATATGATACTACAAAGTAAGAAGGCTACGATAAAGAAAATTGGTACTGAAAGTGGCACTATGCCTATGATATACAAAAAAATAAATAGTGCATTGACAGCGGGGACTAGCCATTTGATATAAGAATAGTAAGTGCGGCTACTGAAGTAGTTAATGGATTCGCTCCATTTCTTGAGCTTCTCATCATCATTATAGGAGGTGTTCTCATTGAGTAGCCCAGAGATTCGGTACTGTTGCCGGAAATCTACTTTCTTCGCTAATTCTTCAATGGCTTGTTGTCTTGCCAATATATCGCTTTTTGTGTCTAATGGTTTGACGAAATAACCTCCGAGTAAACGCCTGCCAAGCGAGGTAACTGTTCGATTAGTATATTGGAATAGAGATTTGTTCCCAAAGATGTCGATGTCGAAAGAGAACGGGTGAGAAGGATCTATAAGGTCTGTACCTGCATCAAAACTCGAAGCGTCGTAATTTATCGCTTTCAACTCTTGTTCGTTCACTAATTTTGCTTTCTCTAAATAGGCTTTACGATGAAACATCCTGCTATGTACCTTGACTAGTAGCAGATACAGTGTGATGAAAACAATAAAAATAACACCTGCTTCTATCCATTTGTGACGAAAGTAAACAACTCCCATCGTACCGATGATGAATAGAAGCAGGCGTAATGTACCTATTTTATATATCCTGTTAGTCTCAACAGATAAGTCGCGTTTGATTTTCTCTATTTGAGACCGATAATAATCTATTCTATTTTGCAGTTTATCCATTGGCTACAAAAGTAGTCAATTCATTGATAAAAAGATACTAACTTTTAAGAATTTCTTATAATGTCTCATGCTGCGCTACCAATGCCATATAATACCAAAAGAAGACGGATACATTTTTGGTCCTTTGTTACTTTCAAACAGTTTCGTCATTCCGCAACGCCCATAGAAGCCAATGTTGCCATAGCGAGCTTCTGCTACCATATTTAATCCAATAGGGTTAACATTTAAGTCAGAATCAATAGTCTCGTCTCTTCCATTTACTTTAGCTTTTGATTTGATGCTGTAGCGCCATTCCGGTTCAAGCCCTGCTGATATATAAAGATTCCGTCCTATCCGAGTTTTCCAATTGAGCATAATGGGTAGGCGAAGAAAATTATAGCGCAAGCGACTAACAGCATAGACATAGCTATCTGTACCTGCTTCGATGTTAGTAATATTATTATTCATTCGGAATGCATAATTACCTTGTAGACGGAAAGAACGGTATCCCCAATCAAGTCCTGTAGTAAAAGACCAATGTCCTTCGTTATCTAATTGGAAATGGCTTTTGGTAATACCGATGCCTATTTCCCAAGATCTGGATGCTTTCAAATCTGCGGCATCACTACCTGCAAATCCAAAATCATTATTCAACTGACTGTATCCCATGTAGATCCCTGTAAGAAATGCGGCATAATGTCTTTTGTGATACGTTTTTTTCTGGAATGGCATTGAAAATTCAAATCTTCTTTCCGTCGTTTGTTCGTCATTGAACGTCGCCTCATAAATCATATCATCTTTAATGGTATCACCTCGCTGTGTCTTGCCATAAACTTTGATGTTCAGTTTCTTTTCGGCTTCGTGGATAACGTACTTTCTACCTTTGATAACAACTGTCGTATCAGCTGGCAATGAATTCTCATTGTCGTTGTTCTGAGCAATGCCAATAATAGGTAGCAATGCTAATGATAAAATAATGAGTTGCTTTTTCATATTGTTTTTGTTTTATATTACTTTATTTTTTAGAGAATAACATTGATACTAATTCTGCTGAATTGAGGGTACCTTCGATATAGATTAATGTCGCTCGTTTCCTTTTATCGTCTGTTTTAAATAAGATGAATCGGTTAATGCCTTTCTTAGCCTGCGGCAGTTGATAATACCCGGACTTCAGATTGCCGTCGAAGACCGTCTCTTTAATTTTTTTTGCCCGGTGTTTGTCTTGGTCAACACAGGCCATAATCCATGTCCAATTGTAAGGACCTGAAGCATCTGGCCGGAATGAAAGACTTTTGTATAGAGTAATATCGTAAGCCTTTAGTACGTCGGCCGAGAGTTGTACCATAGTAGAACCATGTCGCTTGCCGTAGTGCTCAAAGATGTCTCCAATATATAGTCCTTCCTGAGCTGAAATACTTATTGTCACCATTAATAGTATGGTGCTTAAAATATATCTCATTTTTTGTTTCATTGTACTGTCTCCTTCATATCTTGTGGAATCAAATCATCGGCAATATCTTCCTTAGAGAAGCTGACTTCAGCAAAAGCTTTTCTGGCTTGCTCTTTTGCCAAACGTACGTCTGTGGACTTTTCTCCATTAATAATAACATAGTCTTTGTTTTGATGTGAGTAACCGGTATATCCGGCTATACTTAAAAATAGGAATATAGATGCTGCGATAGCGCTCCAAGTATATCGAATATATAGCTTATGTGAAGAGCGAGGACGCTTTTCTATCATCGCTTCTTTGTCAAAATAGGCAAAGAGCGGTTTATAAGCGGCTATCTCTTCGGGAAGGTGCTTAGCCGTAGCAAAGAACCGCCGTAGTTCAAGCTCTTCCGTATGCGAAGTTTCTCCTTCAAGATACTTTTCCAACAATACTTTGATGTTCTTTACTTTTTTCATATATTATTTCTTTTCTTTATTGTCATCAGATAAATAGTCTTCACTTTCTTCCGTGCCCTTGAAAGGTTGCTTCGTACGGTTTCAACATTGCTACCTATTATCTCAGCGATCTCCTCATTCTCGTAACCTTCAATATCCTTCATTCGGATGGTGTTGCGTTGCAATTCCGGCAACGTATCTATAATATGCCGAATAATTTCTACTTCATCCTTTAACTCACATAGATGGTCTACCGAATTTCCTGTATCTGCCAGTTGTAAATCATCAGTGCTCATGGCTCCTATCTTTTTTACTCTGTCCATATCGATACAAGTATGGTGGGTCATCGTCATGACAAATGCTTCGACGTTGCGGCAATCATCAAGTTGCTGCCGTTTGTCCCAAAGCTTCATCATCACTTCTTGCACTGCATCTTCCGCATCGATAGGGTCGGAAAGTATCTTTCGGGCAAGCCCGCTCATTTTACCACGCAATGGAAGAACTTCTATTTTAAATTCTTTTAGTTCCATCTATACTATTAAGACGAATGAGAAACGCAAACATAACACGACAAAGATAATTTTTTTAATGGAATATTCGACGACTGTATTTAGAGTAATATATGAATGGTCCAATTTCAGATAACTAAAGATAGGGCTAATGTAAAAGAGAATATCAAATATATGATATCTGTATGCGCTTTTACAAGCTAAAAAGAGTGAATAAGTTTGTGTCAACTTATTCAGTACCTGTCAGAATGTAATATCCTTGTTAAATGGTATAAGAGTCGACATTATAAACCTACCTTTCTATGTCAGCACCAATGACTTTATTGGATAACGGTAGGTTGTTCTCTATCACAAAAATAAATGAATTTATTTTCTATTGTCTTTAGCTTGCACTATCTTTGCAGTATCTTTTAATACAAATATTTATATGTCACAAGAATTATTCTCTACCCTGCCTTATAAAGTGGCAGACATTAACCTTGCAGAATTTGGACGCAAGGAAATCGATATGGCTGAAAAAGAAATGCCCGGCCTTATGGCTCTTCGCGAAAAGTATGGAGAATCGAAGCCTTTAAAAGGTGCTCGCATCATGGGCTCTTTGCACATGACCATTCAGACTGCTGTTCTTATTAAAACATTGGTGGCTCTTGGCGCCGAAGTCCGTTGGTGTTCTTGCAACATTTATTCTACTCAAGATCATGCTGCTGCGGCTATAGCCGATATGGGTGTGGCTGTTTTTGCATGGAAAGGCGAGTCACTCGACGATTATTGGTGGTGTACATTGCAAGCGTTGAATTTCCCTGGAGGAAAAGGACCTGATACGATTGTTGATGATGGCGGAGATGCTACATTGATGATTCATCAAGGGTATCATGCAGAGAAAGATGCATCAGTTCTTGACGTCGAAGTGAAAGCTGGCGATGAAATTGCCTTGAATGATATATTGAAGAAAGTTCTGTCTGCCGACAAAGATCGTTGGCATCGTGTAGCTGCAGGAATGCGTGGCGTTTCGGAAGAAACGACAACGGGTGTTCATCGCTTGTATCAGATGCAAGAGCAGGGAGAACTACTGTTCCCAGCTTTCAATGTAAACGACTCTGTTACTAAATCCAAGTTCGATAACTTGTACGGATGTCGTGAGTCTCTTGCCGATGGTATCAAACGTGCAACGGATGTGATGATTGCCGGAAAAACAGTTGTTGTTGCCGGTTATGGTGAGGTAGGCAAGGGCTGTGCACAATCTATGCGTTCTTATGGCGCTCGTGTTATGGTGACAGAAATAGATCCTATTTGTGCTTTACAGGCTGCTATGGAAGGATTTGAAGTCACGACAATGGAAGAAGCTTGTACACAAGGTAATATCTTTGTGACTACCACCGGTAATATTGATGTTATTCGCGTTGATCATATTGCTAAAATGAAGGATCAAGCTATTGTTTGTAATATAGGTCATTTTGATAATGAAATTCAGGTAGATGCATTGAAAGCATATTCTGGAATTCGCTGTGTCAATATCAAGCCCCAAGTAGACCGCTATTATTTTCCCGATGGGCATAGCATCATTTTGCTAGCAGATGGCCGTTTGGTTAATCTAGGTTGTGCAACAGGTCATCCTTCGTTTGTTATGAGTAATTCTTTTACCAATCAAACCTTGGCTCAGATAGAATTGTTCAACAAAAAATATGATGTTGACGTTTATCGTTTGCCCAAATATTTGGACGAGGAAGTAGCTCGCTTACATCTTGAGAAAATTGGCGTAAAGCTTTCTAAACTGACTTCGGAGCAGGCTGCTTATATTGGTGTCGATGTCGACGGACCATACAAAGCTGAACATTACAGATATTAATTATATTTATGAAAAAGATTCTTCCAGATCTGATAGCCATTCTGATCTTCGTACTGCTTTCGTTCTCCTATTTCTTTCCGGCAGATATAGAGAATAGGGTTATTTTCCAGCAAGATACTTCTGCCGGTGTAGGAGCAGGGCAAGAGGCTAAAGATTATTATGAAAAGACAGGCGAGCACACTCGTTGGACAAACTCCATCTTCGGTGGTATGCCTACCTATCAGATATCTCCTTCGTATAACTCTTCCAATTCGTTGAGTATTATCGAGAATATCTATCATCTTTATTTGCCCGATTATATAAGGTTGGCATTTGTTATGATGCTTGGCTTCTATATATTGCTTCGTGCATTTGGCGTTTCGGTATGGCTATCTGGTTTAGGAGGAATAGTATGGGCATTTTCGTCCTATTTCTTTATATTGATTGCTGCCGGTCATATTTGGAAATTTTACACCTTGGCGTATATACCACCAACGATAGCGGGTATGGTACTCGCTTATCGTAAGAAGTATTTGCTGGGCGGTATACTCACGACTCTTTTCGTTGCTCTGCAAATTAAGTCGAACCATGTGCAGATGAGTTATTATTTTATGTTTCTCATCTTCTTTATGTTTCTGGCTTATTTGGAACAAGCTTATAAATCGAAAGAATGGAAATCTTTTTTCAAGTCGACGGGGGTATTGGTTACCGCAGTTGTGCTGGGCGTATGCATCAATCTGTCTAACTTATACCATACTTATGAGTACTCTAAACAAACAATGCGTGGTAAGTCCGAACTGACTCAAACTGGCGATCAAACCAACAAGACAAAGAGTGGACTTGATAGAGACTATATTACTCAATGGAGTTATGGTATCACCGAAACGGCAACATTGTTAGTCCCTAATGCCAAAGGTGGCGCTACAGTGCCTATTGCTCAGAATGAAAAAGCGATGCAAAAGGCTGATGCCAATTATGCACAACTTTATCAACAGCTGCCGCAATATTTTGGAGACCAACCTGGAACTGCTGGTCCTGTATATGTAGGTGCATTTATTCTGTTCTTGTTCTTCGTTGGCTGCTTTGTAGTCAAAGGTTCTATGAAATGGGCGCTTGTTATAGGCACTATTTTCTCTATCGTTTTGGCGTGGGGTAAGAATTTCATGGGACTGACGAATATATTTATTGACTACATGCCTTTCTACGATAAGTTTCGTGCAGTATCTTCCATATTGGTAATTGCAGAATTTACAATACCTTTATTGGCTGTGTTTGCTTTGAAAAAGATTATAGAAGAGCCGGAAGTTATTCAGAAGAATCGTCGTGGTATTATTATCAGCTTTTGTCTTACTGCGGGATTTGCCTTATTATTGGCACTTTTCCCTGGAATGATAACCGATTCGTTTGTTCCGACTCAAGAAATGCAGGCATTGCAGAAAGCAATACCGGGTGCTCAATTGGCTCCTATTTTGACGAATATTTCAGATGTCCGCAGCTCCATGGTGTCTTCTGATGCATGGCGTAGCTTGATCTATATATTAGTGGGATGTGCTTTATTGTACCTCTTCATCAAGAAGAAACTCAATGCCACATATACCGTTGTTGGTATTGTTTTGCTTTGCTTGATTGATATGTGGGGTGTTAATAAACGCTATTTGTATGATAACGAGTTTGTCCCTAAAGATCAAACAGTGACGAAATTTGAAAAATCGCCGACAGATCAGCAAATTTTAAAAGACAAGTCGCTTGATTATAGGGTGCTGAATTTTGCAGGTGATACCTTTAATGAGAATGGTACTGCTTACTGGCACAAAAGTGTAGGTGGTTATCATGCTGCTAAGCTTCGTCGTTATCAGGAAATGATAGAACATCATATTTCTCCTGAAATGAACATTGCCGGACAGGAAATATATAAGGTTAAAGGACAGATGAATCTAGTTGATGGCAACAAGTTCCCTGTATTGAACATGCTGAATACTAAGTATTTTATTTTTCCTGTTTCTCAGAACCAGACCGTACCTGTCGAAAATCCTTATGCTTATGGTAATGCGTGGTTTGTAGATAAAGTACATTATGTGAACAATGCCGATGAAGAGATTCAGAATACCGGAAAAGAGTTGCCTACTCAGACTGCCGTCGTAGATGCATCTTTTAAAGATGCCCTTGGCGCCGTAACGGTTTGTAATAAAGATACTACACTCTCAAAGATTGATTTGGTTTCTTATGCTCCCAATAAGCTAGTCTATCATGCATCTACGCCAAAGGCTGGAGTGGTTGTCTTCTCCGAAATATATTATCCGGGTTGGAAAGCTACCATAGATGGACAACCCGCTAAGATTGCCCGTGCCGATTATATTCTTCGTGCTATGAATATTCCTGCGGGTAAACATCAGATAGAGATGACTTTTAATCCTGAAAGTTTGCAAATAACAGAGTCTATTGCGTTTTTTGCCGTTGGTCTTTTGGTTGCAGCAATTATCATGTTTATTATTAGGGAATTCAGAAATCCTCGGAAAGAGAGCCTGAACATTAAAAAATAGGCATTTCTTTTAGGAATGACAATATTCTTATCATTATCCCCGCTAGGTATTTAAGTTATCCTAGTGGGGATTTTGCATGTTAGAAGTGGCTATTGGTTACTTTAATAATAATGGTGGATGAGATTCTTGTACCATTTGTCACTAATTCTTATCTTTGCAATAATCAAAAAATGCAAAAGATGGAGCTGAAACAGATTAATACTTGCGACACCCAATATTATCACTTTGTAGAGACACTTTTGATTGACTCTTTTCCAAAGAATGAATATCGTGACCTATGCGATTTTCGTGATTATACCGATTCCAATCCTTTATTTTATAATAATATTATTCTTGAAAAAGATCAATTGCTTGGCTTTATCACTTATTGGAGTTTTCCGAAATTTACATATATAGAGCATTTCGCTATAGACAAATCTATGCAAGGAAAGGGTTATGGGGCTTTTTCTCTTTATCTATTAAAGAAGATAGTTGGCGGGCCTATTGTGCTCGAAGTGGAGCTCCCTCTTAATGCTCAGGCTTCGCGGCGGGTTAAATTTTATACCCGACAGGGTTTTAAGTTATGGAATAATTATTATGAACAACCACCTTATCGTTCAAGTGATGATTTCTATCCAATGTCGCTTATGGCTTATGGCGATTTGCAAAGCACTACTGACTTTAAAGAGGTTCGAAGTCTTATTTACAAAGAAGTTTATGAGGTTTGATCTTCTCTAATAAGGAGTCTTATCTGTTTTGCCTGCCCAACTTTCGAAGGTTTTGATAGCTTCGCCATGTAGTAACTGTTGCGAAGCTAGTTTACGCTCGGCCGGACTTAAGGATAGTTCGTCATAGATGAAAGAATCGTCAAAGTTTATCTTCTTCGCATCAGATTTTGTATTGCCATAATATATTTTGTCTAAATGCGCCCAATATATTGCTCCTAAGCACATAGGACATGGCTCGCATGAGGTATAGATGGTGTATCCTTCTAAATTGAATGTCTTTAATTTTTCAGAAGCGTTTCGGATGGCACAGACTTCTGCATGTGCTGTAGGATCGTTGTTAGCTGTTACTCTGTTTACTCCTGTAGATACTATATTGCCATCTTTATCAGCAATCAATGCTCCAAAAGGACCGCCGCCATTTTTTATATTCTCGTTTGCCAATCGGATGGTTTCTCTCATCAATTCTTCACTCGTCATATTTATGCTTTATATTTTTCAGTTGTTGTCTTTTTCTATTCGACGTAACTGCAAAGTTAGTAAAACAATTCTAGCGAACAATAGAATGATTTGATTTTCGTTTGCTTAAACCTGTTCTGTTTACGAGCTCACCTGCAGTCTGCCCTTAATAGTTGGCCTGCTGTTAATTCTGTAAAGTTAGGGTGACTATTGATTTCGAAGGCAGTTTTACTGTTAATACTTCTTTGTTGAGCTTTGCATCGTTGAAAATCTTTGGCATTAGGGTATTAGGGTTTTCGAACGTGTTATGGTCAGAGATGTTTTTGGAGGTTAAAATCTCACCACTAATCCTTTTAGTGTGTATTCCGGAGAGATTGATTATTACTTCTTTTGTGTTTTTCAGATCAATGTTCGAAAGAGAAATATGAATAACCCCTTTGCTATCTTTCGACGCTGTAGCACTGACTAATGGTATTGTATAATTATCAGCTTTAATGCTGTCGCAAGTCAGATCGAGAGGCAAGAATGTTGCATCTTGGTGCACACGGTACATTTTAAATACATAGTAAGTAGGAGTTAGTATCATCGATTTTCCGTTTGTCAGTACCATTGCCTGCAACACATTGGCTATTTGTGCAATGTTTGCCATTTTCAAACGATCCGTGTATTTATGGAATATGTCGAAAGTCAGTGAAGCAACCATCGCATCTCGCATGGTGTTTTGTTGGAACAAATGTCCCGCAATGGTTCCGGGTTCTTCATCCCACCAAGTTCCCCATTCATCCAACATCAATGATATATGCTTCTCTTTATCGTATTTGTCCATCACTTCGCAATGTTTTTTGATCACGGTTTCAATATCTCTACATTTGCCTATTGTCGCATAGTAATCATTATCCGAGAAATTTGCTGCTCTGCCTTTGTGATTCCAGTCTCTTATAGTATAGTAATGCAGAGAAAGCCCATTCATTCGCTCACCCACATTGTTCATCAGCACATCAGTCCAGTTATAGTCATAGTCACTGGCACCGCTAGCTATTTTGAAAAGTTTGTTGCCGCTATAATCCCAGCAAAATTTGGAGTAGCGACGATATAGGTCCGAGTAATATTCAGGACGCATATTGCCCCCACATCCCCAACTTTCGTTGCCAATTCCGATATATTTCACTTTCCACGGTTTTTCTCTTCCGTTCGAACGTCTCAAATTGGCCATTGGAGAATCCCCATCCGATGTCATATATTCGATCCATTTGGCCAATTCTTCTACGGTACCGCTTCCTACATTCCCGCTGACGTATGGCTCGCAACCCAGCATTTCGCATAGATTAAGAAATTCATTTGTGCCGAAACTATTGTCTTCTAGCGTGCCACCCCAATTATCATTTAGCATTTTGGGGCGCTTCTTTTTTGGTCCGATACCATCCATCCAGTGATATTCGTCGGCAAAACATCCGCCAGGCCAGCGCAATACGGGGATATGCAGTTCTTTCAATGCCTTGAGCACATCAGCTCTATATCCTTTTATGTTGGGAATATCAGAATTTTCTCCAACCCATAGTCCCCCATATATGCACGAACCGAGATGCTCAGAAAATTGTCCATAGATTTCTTTAGGAATAATGCGAGTGCCTTGATTTCCGTGTATCGTTATTGATACGTGTTGCGCGATTGTGTGTGTTGAGGCTGCCAATAGCAAGCAAACGGCAATAAGAATCTTCTTCATGTATATTAAATTTTGATGAAACAAAAATAAAGATAATTATTGAAACTCTATGAAAATTTAGACTATAAAGGAGAAATGCGAAAAGTTTTTTAATAAAAAACAGCATTTGTAACAACTTTGTAATATCCGCTTTTTACCTTTGCAATGAAATGGAATTAATATACTTACAATTTAAAACTTACTTCAATGAACAATTCATTTTTTAGTCGTTTCACGCCTAAAGAACCTAAATTCTTTGATTTGTTGAAACAGCTTTCTGATGTATTGCTTGTAGCTGCTGATCTGTTGACAAAGACCATCCAGTGTGTTGAGCAAGAAGAACGGATGGATTATTATCGTAAGATTAAGGAACAAGAACGTAAAGGTGATCAATTATCACATCGAGTTTTCGAGGAATTGAGCACTTCGTTTATCACACCTTTTGACAGAGAAGACATTCATCTACTTGCCGATTATCTTGATGATGTTATTGATCGAATCAACAGTTGCGCTAAGCGTATCGCAATCTACAATCCTAAGAAGAATGTAAAAGAAGCTTCCGACCTTGCAGATTTAGTAAAGAAAGATGCAGAGTGTATCGCTACGGCAATGGAAGAGCTTGAAGCTCTTCGAAAGAATGCCATTCATCTGAAAGCCCGTTGCAAAGAGTTGCATGATCTCGAGAATCAGGCAGATGATGTTTACGAATTGGCTATCATCCACCTTTTCGAAGATGAAAAAGACGGTATCGAAATAATCAAAACTAAAGATATTCTTTACGAGCTCGAAAAAGCTACAGATGCGGGCGAACGCGTAGGAAAAGCTTTGAAGACGATTATCGTAAAATATGCTTAATGCTATTTAGTTTATGATTATTCTTATCGCAATTATTGTTCTTGGCTTGCTGTTCGATTATATCAACGGCTTCCATGATGCGGCAAATTCTATTGCCACTATTGTTTCTACTAAGGTGTTGACGCCTTTTCAAGCTGTTTTGTGGGCGGCATTTTTTAATTTTGTTGCATTCTTTATTTCCAAATATTTAATCGGAGATTTCGGTATTGCCAACACGGTGTCCAAAACAGTATATCAGCAGTATATTACCTTGCCTATCATATTGGCTGGTGTCATAGCTGCGATTATATGGAACTTGTTTACTTGGTGGCAAGGTATTCCGTCTTCTTCTTCTCACACCTTGATCGGAGGTTTTGCCGGTTCGGCTATTATGGCAAATGGTTGGCAGGCTATTCATTCTGCTGTTATTCTTAAGATTGCAGCCTTTATTTTTCTTGCACCGTTTATCGGTATGATTATTGCTCTTCTTCTTTCATATATTGTGTTATATGCTTGTAAGAGAGTCTCGCATTTGCGTGCCGAAGTATGGTTTAAACGTCTGCAGCTTGTCTCTTCCGCATTGTTTAGTACGGGGCACGGTCTCAACGATTCGCAGAAAGTGATGGGTATCATTGCTGCCGCGATGATTGCTGCTCATCCATTAGGTATCGGTATGGGAGTTGAGACAATTGACGATGTTCCCGACTGGGTTGCTTTTGCCTGTTTCTTGGCTATCTCTATCGGCACGATGTCTGGTGGCTGGCGTATTGTTAAGACGATGGGTTCGAAAATAACAAAGGTGACGCCTTTTGAAGGTGTCGTTGCCGAAACGGCCGGTGCTATTACTCTCTACATTACTGAGTACCTTAAAATCCCCGTAAGCACCACTCACACCATAGCCGGTTCTATTGTTGGCGTTGGTGCAAGCAAGCGGTTATCGGCGGTTCGTTGGGGTATTACCAAAAATCTGATGGTGGCTTGGGTACTTACTATACCTGTTAGTGCTTTGTTGGGTGCAGGAATTTATCTTATTTGTTCGCTATTTTTGTAATATCGAACTAATGAATAGTTAATAAATAGAGATTTATTTTCTATTGTCTTGAGCTTGCTCTATCTTTGTACAATAATTGAAACGGTATGAGAAATTCAGGAAATAAGACGGCGCGTTTTATAACATTCAAGGTGGCTGAAGAGAAGGGATTGCTTGAACTTCTGATGCAGAAGTTAGAAGGCATTAGTCGGACTAAGGCGAAAGCCATTCTTTCGGGCAACGGCGTGCGGGTTAATGGCAAGTTGGAATCGCATTTTGATTTTCAACTTAAGCCGGGCATGACAGTTGAAGTCAGCAAACACCGTGATAAGTCGGTAGAACATAAAAATCCGTATTATCATATCGTATACGAAGATCGTTGGATCATTGTAATTGATAAGGAACCCAATGTGCTCTCTATGGGTGTGGGTAAGAAAAGCACGAATATTAAAACGTTGCTTGATGATTACCTTTATCAAGGTGGACAAAATTGTACAGCTCATGTTGTGCACCGCCTCGACCGTGGCACCTCCGGTCTGATCATTTATGCCAAGTCTGTAGATGTGCAACAGGATTTGGAGCATACGTGGAAAGAAACGATCGTAGATCGTCGCTATATAGCTGTCGTCTGCGGGGAGATACAACCTCATGACGGTCAGGTAGCTAATTGGCTGATGGAAAATAAGACCTTTCTGACATATAGCAGCCCTGTTGATAATGGGGGCAAGTATGCTATTACAGATTATCATACGATTGAATGTGGCAAACAATATTCTCTTGTTGAACTCAAGTTACAAACAGGACGCAAAAACCAAATTCGTGTCCACATGCAAGATCTGCAACATCCTGTAGTCGGCGATTTTAAGTACGGATGCAACGAAAATCCTATCGGTAGGCTGGCGCTTCATGCTTTCAGATTGTATTTCTATCATCCGGTTACACGTCAACTCATGCGTTTTGAAACTCCTTATCCAGAGAAGTTCGTAAGATTGGTTCGCAAGTAATTGTGAATAAATTAATTCTAGATAAAGTTATAGGAATAACCAATTACCGTTGGTACGATACGTTCGTTTTGAAAGAAAATAGAAGTTATATTATTATATGAATATCTAGTTTGGCAGTGCTCGAGCTCCAAAAAATATGTGAGGAATCTGAGAAATATCGATGCTTACGGAGATAGATTTATAAGCGATTTCGAAGGATTATCGCATTTGCTTGCGCGCAGTTTTCGTGGGGAATAAGGTGCTCATCGGAAAAGGGAGAAACGCGCTTGTTTGTGCACATTCTTATTGATGCAAAATAAATTGTCATGCATCCTTCGTCGGCTTTTATTAATAAGTACTATATATTATCTTTAGTGTACATTTTCAGTACCGATTAAGTCTTCTTTTTTTTATTATCTCACCTCTATATCTAGGAAACGTGATAGATCTATTTATATAATACTAGCGATATATTGATTTATTCTCACCACAGAGCGCGCACTACTATGGTTGCAATGGAAATTTAATAAAAAGAGTTGGACAAGGGAATTAGCAATATTGCTTACAATTTATTAAATTTGCCGATGACGCTGGCGATAGCCAATTCTTCGGGCTCGGCGACCAATACATACGTGTACGCTGCCGACGGGGCGAAGTTGAAGACGGTGCAGCAGTGGAGCGGTGACAGCAAACAAACGGATTACTGTGGAAATATGATTTACGAAAACGGTACATTGAAAAGGATTCTGACGGACGGAGGCTACATCGAAGGGGGGCGCTTACTACTTCTATGTGAAGGACCACGAGGGTAACAACCGCGTGGTGGCGGATGCAAGCGGTACGGCCGTACAGTCCTCGCACTATTATCCTTTCGGCATGTCGTATGCGGAGGGCAATGCCACGAGCAATCAGCCTACCGGTACAACGGAAAGGAGCTGGACACGGAGAGGGGGCTGAACTGGTACGACTATGGTGCGAGATTTTATGATCCCGCAATTGCAAGATGGAGTACTGTGGATCAATTAACTGAAAAATACTACGGTATGGGATGCAGATAGAATGTTATACATACTAGAAACTGCGATAGCTGCTTCTCCCAATGTATCTACCATAGAGAGGGGAAGAGCACTAGCGGTGGCTTTAATATTTAAGCCAATTTTTGAATTAAAGAAAGCTTTAGAAGCATTAGGGTTTTAAAAACATAGTAGTCATGAATATTATTTTGAAATTTCTAAAGAAAAAGCCAGTCGCTTTCTGGATTGCTTTTTTCTATGTTGGCTTTGGTTCAGTATCGGTATGTTCCTTATATCCTGATGACTTGTTATATGGAGATTGGGCTATGTGGGGTTATATTTTTACTTTTCCTGTTTCAGCTGTAAGTTTTATCTTTAGATATACTAATGCTAGCATCTTATATCCTGTTTTTATAATTCAATTGGTTATGTTTATCATTGTGTTTGCTTTTTTATATAAAAGAATGGGACGATAAAAAGGGATAATCCTATTATGATTAGTCCTAAGTAATCGTCTGTGCATGCTTGCCACTTTTTCAGTATGGGAACTACAGTTAAAAAATAGGCCTCTAAAAACAGACGTATGTCGCAGCCGAAACTACTGTATGTTACTGCGGTAACTAACGGAAGTTATCCTAACAACTAACGTTAGTTTCGTCAACAACATCCGTTAGTTACCGCTGCGACATACGGTTGATTTTTTGCAAGGCAAAACAAGTGTACAGCCGCCGTTGTCGTATGTTAGTTTTTTCGGTGACGTCCTTAAGTTTTCGGAAAAACTAACATACGACAACATTTTTAGGAGCATATGACGTTTTGGAAGGATAAAGACAATACAGATTTGTTGAAGTCGCCGGTTCTTACCGATACTTAAAGATACCTCGTGTAGATATGTAAAACCTCTTTTTTTCTATTATAGTTACGAAAACCTATCTATCACCGTTACTTACTGTATATCAGACCTATACGTGTGCATGACGCCAAAATGGGACACGAAAAACATGTTTTCTCTGTGAGAATCAATACGTTATGATTTCTGTCAAATTAGCCCTGATAATGGGCGATACAAGGGGGTGATGAAAGTTGGCGTGCGAGAATTCTTTTTCCGACCACGTTTTCAGAAGTGAACATTAGGAATGATACTGATACTATTTTAACCATATCGAAGTGATACTTTCAAATGCGCGGAATCGACACTTAGTTTTCGAAAAATGATAACGACGAACATAAAAATTCATAAGGACGAAACTAAATGTTTGTAACTAGAAACATTTAGTTTCGTCCTTATGAATTTCTCGCTGTCTATCAGTGAATTACATACAATGTGCCTATGCTGCGGCTCTAATTCGAGTTATGTCCGAGTGATGTAATAATAGCAAAAATAGTAACCTACAATGGCCTGTAGCTAAGGTTCGGATAAGAAAGTATCAGAATATCGGAGAATGTTCACTTTGAGATCTGTTATGAAAAATGATTGTGTACAATGCATTATATCGTTGCTTTCTTTTGCTGAAATGGGGTAGCGTTCTAATTATTTACATGGAAATAAGACAACAGATATGCGGCTATTCATCGATTCTTTTTTTTCTGCAATACAACTCTATTTTCAACCTTTGTCACTTCAGTATGACACCATTACGCACTATCACACAGCATGTTAATGATGCACCATATACAACGCCAGCGAAAAAAGGTCTTAAAATCGGGCTAAGAGCATATTGTAGGAACGTTATTTCCGGTAGGGGTCTATTTAGACTCAATCTAAACGATGCCCTACAGATAGCTGGGTGCCCGATTTGTGCATGACGAGTGCGAACGTTATTGTTGTCATGTTAGCTAGAAATAGTGCTCTATAATGAACTTTAGTTTAGGTTGGAATAAGAATGTATCAGAATATCGAGTAATATTCACATTGCACTGATTGCAAAAAACGAATAGCATGTAGCCATGCTATTTTCTCTCTGACAGATGTTGAAGAATTGTCTGTTGTAGGTTTTTAATTTCTTTTATATAGTGTGTCGCATGTGGTTAATCATAAAAAGGACCCGGTTCAACGTTATCGTAGAACCGGGTCTTTGAGTCCATTGCTTTTTAGCAATAATAGTGCTAGATTATGCTTTGATGTCCTTTAGCTCCCAAGCTAATGCGCTGGCACCTAGTACGGCAGCATCAGAATCTTTCATTTCAGAGAACAATAACTTAGTCTTTCCTTTGTATATCGGAAGGATGTTTTCATCGATGGCTTTTTGAACCGGTTTGAAAATGAAATCACCAGAGTGAGCCAAGCCTCCAAAGAGGATAATAGCTTCAGGACTAGAGAATGCAATGAAATCTGCAATAGCTTCACCAAGAATTTCACCGGTGAAGTTGAAGATCTCAATAGCAATTTTGTCTCCTTTTACAGCAGCGTCATATACATCTTTTGATGTGATACTTTCTGCAGGAATGTTGCGCAACAGACTGCTCTCGGTACTTGCTGTCAGCATTTCGCGTGCAGTACGAGCTACACCCGTTGCCGAACAATATGTTTCTAAGCAACCTTTGCGGCCACAACCGCACACACGTCCGCCGCGGCGAATGATAGTGTGTCCTAATTCGCCTGCAAATCCATCGTGTCCGTAGACCATTTGTCCATTGACTACTACACCGCTACCTACGCCTGTTCCCAAGGTAATCATGATAAAATCCTTCATACCGCGAGCTGCACCGTAAGTCATCTCGCCAATACCGGCTGCATTTGCATCGTTTGTTAAAGCTGTGGGGATACCAAGGCGTTTCTCAAACATGGTAGCCAATGTAATTACTCCCTTCCATGGAAGGTTTGGAGCAAATTCTATCGTACCGCTATAATAGTTTCCGTTTGGAGCACCTATACCGATACCTTTGATTTTGCTTGCTCCGCCATTAGCCTCAAACAATTTGCTCAGACCGGCGCAAACGGCATCTGCATATTCATCAACGGTAGGATATGCGGCTGTTTTTACTGCGTCGCAGGCAATGATGGTGCCACGGGCGTCTACTATACCAAAGACGGTATTAGTGCCGCCTATGTCAATACCTACTACGTAGGGCTTTTCTATTGTTGTATTCATGATACTTGTGTTGGATGATAAATTTGTTTTATTTGTCTACAAATTACGCAAAGATGTTTCAATTTACAAAATGTTTTTTCAATAAATCGATACTATTTTAGAACTTTTGTAGGTTGATTGAAAATTATTCTACTATTTTCCTACAAAAATGCAACTTTTTGTATCTTTGATTCGTCTTACTATAAAACATCGATTAATTATTTCCTTATGTTATGATGATACAACTGAAAGAAATCAATAAAACGTATAATAATGGTGCACCGCTCCATGTACTGAAAGGAATTGATTTGAATATTGAAAAGGGAGAGTTCGTTTCCATAATGGGAGCTTCTGGTTCAGGAAAATCTACCTTACTTAATATATTGGGTATTCTCGACAATTATGACTCGGGAGAATATTACCTTAACAATATATTAATAAAGGGTATCAGTGAAAGAAAAGCTGCCGAATATCGAAATCGGATGATTGGCTTTATTTTTCAGTCATTCAATTTGATCTCGTTCAAAAACGCAATGGAAAATGTGGCACTGCCTCTTTTCTATCAGGGTATGAGGCGTAAAAAACGTAACCAGTTGGCTATGGAATATTTGGATCGACTTGGTTTGAAAGATTGGGCGATGCACATGCCAAATGAAATGAGTGGTGGTCAGAAGCAGCGAGTAGCTATTGCTCGAGCATTAATAACGCAACCGCAAATTATTCTTGCCGATGAGCCCACAGGTGCTTTGGATAGTAAAACTTCGGTAGAGGTGATGGATATTTTGAAAGAGTTGCATGCTCAAGGGCAGACGATCGTAGTTGTGACTCACGAAAGTGGTGTTGCCAATCAAACCGATAAGATAATACATATAAAGGATGGTATTATCGGTCAAATCGAAGAAAATATAGATCACAATGCTTCTCCTTTTGGCATGAATGGTATTATGAAATAATTTTTTTAATAAACTAGTTTCGGATGATAGATTTTTGGCAAGAGATATATGGCACTATCAAGCGCAATAAGTTGCGTACCTTTCTCACCGGTTTTTCTGTGGCATGGGGTATCTTTATTCTTATTGTACTTCTTGGAGCCGGTAATGGATTGATCCATGCTTTTGAGAAAAATGCCCAATCGCGTGCGCTGAATTCTGTTCGCATATTTGCTGGACAGACTTCTAAGCCTTTCAATGGTTTGGCTATTGGCCGTAGAATATTATTTAAAAATAAGGATGTTCAGCTCTTGAAAACTCATTTTAACAAAAATGTAGTGACTGCTGGAGCTACAACTTCGCATTCGGATACAGTGAGCTATGGTGCGCAGGGTACGTCTTTATCAATTGTTGGAGTAAATCCGGATTATGTGAAGATCGAGTCGTGTAAAATGAAAATGGGCCGTTTTATAAACGAACAAGATATTAATGAAAAACGGAAGGTCGTTGTGCTGTGTGAGAAAACGGTAAAAACATTGTTTCTCCATCAGACTAATCCGATAGGGTTTTTGGTCAACGTTAATGGGCTAATGTATCAGGTTATTGGTATTTACGCTGTAGACAGTGAAAATCAGTCGAACGATGCTTATGTACCCTTTACTACTTCTCAATTGATTTATTGTAAAGGAGATTCGATAGATGATATTATTTTCACTACGAAAGGGTTGGATACCAAGCCTGCGAATTCTGATTTTGAAGATAGTTATCGTACAGCAATGGGGAAAGTACACAACTTTGATCCTCTCGATAAATCGGCTATCTGGATATGGAACCGTTTGGAGCAGTATTTGGACCAGCAACAGGGCAATCATATCTTGAAGGTCGCAATTTGGGTTATTGGTATCTTTACATTGTTGAGCGGAATAGTAGGTGTGAGCAATATCATGCTGATAACAGTGAGGGAAAGAACTCGCGAATTTGGTATTCGGAAGGCCTTAGGGGCCAAGCCCGGTTCTATTTTGAAACTTATCATTGCCGAAAGTATTGCAATTACGGCTCTTTTCGGTTACATAGGCATGTTCGCCGGAGTAGCGGCTACCGAATATATGAATGCACTTTTTGGCAATCAGACAATGGATGCCGGAGTTTTTTCGACAACAGTATTCTCTAACCCTACGGTAGATATTAGTGTCGCAATACAAGCAACAGTTACTTTAATCATTGCCGGAACATTGGCCGGATTTTTCCCCGCTCGCAAAGCGACGAAAATTAGACCTATTGAGGCATTAAGAGCAGAATAGTTATGAAAATGGATATAGATACATGGGGCGAGATACTTCTCACGATTACTCGAAATAAAACTCGAAGTTTGCTTACTGCGTTTGGAGTCTTCTGGGGAATCTTTATGTTGATCGCTCTTATTGGAGGCGGTAAAGGCTTGCAACAAATGATGTCGCAAAACTTTGCAGGCTTTGCAACCAACTCTGGTTTTATGTGGGCCCAGCCTACATCAAAGGCTTATAAAGGTTTTCGTAAGGGACGCCGTTGGAACATGGTAATGAGTGATATGGCGTTGGTTCAAAGTAAAGTGCCAGGTCTGGAACTTGTTACTCCACATAATGCTTCATGGGGGATGGTTGCGGTATATAAAGATAAAAAGGGCTCTTATACAGTAAAGGGACTTTATCCTGAGTATACAAAAATAGAAGAGCAGAAAATGATCTCTGGACGTTTCATTAATGATATTGATATTCGTCAGCATCGCAAAGTCTGTACTATAGGAAAACGTGTGAAGCAGGAATTGTTTGAAAATGGAGTAGATCCCTGTGGCAAGTATATTCAGGTTGGTAGTACGTACTATTGTGTTGTTGGTGTATCGGGCTCGGAGAGCAATGTGAATATTGGTGGACGTGCTTCGCAAAGTATCGTTATACCATATACTACTTATCAGGAAATATACAATAGAGGAGATCAGGTCGACTTGATGTGTGTGCTGGTAAAGCCGGGGCATAAGATTACTGATGTACAGCCACAAATTGAGAAAGTTTTGAAGGAAAAACATCTTATTGCTCCCGATGATGGTGAGTCTATGCAACTTCTTAATGCCGAGGCAATGTTCTCGATGATCGACAACTTGTTTACCGGTATCAGAATTCTGGTTTGGTTGGTTGGACTCGGTACATTGTTGGCCGGAATTATCGGGGTAAGTAATATCATGATGGTAACCGTGAGAGAAAGAACTATTGAAATAGGAATTCGACGTGCCATAGGGGCTCAACCTCGGGATATATTGCAACAGATTCTATCCGAAAGTATGGTACTTACGTTGATCGCCGGTATGACGGGAATTTGTTTTGCTGTATTGGTATTGCAGGTTTTAGAGGTAGGTATCAATTCGGGTGATACGTTTAGTGGTATTCAATTTCAGGTTTCATTCGGTATGGCTCTTGGAGTGGCTTTTCTGTTGCTCTCTTTGGGTATGGTCGCTGGATTGGCACCGGCATTCCGTGCATTGGCTATCAAACCGATTGATGCGATAAGAGACGAATGAGAATTATATAAAGGTCTAATATAATAGTAATAAAATAGATATGAAAAAGTTTTTTAGAATCTTGCTGTTTGTCATAATAGCACTGATTTTCGTAGGAACGTTTATGTTTCTTTATACGAAGTCTAAGCCCAAAGAGGTAGTCTATGACACTTATACTGCCACGATCTCCGATCTGGAAAAATCAACGGTGGCAACAGGTACTATTGTGCCTCGTGATCAAATTCTAATCAAGCCCCAAATTTCGGGTATTATTAGCGATGTCTATAAAAAGGCTGGACAGGCAATTCATAAGGGTGAAGTTATTGCAAAAGTACGTGTCATTCCTGATTTGGGTTCGCTCAACTCGGCAGAAAATAGAGTGCGCATCGCTGAAATCAACCAAAAACAATACGCGAAAGATTTTGACCGTATGAAAAAACTGTTTGACGATAAACTCATTAGTCGAGAAGATTATGAGAAGAGTCTGCTCACATTAAATACGGCAAAAGAAGAAAGTAAAACAGCAAAAGACGCGTTGCAGATTATCCGTGAAGGTATAACAAAGAATAGTGCTTCTTTCAGTAGCACATTGATTCGATCTACGATAGATGGGTTAATTCTTGATATACCCATCAAGAAGGGAAACTCGGTTATTATGAGTAATACTTTCAACGATGGAACAACAATTGCTACTGTGGCCAATATGAACGATTTGATATTTGATGGTAATATTGACGAAACGGAAGTAGGACTGTTGCACGAAGGAATGCCGTTGACATTGACTATTGGCGCACTTCAGAATCTTACTTTCGATGCTATGCTCGAATATATTTCTCCTCAGGCTACTAAGCAAAATGGTTCGAATCAGTTCGAAATAAAAGCGGCAGTTAACGCTCGCCATGCTCATATACGTTCAGGTTATTCGGCTAATGCGAAGATAGTTCTCCAAAGAGCTTCGCGAGTAGTGACTATTCCTGAAGGAGCGGTAGAGTTCAATGGTAAAAATGCATACGCATACGTCTTGACAGACAGTATCCCTCACCAAAAGTTCCGTAAACAACTTGTCACGACAGGAATGAGCGATGGTGTTAAGATTGAAATAATGAAAGGCTTGAAAGCTGGCGATAAGGTTCGGGGCGATGTAAAGCAGGATAATCAGAACGGAAAGAAGAAGGACAATAATAATTAGTAGTATGAGAATAAGATTAATTAAATTGTTGGTTGTGGCAGGCGTTGTTCCGCTTACGATGCACGCCCAATCAGAACAAAAAAATGCTGCATGGACACTTCGACAGTGTATCGAGTACGCCATTGTTCACAATATTTCCATTCAACAGTCGGCTTTGACCGCACGGCAGAGCGAGATAGAACTCAATACTAATAAGTGGGCTCGGCTGCCGGATGTAACCGGTACCGCAGGGCAGAATTTCAGTTGGGGACGAGCTGCATCGCCTGTTGATAATTCGTATAGCAATACTCACAGTAGTAATACTAACTTTTCTGTGGGTGCTAGCGTTCCTTTATTTACCGGATTTCGTATCCCTAATCAGTATAAATTGTCGCAAGTGAATCTGAAGGCGGCTCTTGCGGATCTGCAGAAAGCAAAAGATGATATTTCTATTAATATTGCTTCGAGTTATTTGCAGACGTTGCTTGATAAGGAACTTTGTAAGGTTGCCGAAGAGCAGATTACTCTGAGTCAACAACAACTTGATAGGCTTGTACGGATGGAACGATTGGGCAAAACTTCGCCGGCTGAAGTAGCTGAGGCTCGTTCTACCGTTGAACAAAATAAGTTGGCAGCTGTACAAAATAATAATAGTTATAAGTTAGCTTTATTGGATTTGAGTCAATTGCTCGAATTGCCTACTCCGGAAGGTTTTGATGTGGTACAACCCGAAACAGTTATTGTTTTCTCAAAACTGACTCCTCCTGATGAGTTATATCAGATTGCGGTAACGCAGAAATCTAGTGTGCTGGCAGCAAAGTATCGTCTTGAGGGTAGTGATTTGAATATTAAAATTGCTCGTGCTACTTATATGCCTACTCTTTCGCTCAGCCTTGGACTTGGAACCAGTTATTATACGATGAAAGGTGTTACCTCGAGTAGCTTCGGCTCTCAGCTCAATAATAATCTTAATAAATATATAGGCTTGAATCTTTCTGTCCCTATATTTGATAGGTTTGTAACGCGAAATAATATTCGTACGGCAAAAGTGCAACAACTTAATTATTCTTTGCAGTTGGATAATACCAAGAAAACGTTGTATAAAGAAATTCAGCAGGCTTGGTATAATGCTTTGGCTTCGGAGAATAAATACAATTCCAGTATGTCGGCACTCGATGCAGCTAAAGAATCTTTTCAATTGATGCGTGCCAAATACGAAAATGGCAAAGCTACGGCAGTAGAATATAATGAAGCACAACTTAAATTGCAAAAGTCGGAGTCGGAACTATTGCAGGCAAAGTATGATTATTTCTTCCGTTGTAAGATTCTCGACTTCTATAAAGGAGAAGAAATTAAATAATTAGGTATTTAGAAACCTAACAACTAGGTTGATCACATTTGATTGAAAAGATTCGTTGGAAGATTGTTTTTCTAGTGTTGGTCCCATTTGGTTATGATTTACTATAAAAAAAGCTCCGCAGTACCTTTGTATTGCGGAGTTCTCTTTTTATATAAATGCAGTCTATGACTCGCTTTCTTTATTCTGGTTTCGAATAGCTACACGTCGAATTTTTCCACTGATCGTTTTAGGCAGTTCATCTACAAATTCTATCACACGGGGATATTTGTAAGGCGCTGTGACACGTTTTACATGGTTTTGAATCTCTTTGATGAGTTCATCTCCTGCTTTATCTTTGTACTCTTTTGAGAGAACGATCGTCGCCTTTACTATTTGACCGCGGATTTCGTCGGGTACTGCAGTTACGGCACATTCTACAACTGCGGGGTGGGTCATTAAAGCACTTTCAACTTCGAACGGCCCGATGCGGTAGCCGGAACTTTTGATAACGTCGTCGGCACGGCCTACAAACCAGAAGTAGCCATCTTCATCGCGCCAAGCGACGTCTCCAGTATAGTAAACACCATCGTGCCAAGCTTCTTTGGTTAACTCGGGAGCACGATAATATTCTTTGAAAAGTCCAAGCGGTTTACCTTTGTCTGTATGTATTACTATTTGTCCCTGTTCGCCGGCTTCTACTGAACGTCCTTCATAGTCAACCAAGTCTACATCGTATTGTGGGTTTGGTACGCCCATGCTTCCGGGTTTGGGTTCCATCCATGGGAAAGTAGCTACTGTAAGAGTAGTCTCTGTTTGTCCGAAACCTTCCATCAGTTGTATACCGGTGAGCTTTTTGAAAGTATCGAATACTGAAGGATTTAGTGCTTCCCCAGCGATAGTACAATATTTCAAAGAAGATAGGTCGTACTTTGTCAGGTCTTCTCTGATCAAGAATCGGAAGATAGTGGGAGGCGCACAAAGGGAAGTAATATGATAATCGTGTATCTTCTGGAGAATATCGGCAGGCGCAAACTTTTCATGATCGTAAACGAATATGTTGGCTCCAGCGAACCATTGTCCGTAAAGTTTGCCCCATACTGCTTTTCCCCAACCCGTATCTGCAATAGTAAGATGTATACTTTGTTCTGTGAGGTTATGCCAGATGCATCCGGTTACGATATGTCCCAATGGATAAGTAAAGTCGTGAGCTACCATTTTGGGCTCTCCGGTTGTGCCGCTGGTAAAATACATCAGCGAAATATCTTCATTACAATTTACATGTGCCGGTCTAATGAACGTTGGCGCTTGATTGATACCTTTGTGAAAATCTAAGAAACCCTCTGGAATATAAGGACCGACACTGACTATCTTTTCTACAGTTGGCGATTCGGGTAGCGCATTGGTGATATGGGTGGTTATAACTTCTTCACCGGCGCATACTATCATTTTGATAGATGCAGCGTTACACCTATATACGATATCTTTTTTAGTGAGTAAGTGTGTTGCCGGGATACATACGGCGCCTATTTTATGTAGAGCAATGATGCTGAACCAAAACTCAATACGACGTTTTAGTATAAGCATTACCATATCACCATGGCCGATACCTAATTGTAGAAAATAGGAAGCGGTCATATCTGTATACTTTTTCATTTCAGCAAAAGAGTACTGGTGATGCTCTCCTTTATCGTTGGTCCACAATAGTGCATCTTTTTGGGGCGCTTCGGCTGCCCATGCATCTAATACATCATAACTGAAATTAAAATCTTTTGGAACTTTAATTTTGAGATGTTCTTTAAAATCTTCCTGCGAGGTGAAGGAAGTTTGTTCTAAAAATCTTTCTACCATACCTTATTATATATTACATGATTACGGCTAGAAAACGAACTGTTTTGCCATTCAATGCTTTCATGCCGTGGAGAAGCTTTGAATTGAAATAGATACTATCTCCTTCGTTCAATATAAGTTCTTTATTATTTATGTTAAGTTGCATGCTGCCTTCAAGTACCAGATTGAATTCTTGTCCACTGTGGCTGTTCATATAAATAGGTTTATCGTTTGGTTCAACAGTGACGATAAATGGATCGGCTGTACGATTTTTAAATCCTCCGGCCAGCGATTGGTATTTATAAGCTTTGGTGCGTTCTATTGATGTCCCTTTTCCAGCGCGAGTAATAAAATAAGTGTTCATCTTTGGTTCTTCGCCAAACATTAGTGCATCCAATGCAATATTGTATCTGTGTGCTATCTTCTGTAACATACTTACCGATATATCGCTCTCACCTGATTCGGCATTGCGGTATTCTTCTGCCGAAATATCGCAGTCTTCTGCAATATTTTCTTCCGATAGCTCTAGTGCGTCGCGAAGTCCACGCAGCCGCTCTGCTATTTGTTTAATTTGCTCATCCATTATTTGCGTATTGATAATTTGTAATAAAAAGCAGTCCTATATATAATAAATAGGACTGCAAAATTAAGGATTAATTTTCAAATAGTTATTTATTTTGATTTTTTTTAGACGCTCGCTTTCATGGCTTTAATGATTGCCGATGAAAATCCGTCGTGCTCAAGCTCATTGATACCTTTTATGGTAAGCCCTCCCGGAGTTGTAACTTTATCTATTTCAATAGACGGGTGTGAATGGTTCTTTAGAATTAATTCGGCTGCTCCTTTACAACTTTGCGCTACCATTTCTGCTGCATCTTGTGGCTTGATGCCCATCTCAACGCCAGCTTGCATAGCAGCTTGAATATATTTTAGCACATAAGCGATACCGCAAGAGGTGAGGGCTGTCGCTGCCGCCATTTTTTCTTCAGGAATTATTTTAGTGATGCCAAATTTATCGAATAGATTCATAACCATCTTCTCTTGTTCTGGGGTGGCATTATGGCTTGCAATAAGTGTCATACTGCATCCCAATGAGATAGCTGTATTGGGGATGATGCGGAACATCGTAATATGGTCGTCCGAATATTTGCCTAATTGCCCGAACGTTATACCGGCAGCTACAGATATAAGTATTTGTTGTTTTCTGAAAAGAATCTCTTCTAATACAGTTTCCACTATCCACGGTTTTACCGCAAGGATAATAATGTCACTTCCTTTTGCGGCTTCTTTATTATCATTAGTCACATTAATCTCGTTATTGAAACTCTTTAATGAGTCCAATTTATTTTGAGAAGGATTAGAAACTGTGATATCGCAAGGATTAATCAATCGACTATTCACTAAACCGTAGGCAATGGCATTTCCCATGTTACCTGCGCCAATTATAGCTATTTTCATGTCTATAGTATTGTTTTATTGACTCCTGCAAAGATAACATAAGCCTATAACAATAACAAACAAAAGAATTAATTATTTGAACAGTGTTTATTTAGCTTTTAGGTCTTCTTTGTATGTGTGGCCTTTTTATTTCTAAGGAGAGTCGTTTGGTTTGTTAGTTGGATTTATTGCTGATGAAAGTTTGATATGAATTTATATTCATTTAATTACGTTAAAATAGAGATATATTGCATGAGTTTACAAAATAATATGTACTTTTGCCCTCAAAAATAGAATAATTATACGATGAAAAAGAAAACAAGTCGATTGGATGTCATTAAAATGATTGTTTCCAGCCAGCAAGTTGGTTCGCAAGAAGAACTATTAGGTATCTTGAAGAACGAAGGTTTTGAACTTACTCAAGCGACGTTGTCGCGGGATTTGAAACAGCTGAAAGTGGCCAAAGCGGCAAGTGTAACGGGTAAGTACGTTTATGTGTTGCCCAATGATATTATGTATGTTCGAAATGTGGCTAGTACTAACGCTAGTGAAATGCTGATGACGAGTGGATTTATTTCCATACAGTTTTCTGGCAATCTAGCTGTTATTAAAACAAAGCCTGGTTATGCTAGTAGTATGGCTTATGATATTGATATTCATAATTATACTCAAATACTTGGAACGATAGCGGGCGACGATACAATATTATTGGTGTTGAAGGAAGGTACTCCTCCTGCACAAATATGTAAGTTGCTTTCTTTTGTCAACAAGGATAACGATAAATAATCTCATTTATTATATTTGAAATGGATTTTGATTCAATTGATGTGATGGTAGCCGATGCTTCTCACGAAGTTTACGTGGATACCATTTTAGAAACTATTACTGCTGCCGCTAAAGTTCGCGGTACCGGTATCGCTAAGAGAACGCATGAGTACGTGGCTCAGAAAATGAAAGAAGGAAAAGCCATAATAGCTCTTGCGGGTGATGAATTTGCTGGGTTTTGCTATATTGAAAGTTGGGGAAACAAAGAATATGTAGCAAATTCCGGTTTGATTGTGGTTGAAAAGTTCCGAGGCCATGGTTTGGCCAAAAGAATTAAAAACGCAGCTTTTACTCTTTCTCGCCTTCGCTGGCCTCATGCCAAATTGTTTGGATTGACGAGTGGTGGTGCAGTGATGAAGATTAATACGGAATTGGGATATGCTCCAGTACCGTTCTCTTCACTTACTGATGATGATGCCTTTTGGAAAGGATGTGAAGGTTGCTGCAACCATGATGTGTTGATTCGTACCGAGCGACGATATTGTATCTGTACGGCAATGCTCTATGATCCGGAAAAACATAAATCAGAGCCTTCTCCAGAGCAACCGAAAGAGGAAAATAAATAGTTTCGTTCATTAATTTCATACATTTTATAAAGATGGATAAAAAGAAAAAAGTGGTTGTCGCTTTTAGTGGGGGATTGGATACTTCGTTTACAGTGATGTATTTGGCAAAAGAGAAAGGTTACGAAGTATATGCTGCTTGTGCAAATACTGGTGGCTTTAGTGCCGAACAACTAAAGAAAAATGAAGAAAACGCATACAAACTTGGCGCGGTAAAATATGTAACATTGGATGTTACTCAAGAATACTATGAGAAGAGTCTCAAATATATGATTTTTGGGAATGTATTGCGCAATGGAACTTATCCTATTTCGGTTAGTTCCGAACGTATTTTCCAAGGAATGGCAATTGCTCGATATGCCAAAGAAATAGGCGCCGATGCTATTGCTCACGGCTCAACGGGAGCGGGCAATGATCAGGTCCGTTTTGATATGACCTTTCTTGTAATGGCTCCTGGAGTCGAGATTATAACCCTGACTCGTGATATGGCTCTTTCTCGTGACTATGAAATTTCTTATTTGAAAGATCATGGTTTTGTGGCAGACTTTACTAAATTGAAATATTCGTATAACGTGGGTTTGTGGGGTACCTCTATCTGTGGCGGTGAGATATTGGATTCAAAGCAAGGACTCCCCGAGAGCGCTTATCTCAAACAAGTTGAGAAGACGGGTAGTGAACAGTTGAGCATCCAGTTTAAAGATGGTGAAATATATGCTGTAAATGGAGAAGTCTTTGAAGATAAAATCAAGGCTATATTAAAAGTTGAAGAGATTGGAGCAGCCTATGGTATTGGCCGCGATATGCATGTTGGCGATACGATTATCGGTATTAAAGGACGGGTTGGCTTCGAGGCTGCTGCTCCTATGCTAATAATTGGAGCTCATCGTTTCTTGGAAAAATATACATTGAGCAAATGGCAGCAATATTGGAAAGATCAAGTTGCCAATTGGTATGGAATGTTCCTTCACGAAAGTCAATACCTGGAACCTGTAATGCGTGATATTGAAGCAATGCTCGAAAGTTCTCAACGCAATGTAAATGGAACTGCAATTCTCGAACTTCGTCCGCTCTCATTCTCTACTGTTGGAGTCGATTCGAAAGATGATTTGGTGAAAACTAAATTTGGTGAATATGGCGAGATGCAGAAAGGCTGGACTGCCGATGATGCGAAAGGCTTTATTAAGGTAACATCGACTCCTCTGCGTGTTTACTATGCCAATCACAAAGACGAGATCTTATGATAAGAGTCGGCATAGTAGGAGGTGCAGGATATACGGCTGGTGAACTAATAAGATTGTTGGTGAATCATCCTGACGTGGAGATTGCGTTCGTCAACAGCTCTAGTCATGCCGGTTGTCCAATTACTCAAGTTCACGAAGGCTTGTATGGTGATACTGATTTGGCTTTTACGGATGAGCTGCCTCTTGCAGCCATTGATTGTTTGTTTATATGCTCAGGACATGGAAAGTCCAAAGAATTTATGTCAAGCCATCAGATTCCGGAGAAATTGAAAATTGTGGATTTCTCGCAAGATTATCGGCTAAAAGCTGAAGATAACCCATTCGTTTATGGTCTGCCCGAACTGAATAAAAGTACTATCGCTACGGCACAATATATAGCCAATCCCGGTTGTTTTGCCACTTGTATTCAGCTGGGCTTATTGCCATTGGCTGCAAACAATCTGTTAGAAGGTGATGTTATAGTCAATGCTATTACTGGCAGTACAGGAGCAGGGGTTAAGCCTGGAGGAACAACTCATTTTAGTTGGCGTGATAATAATCTGAGCATTTATAAACCTTTTGTTCATCAGCATCTGCCCGAAATAAAACAGTCTATTGCTCAGTTGCAGAATACGTTTAATTCGGATATAACTTTTGTTCCATTTCGTGGCGATTTTCCTCGTGGCATTTTTGCTTCGATTATTGTCAATTGCAATGAGGATATTCAAGAACTATATCGGCTTTATGATAGTTTCTATCAAACAAGCTCTTTTGTTCATTCCATTCGCGAGAATATCGATTTGAAACAAGTGGTTAATACCAATAAGTGTTTGATACATTTGGAGTGTCATGAAGGCAAACTTCTAATTGTCTCTTGCATTGACAATCTGCTGAAAGGGGCGAGTGGCACAGCTGTTCACAACATGAACTTGTTGTTTGGACTTCCAGAAACAGAAGGACTTAAACTGAAACCTTCTGCTTTTTAATGTTTAAATTGAAAGAAAGATGAATCTATTTAATGTATATCCTTTGTTCGACGTGACCATTGTTAAAGGCAAAGGTTGTAAGGTGTGGGATGATAAAGGTACCGAGTATCTCGATATGTATGGAGGACATGCTGTTATCTCTATTGGTCATTCTCATCCTCACTATGTAGAGATGATTGGTGAGCAAGTTGCTACACTCGGATTTTATTCCAATGCGGTAGTCAATCCGTTACAACGTCAACTTGCCGAGCGGTTGGGCAAGGCATCCGGATACGAAGACTATTCCTTGTTCCTTATCAATAGTGGTGCAGAGGCTAACGAGAATGCTCTGAAATTGGCGTCATTCTATAATGGACGAAAAAGAATTGTTTCCTTTTCTAAAGCTTTTCATGGACGTACGTCTTTAGCTGTTGAAGTAACGGACAATCCTAAGATAATATCTCCTGTCAACGATAACGGGCATGTTACCTATCTTCCACTCAATGATGTAGAGGCCATGAAGTCCGAACTTACTAAAGGGGATGTGTGTGCTGTTATTATTGAGGGTATTCAAGGCGTTGGTGGTATTCGCATTCCTTCCGAAGATTTTCTTAACGCGCTGCGCCAAGTGTGTACAGATACCAAAACCGTATTGATCCTCGATGAGATACAAAGCGGATATGGTCGTTCGGGAAAGTTTTTTGCTCATCAATATAGTGGCATTCGTCCAGATATTATTACTGTAGCAAAAGGCATTGGTAATGGTTTTCCAATGGCTGCCGATTTAATAAGTCCCATATTTACTCCTGTGTTTGGACAACTAGGCACTACTTTTGGTGGCAACCATCTGGCTTGTACAGCTGCTTTGGCGGTGCTCGATGTGATGGATGAAGAGCATCTTGTTGATAATGCCGCAAACGTGGGTAAATATTTACTTGGTGAATTGAAAAAACTTCCTCAGATAAAAGATGTCCGAGGTCGTGGACTTATGATTGGCCTCGAATTCGATTATCCTGTCAAAGACCTTCGTAATCGTTTGATATACGATGAACATGTCTTTACTGGAGCTAGCGGAACGAATGTGATCCGCCTACTCCCTCCTCTTTGTCTTACTATGGATGAGGCTGATGAGTTTTTACGCCGCTTTAAGAAATTATTATAGCTCTATTGTTATCGATTAATAATCAATATTTGTAACAATTGAAAAAGCGAGGCCGCTCTCTATGTTAAAAGAGCGGCCTCGCTATGTTTTGTCATTTATATAGTTTAATATGGATTTTTCCAAAATTGATTCTCATCTGCTGTGATAAAATCTACTTGGTTTGCTCTATAAGTTTTGAATCCGTGTGGTACTAATACAATGTATTTCGGCCGTTGCATTCCTACGCTTTCTTCTCCGAATCGGAATTCTACAGGACATTCCAGCTGGTAAAGGTTCTTTGCCATGTAGTAGTCTAGGTACATTTGTTTAGTCTCTTTTTGTTTATGATTCCAATTGGCATCATCGTTGAGCACGAGTGGTAGCCCTTTTATAAGTCTTTCTCTAACTTCCGAAAGTCCCAAAAGATTTCCTCTTTCATCCGATACATAGGCGGCAAATGTGGGATCCATCCATATCCATTTGTTCAAGGTGTTGCTGAATACTGCATTGATCACGTGGCAGTCAGTATCGGTCGAGTCTTCTGGCATGCATGTCATATATTTGGATTTCCATCCCATAGCCATGTAACATTCGTTCAACATGATAGCCATCATTCTGCAGTTGATACCTCTCCCTTCTTTCTTGCAAATTTGGGCAAAGGCAATCGCATTCTTTGTTTTGGGGTTGTACGAACTTCCATCGTGTCTGATGGAGTTGTGGACCCAATACATCAGATTCTTAATTTTCGATATTTCGTCGCCGCTGCCTGCAATGCTGTCCAAATTGAAATAATGGCGAACTTTTACCAAGTTGGTATCATTGGGGTTTGAGTAAATAAACGAGGGAATTTCTTTATCTTCTGTTATATAGCTGTTACCTTCTCGCAAAACGTTCAGATAGGAGTGCCGTTCCATTTCTTTAATTATCTGTTTGTATTCTTTGTTCCGGCGTATGTTATTTAAGTCGGTATCAATTTTTGCATGTTCTACATCTTTGTAACCCAACTCCATTGATTTCCTAAAACAGCGAATGGCTTGCTTTTCCTTTTTAAGTATTGAATAACAACATGCAGCATTATAATAAATATTGCCTGCCATAATTCCTTTCAACTTAGGTTTGTCCTGCTCAACGACTTGGTTATTGTATACGTCTATTATCATCGAATAGATCTTTGCAAGTTTCGGATAATCTTTAGTCTTGTAGGCTAAATCGCAATCCATTTCTTGAAATATAGCTTTTTGCTTTGCAAAAAACTTTTCGGCGGTGAGTTTCTGGCTATGTACCGCCAGGGGTAAACATCCTATAAAGATGATTAATAGTAAGATTTTTGATTTCATTCTTTTTTTTTTTATAAGACGAATTTGGCATCCAAAACGTTGCATCAATTAAGATATTTTTTGTTTTTCAGCAGAGATGTCGGCGTTTAGTATAAACATATAAAACATAAATATTTAATTTTTACTCAAAAAATAGTGTATAAAATTTGCATATTAAAAAAGCTTGTGCTACTTTTGTTGCATAATAATCTTATAAATATTTCATTTTAAAGTGTCATGTATACATTAGCTGGTAGAACGGTGCAGGGAAGTCGGAATAATATTCTCTATCATATTCAAGCGATATTGATTTCGGCAATATGGGGTATTACCTTTGTGTCAACCAAAGTGTTGATGACAAGCGGTCTTGGCCCCGAAGAAATTATGCTGCTTCGTTTTGTCTTGGCTTATATATTTATATGGACTATTTCTCCACGCAAGTTTTGGGCTAATAAACTGAAAGACGAATTTTTGATGCTTGTTCTTGGTGTTGTGGGTGGATCTTTTTATTTTCTTGCCGAAAATATAGCCTTACAATACATTCAGGCTAGCGATGTCTCTATTCTATTAAGTATAATACCTTTGCTGTCTGCGTTGGTCGCTCCTTTGTTTTTTAAGACCGAAAAGATAACTAAATCATTGATAGTTGGTGCAGTCGTGGCATTGGCTGGTGTTGGACTCGTTGTAATGAATGAACATGCCGAATTGCACCCTAATCCAATAGGCGATATATTGGTTATTGCAGCGTCAATCATGTGGGTAGCTTATGGCATAATCATAAAAAAACTGGGTAAGGCATATTCTTCGATCTTCATTACACGCAAGGTTTTCTTCTATGGTATATTGACGATTCTTCCTGTCTTTCCTATCATGGGTACTGGGCTTCACCTAGAAGCGATGTTGAATTTGAAGGTTGTTCTTAATCTTCTGTTTTTGGGTTTGATCGCTTCTTATTGGTGCTATTTCTCATGGAATAAAGTGATAGATAGATTAGGCGTCGTTACGTCCAATAACTATTTATACCTTAGCCCGCTGGCTACTTTTGTCTTTTCTGCAATTGTCTTGAATGAGACAATTACTCTTGAAGCGCTTGTTGGAGCGTCGCTCATTCTTGTCGGCGTCTTTTTAGCACAAAAGAAGCAATCTAGTTGATTGTTTGTACGGGCCTTTTGCTATCTTTGTCGTCGTTAATACTCAATGATGAAGCAGACAAAGACGTTAATACATATCTTGGCAATTCTTATATCGGTGCTTTGGGGGACAACGTTTGTCTCTTCTAAAGTATTGATTAATCATGGATTATTGCCGTCTCAAATAATGTTTCTTCGTTTTGTGCTGGCCTACTTTTGTATGTGGGGTGTGGCCGGCCGACGATTGTTTGCAAAAAGCTTCAAGGACGAGATGCTTTTAGCAGGTCTTGGCTTGGCTGGTGGCTCTTTGTATTTTATGGCCGAAAATACGGCATTGCAGTTTACTCAAGCTTGCAATGTCTCTATACTAATTAGTCTTACACCTTTATTCACCTCCCTTACTGCCGTTCTTCTTTATAAAAATGAGCGAATTACTCGTTTTTTGATAGGAGGAGGTTTGTTGGCTCTGTCTGGGGTCGTTTTGGTTGTGCTCAATGGTCATTTCGTTCTCAAATTAAGTCCGATAGGCGATATTCTCACACTGATGGCTTCATGTTTATGGGTGGTCTATAGTGTTATTCTTAAGCGATTGAATAATGGTGGTTATTCATCGGCATTTATTACTCGCAAAGTTTTCTTTTATGGTATTATTACGATTCTTCCTTTTTTGATTTTGAGTAATAGACACTTTCAACTCTCAATATTATCTGACTTCACAGTGTTGGGTAATTTGTTTTATCTGGGCATCTTGGCTTCCTTTATTGCATACTTGTCTTGGAACTATGTAGTCAAGAAATTGGGTATTATTGCTTCCACCAATTATCTTTATCTTAATCCGCTGGCCACGTTTATTACTTCTGCTATTGTTTTGCACGAACATATTACCTTCGTAGGGATTATTGGTGGCGTAATGATACTCTGTGGCGTATATTTCTCACAACTTAAGAAATAGTTCCTTTTGTTTCTTCTAAATCTTCTGCCCCATAAACTGGCGTTAATCTTTATTGTTTGTCGTTCCACCTAGGTGATTCGGTCAACTCACCCGGGTGGAACGATCGAATCACCTAGGTGAGTTGACCGAATCACCCGGGTGGAACGACGAGTAGTTTTTTTAGTTTTCTGATAAAGTATTTTATGTCGTTTTGGTCTTTTGGGCAAGTTATCCTGCGGCCTTCCATTTCTTTTTTATGTTTTTTTTCTGCGTATTCCTGTTTTCGGGTTCTTCAGTGGTATTGCAAGAGCAAAAAAAATATGTTTTGGAACATGTTTTGAATCAGAGCCTTATGTGCATCGGCTAAAAAAAGATGAAAAAAAGTTTGGATAATGTTTGGTTGGAATACAAAAAGTCTCTACCTTTGCATCCGCTTTCGAGAACGAAACACTGCTTCCCGAGGGCAAACAAAAGCGATATTTGA
>JAYRGW010000035.1:0-37340 GCA_041907665.1 Bacteroidaceae bacterium
CATGGAGCTTCTCAGGATTAGCTACAATGGTCAGAATAACACTTATGTATTATGTTGATTTTTATAGTTTATTCAACCATCCTGAAAAAGACTGGGAAACATGTCTTAATGAAAAGTTAGATAGTCCACCGGAGCCATCCTTTTTTGACTCAGGGGGCTTGTTCTAATAAGTAATGAACTCGAAGTCCTATTTAAAACGGCTTCGGCAACTATTTATATCTTATTTTTAGTTTTATCGGACAGCAATAATTTGGAATACTATTTTTTGTTAAAGACGGGTTGTTAGTGGCGCATGCTTCCAAAGGAATTTCCGAAATGGGAATTGGTTTATTACTATTAACGCAAATGAGCTTCGCATGAAGAATTCGACTTGTTATTTGAATATTTGCGTGGGAGGGAGTGTATGTCTTGCTTGTAATCAGAGCATGGAACCTAGTCTTGGAATCGTCGTATGTGAGTTTTTTCGGTGACGTCCTTAAGTTTTTCAGAAAACGTATGGACCTCAACATTTTTAGGTACATACGTGGTTTTTGAAAGATAAAGGTAATTGTTCATTTAAAGTATATACGTGAATTGGGTAAGGTATATATTATGGTAGAACAACGTAAAATCGTTTTGTGTTGTGAAAGATTACCAAAAATGTCGCATGTGTCGCATTGAAATCCTATAAACTCTATATTTTTTTTATCGGTGTATAGCTCGTTTATCATTATGATACTGTAATTATATGAAATATGATTACATAAAAACAAAAAATAAAAAAATATAAGAGGAGGGAATCCTATGCGACACATGCGACAAAGGTATGTCGATTTTCGAAGCGTTAGTATATCGTGGCTGCGATTTTCGGAAAAAGGAGTTTTTTTGTGCTTTTTTGAAATTTGCCGCTTCCTCTCTAAAAGTTGCGTTTTTGCTATTATTTCAAATTGTTTATGAAACTGATATTATGTGATCTATTTGATATGAATATATCTGGTTTTTATGAATGATGATAGTACATAAAAAGCTGAAAATAGGCAGATTTAGGTCTTTTATAGAATTTGCATAAAAAACTCCTCCAGGCATAAAGTGTGTCTTGTTTGTAAGCTTTTATTCTTGTTCTGGAAACTAACGTATGTCGCTACCATAACTAACGGATGTTACTGCGGTAACTAACGTTAGTTTCGTCTACAACATCCGTTAGTTACTGCGGTAACATACGTCTGTTTTTGGGGTACCAAAGAAATAGTAAAGTTCTGCTTTTGTTAGGGGAAACTATGACCTACCAACCGTACGGGCAACCCTTTGGGATCTTCGCTGCTGGAAAGGAGCAGGATGATGCGTTTGCCGTCGAAAGTGATGTCGTATGTTTCGTTGCTGCTGTCTTCCAGATATTCGAAAAACAGGGATAGATGGCACGGGCTTTGCCATGTGGCATATCCTGATACGGTGTATGGCGATAGCCCGATAGGGTTGCGGTAACGCTGGTTGTAATAAGGGCTGTTTTTGTCTGTCAAGAACGTTTTCCAACTATTGTTGCCTGATACCAAGGTATGGGTAGCTGTATTTGTTCTTATGATCAATCGGCATGAATCAGCGTCCATATTCAGCGTGATATTTCGGATGTCTTGGTCGTTGCTTTCGATTGTGTATGTATTAGACAGATGGGGGAGGGCCGGGCTTGATTCCGTGTCTTTGAATGGGGCGGGTAGTGCCAAATGGCTCAATGTATGGGTCAGCGTCTGATAGGCTTTTTTGTCGGTCGGCAGCTTGGTAGGAGAGAAAGCTGGCAGTATGTTGTTCCACACTTCTTGCAGTTCGCGCTGCATGTCGTTCTCGTTTGCCGTGATCGCCATAACAGCATCTTGTTGAGGCATTACGATGATAAACTGCCCAAAAGATCCGTCGGCCCTGAAGGCTTGATTTCGGCATTGCCATAACAGGTAGCCATATCCTTGCGCCCAGTCCGACTGAGCTTTCTCGCTCTCTGTCGAATTTGGGGCGGTTTCGATCTGTTTTGCTGTCGATTCTTCTATCCACGATGCGGGCAGCAATTGCCGGTTCTTCCATTTTCCCTTTTGCAGGAGAAGTTGCCCGACCTTTGCCATATCGGATGTTTTTACGCTCATTCCCCATCCTCCGCAGTCTATTCCTGCCGGGCTTTGTTCTCTTTCTATTCCCGTTATTCCGAGTGGTTCGAACAATCGGGGGTTGAGGTAATCGCGCACGGTTTTTCCGGTAGCCCGTTGAAGGATGGCCGAAAGTAAGTAGCAGGCATACGAATTGTATTCGAATTTGTCTTTCAAAGCTGCATCTTGATGGGCTTCCAGGATGGCTTTTATCCAATCGATGTCTCTCAGTCGGAAGTCGGCAAAAGGTTCTTTTCCAGCTGTCATGGTAAGTAGGTTTCGAATGGTGAGTTCCTTTACAAACGAGTTGTCATTGTAAACGTCTTTGTATTCGGGAAAAAACGAGACGATTTTATCGTCCAATGACAGTTTCTTCTCTTGTAAGGCAAATCCCGTAGCGATTGAAGTGAATGTTTTGCTGACGGAATACATGATGTGTCGGGCATCCGACCGATACGGATTCCACCATGTTTCGGCAACAACCTTTCCATGTCTGAGCAGCATGAAACTATGCAGTCGTATCTGTTTCTTTTCGACAGACTGAACGAAACGGGTGATACCGTCACTGTGTATCCCTTCGGCTTCGGGAGTGCTTCGCATCAAGCCGTCGGCATAGAGCGACGGCCTATTTTGCGACATAGCCTGCATCGATATGGCGATGCAGGCGTAGAAGAATATTCTGATTTTATTCATGGTAAACGAATGTCGTTTGCTCTATTGAGTAAGCGTGTTAAAGGTTTATATCGATGTTTCTTCCCAACGTCCCCGATGCGGCATAGGCCTTGCCATTGAGCAGTAGCGTGACATTTATTTTCTTTATTTCTTTGTCTACGGTCCGTTGCCCTTCTTTTCCAGTGAGCTCCAGACGTACTGTCTGTCCCTTTCGTTCGGCTTCGAACGTCAACAAGCTATAATCGCCTTTCTGGAAAGACCATCCGTCGCCCGCATCCAAATATAGATTTCCGCTTGCTTTTCCGTCTTTATCGAGACAAACGATGAGGCTGAGTGGATCGAACGAATTATCGTTTGTGTTCTGAACGATTCTGCCAAGAGGAACAATGCTTCCTCCTCTGATTTTCAATGTTGCTTGATACTTGTCTGCCTTATCGCCGTCTACCAGACTGAGCGTTTCCCAGATGCCCGAAGGTAATGACGGATGTTCGGCAAAGGCCGGAATGACTAAAACGTCTTTGCCCAGCATAAAGGCCTCTTCTTCTTGTCGCAGTGATAGATCCTGCGGATCGGCGAAGAATACGGGGCGCATCACCGGCAGTCCGCTCAACGATGCATCGCGAAACAGTGTATAGATATAGGGTAGCAACCGATAGCGGCGCTTTATGGCTATGCGTGACGACTTTTCGACAGCGGGTCCGTAAGCCCACGGCTCTTTGTTGTTGGTGCCTGCACAGGCGTGTCCTCTAGTGAAAGGAAAGAAAATGCCGAATCCCAACCAATTGGCCCATAAATCGCCGTCGGTATTTCCTAAGAATCCGCCTATATCCGGACCATTGAAGGGTTGTCCCGACAGTCCCAGTGTGATGGACATGGGGATAGAGAGCTTTAGATGTTTCCAGCTTGCCTCATTGTCGCCCGTCCATGTGGCTGCGTAGCGCTGTCCGCCCAGTAGATTGGCTCGAGTCAGCAAGAAAGGACGTTTGTCCGGATTGGCTTCCATGATACCGGCTTGAGAAGCCTCCACCATCAGTCGTCCGAATGCATTGTGATACAACAAGTGTGGTCCTGCCGGAAGGCCTCCGCCTCCCTTGTGGCGATTGTCGTAGGGCATTGTTCCCGTACGTTCGGCTTCGGGCAGTTCGCTGTCGTTGATGGCCGGTTCGTTCATATCGTTCCACACTCCGTCTACTCCTTTCGCTAGAAAGTGCTTGTAGAGACCTGCCCACCACTTTCTGGCAGTGGGGCTGGTGAAATCGGGAAAGGCGCAGTCGCCCGGCCAAACTTTGCCATGGTATTCTTCTCCGTTCGCTTTCTTCACCCATACATTCTGGCTTGTCCCCGACTGATAGACGCTGTAATCCTTGTCGACCTTTACTCCCGGGTCAATCATGTAGACATCGTGAAACCCTTTCTTATGTAGATAGGTGTTGAGTTTAAGCGGGTCGGAGAAATTCTTTTTGTTGAAAGTGAAGATTCTAAAACCTTCCATGTAGTCGATATCCATCCAGATGACATCGCATGGTATTTTTTTAATTCGGAATGTATCAGCTATTTCGCGCACACGCTTGTCCGTAGCGTACGAGAAACGGCACTGGTGATACCCCAATGCCCAGCGTGGTGGCATCTTGATAGTACCCGTGAGTTCGGCCAGTCCTTTCAGTACTTCTTGGGGCGACGATCTGTCGATGATGAAAATGCGAAACAAAGCGCCTTCTGTACGAAGAGTGATCCTGTTGGAAGCGGTGGTGAGCTCCGATTTCCATGATGTGTCGAAAAGAATGCCGAAAGCGCTACCGTCTTTGCGTACTCCCAGTACCCACGGGTGTGACTGGTATAGCCTTTTGCCTCCTTCTACGCTATATGCTCCGGTGTCTGTATTCCACAACTTGATGGATTGGCCGTTGCGCAACAGCGGTCCGGTGACTTCGCCTCCGCCATACAAACTTACTTCTCCCTGTACTTTGAGTGAGGCGCTTGCTTTGCTGCCTGTCAGTGTAAATTCCGGTACGAGCGACCACCCGGAGGGCACTTTCCCTACTGATGCCGGTTCGGCCTTCAGAATGAGAGACGGGGTTTTTGTGCGGTCGAAACCACTAGGGACAAATTCGACGATTCGTTTACCTACGGCAAATCGATGAGCAATCGGTACATTACCTGCCCACATATTAATGATATTCAATGAAATGATACCAAAGAGAAAATAACGATAGAACTTCATGTTTGAATTAAAAGATTGAATACTATTTTGCGTCTAAAAAAAGCGTTGTCTATTTATGAAAGCACCCTTCAATGCAATAAACAGAGAGTTGCTCCACGCTGTCTTCTTTCTCGCAGGCGTGTCGCATATTGCATTGTTTGCACAGTTCAGTTACTTCACAGGCATCGAGCGTGCCTCGCTTTTCGTGTAGCGAATAAAGATATTTCAGGTATTTCCCCTCGGCTATGCGGTGGTGTGTGTCTTTGGCCTTGAGTCCTCGCCATTCGTACAATCGTTTTCCTCCTTTTGAAGAGTTACACGCTTTGCATACCATCACCACGTTGTCGGTTATATCTTCTCCTCCACAACATCGGGGGAGTATATGTTCTACGGTCAAATCGGCTTTCTGTCCGCAATAGATACATTCGTCGGGATTCTCTTTTTCTTTGAGCCATTCTCTAACGGACGATGACCAATGTATTTCTCCGGAGCAGAGTTGTTTCCATTTGCCCATTATCATTTTATAGTCGGTTTTACCTTTTCCCGATGCTTCGGAAATGATTTTGGCATACTGATAATAGATTATCTGTCGTATAGACTTTACAGCTTTGGGTGGCATATTTTACAATTCTCTATTTGTTTGTTAATGGCAAAGTTATAGAAATTTATGATATTGTATTGCTTTCTCTATTGGAAAATACGCGGTGGCGAACTTTTTTACAAGAAAATAGTTGGTCTTTGCCAGATAAAAGGAAAAAATAGTTACCTTTGCGGGACTAAAATTATTGGATGTTTAAATTTAATATGGATTTGGTGAAGTAAATAACCTTTGTGTCTGTTGCAAAAGGTTATCCCCTCGATTTATACTTTGGCATATATTTGTCAGAGTTATTTCTTTATACAATAAAATTCATAAAATAGCGAAGGCTTTCTGTCTGTAGATGTATATTGGCATAGCCTTCCATTAAAATTTAAACATCATGAGTAATCATCATAATCAATCGATCAATGAATTCGATTTCAATTTAATCTGCGAATATTTTTCGAGTATAGAGCGGCAAGGCCCCGGGAGTCCTGAAACCACTGTAAGAGCATTGAGCTTTATTGACAATCTCACTTCTGACTCGCACATAGCCGATGTGGGTTGTGGAACAGGTTCGCCCACCCGAGTATTGGCTCAACATACTTCGTGTCGGATAACCGGAATAGATTTGTTTCCTCACTTTATCGAACTTTTTAATGGTAATGCCGAGTCGCAACATCTTCAAGATAGAGTAAAAGGAGTTCTCGCATCGATGTGCGAGATGCCTTTTCGTGAAGAAGAATTGGACGTTATCTGGTCCGAAGGGGCTATTTACAATATTGGTTATCAAAAAGGACTGACCGAATGGCGCCGCTATCTTAAGCAAGGTGGTTATATTGCCGTTTCGGAGGCTACCTGGTTTACCGACGAACGCCCGGCAGAGATTAACGATTACTGGATGGATGCTTATCCAGAGATCGACACGGTGGCAAATAAGATTGTTCAGATGCAAAAGGCCGGCTACACCTTCGTATCGGCATTTGTACTCTCCGAAAACTGTTGGACGGATCATTATTATGCCCTTCAGGTTCCGGCACACGAAACGTTTCTGCTTAAATATAAAGACAATCGTACAGCGTGTGACCTTGTTGCTGCGCAACGGCGTGAAGCCCGGATGTATGCAAAATACAAGGAATACTATGGCTATGTATTTTATATTGGGAAGAAGAACTAAACTGTAAAAACGTGTATCAAGCAGGTAGGGTTGTTTTCTGTATACGAAAGCAATCCTACTTCTGTTTTCGAGATTCTAACTTTTGAAAATTCCTCCCCATGATAATAGGAACGAACATTCGGTGGAGCGGCTTGACAAAGAAAAAGTAAACCTTACCCAACCAATTGTTCAGTTTGACTAAAGTGCTTACCGTTACGATTGTCTCTGAAGACTCTTTTGTTGCAGGTTGCATGAAAACGGAAACTCTAAAATTAAGATGTTTATCGTCATCGCCTAGAATAAGTTCGTTTTCTGTCTTGGCATAAAGAGTAAAGAGACCGGCCTTCTTGCCTATTTCCCACTGGTAGCTTTCCTGTTGCTTTTTATTTGTTATGTCGGGTGTCTTCAGGTGCACCAATTTGGCAATCTTATTTCGAAGACTGAACAACATCTCAAACCACTTGGGGCCAGGTTGTGAAAATGCATCTCCGATAGTGAGTATGTCCATTTGCGCAGGAGATACTTTGATGGTGTATTGAAAACTATCTGTATAGTTGTATTCGGTACGGTCGGCAAAGAGTATTGACTCTTTGGGAAGTCCAGTCTTGGTATTGTTCATTATAATTGTGTTGTTATAAGGTGATTTGTGATATTTAGTTGTACCTAAAAGAATGGGATAAAAAGACTTATAGGTGTTTTATCATTTCGTATTGTTTTCCACCCTCTTTGATGCTGCTTGCCTCGAGGAATGCCGATAGGGAATGGCAAGTAGTATCTATGTTGAGAATCTTCAGCATATTGCTTTGGTTTAACTCTATTATCTTGCTCAACAATAGAGAGGCTGCACCTTTTCTTCTCTCTTCTGGTTTTACGGCCAATTGTGCAATGTCGCCCGATAGTGGTTCGAATACGGCGTATCCTATCAGTCCGTTATTACCAAAAGCTCCTAGATAGACGAAATCGGAGTTTGCTCTTTGTATAGAGTCTGAACTGTTTTGCCATGATGGACAGAAGTCCCAAAAGGAGGAAAGATACGGGTACGTGTTAATGTCTATTTGCTGTATGTTATAAGATGCCTTCTCGTGTGTGATATTGGGGGGAATGTCGCAGGCTGGCTGCATGTAATAATTGAATTCACGGCTCACTTGAAATCCTAACTGTTGGTAAACGGAGATAGCTTTGGCATTGTGTTGCAGTACTTCTAACAAATACTGTTGTATTCCTTCGGCTTTAAGGAACGGAATGGAATATTCGAAAATGGCAGAAGCTAACTTTTGTCCTCTATATTCTTTTACTGTCCCCGTACCGGTGTCGTAAGCCGTAGGTTTGTCGTAGAAATATCCGACGCCATTGAGTGTGAAAGCTATGATTCTATCTCCCTCGAATGCAGCGAAAGAAAATTTGGGATTGAAACCTCTTCGTTTCAGCATCTTTTGAAACTGTTCTTTGCTTATCTGTATGTCGTAATCGGCAAATGCTTCGGCAAAGCCTTTACTGATTGTTTCGGGATTTATACCGTATAAAGATTTTATTTCCATTTGTAGTCTGTTAATCGTTATTGTTAATAGGACTTGGCTACTTTATTTCTAGGCTTTCTAATAGCGGTTACGCTAGATATTTAAAAAGGTTCTGTTGATATAGAACTAAGCGATGTTGATCTCTGTGGTCCAATACCCGTAGCTCTTTGTCGTACCATCGTCCAGTGCAATATCATACGAAACAAAGCGTGGCCCTTCCAGCTTGTATGAAATTTCTTTTTTGAAAAGAGGACCTGCATAAGCCAGCGTATGATATTCGCCTTCTTCTCCACATAAATCCACATCCTGTGGCAGGGATGAAAAATAATCACGATCGAGTTCTCTACCGATATAAGTCTTGTCCAATTTGCTCGCTAATGTTACGATTACTTTGGATCGTATTCCCGATTCCAAAAATTCTTCGACGACCTGTTTGGACGTCTTATTCCATAAAGGTTCTACCACTTCAATGTCGTATGGGCTTAGTTTTGATTCTCTATACTTTTTGATGTCGTACAAGAAAATATCGCCAAAGATGAAGTGTGTAACTCCTTCTGCTTTGAAATGAACGACTGCCTTTCTCATGTTTTCTTCGTAATCTGTCATATCATTAGAGGGTAATTCTATGGCGTAGAGAGGGATGCCTATGCTTTGAGCTTGCTCTTTCAGAATATCTAGCGGAATTTCGTGTATAGACGAGCGCATGGTAGTTCCGGTCACGGTGGTAAGTAGTGCCACAACCTCAAACTCTCCCGATTGAAGCGTTTTGTATAATGCCAATGCGGAGTCTTTACCTCCGCTCCAGTTGAATACCGCCTTCTTTTTTGTTTTCATCATAACTACTGTATTTTAGTATATTGATTCGGCTATTTTCATGCTTTCTCAGTTCTGCTTTTATCTCTCAGAGATCATAACTCTCACCGAAAAAGAGGGTCTTTGTTATAGCAAAAGTAATATATTTTTCTGAATAATGTGGTTGGAATGTTTATAACTTTTAGAGCCTTTTGGGGGTAGAATCTGTATTGTATGGATATGGCCTTTATACAGCTTTTGATTTGGAGTGTCTATGCAGAGAAGGTTCTAAATATTTTATTGAATTTGCCTGTCAGATAGAATATTTCTGTAACTTTGTGGCTTTACGATAGGCCTGTCGTATGTTATGATTTGATATATAATTATACTAAATATAAATGAAAGCATCAGAACTACTTCAACTGCGTTTGTATAATCAGCTGCTTGCAAAGCATCAATTCAGTGAACCCCACGAAATAGTTTCTTGGATGGGAGCCATGCAATCTCAAACTCTCGATATGGCAAAATGGGCAATCGGAGCACGGCTAGAAAAGAAAGTAGCAAAAGATATTGATGAGGCATTGAATGCCGGAAAGATTATACGTACTCACATACTGCGTCCAACGTGGCATTTCGTATCTGCAGAAGATATTCGTTGGATGCTCGACTTGTCTGCCTCGCGTCTCAAACCTGTTTATCTCTCTTATGCCAAAATACATGGCATAGGTGAATCGGATATATACCGCACCATTCCTTTTCTGGAAAAGGTCTTGACGGGAGGTAAACATCTGACGAAAGAAGAAATAGGGAGCGCTTTGCAAAATGAAAATATGACATTAGACCCTGATCATTTGAGGTTGGCGATTTCTTATGCCGAGGTCGAAGGTATTCTGGTAAATGGAGGGCTGAAAAGAAATAAACAGACGTTTACCTTGCTCGATGAATGGGTACCTTGCATGCCGAAAATTGATAGGGAGGAAGCCTTGGAACGTTTGGCACGGAAGTATTTTGCGAGTCATGGTCCAGCTACCGTATCTGACTTCGCATGGTGGTCGGGGCTATCGATGACCGAATGCCGAAAGGGCGTAGAGATGATTAGAGCTGATTTTGTTTGTGAAACAGTCAATGGACGTGAATTCTGGATGAGGAGTGATATTGAAATGCCTCCTGCTGATGAGGCTTCGGCATTATTACTCCCTCCATTCGACGAATATGTGGTTAGTTATAAAGATCGTTCCGAGCTGATTGAAGACGCATATTATGGCAGAGTAATGACCAGAAACGGATTGTTTTCTCCTACCATTATGTTAAATGGCGAAATTGTGGGTTCGTGGAAGAAGATTGTGCAGAAAAAAACTGTGCGAATAGAACTCTCTTTTTTTAAGAAAACCTCTAAAAAGACTGTAGCCCTATTCGATACAGAGATAAAGCGTTTAGAAAACTTTTATACTGTTGGGGCAGTTGATAATCCTGTTTAATTATTTACTAACTTTGGGGCGCTAATTAATAAAAACTGTAGAAATGAGAAAATTCGTCATCTTTGTGGCAGTCTGTTTGCAATTGAGTTCCGTCTCGGCCCAACAATGCAATGTGTCGGGACAGAGAAAAGCTTCTACCCGTAGTTATGTTGCGATGCAAAATGATATTCGTCGTATCGTAAGAAATCGGAAGGCGGTAATTGGAGTCGCTATATACAATTGCAAGAATGAAGAATCTTTTTGCATCAACGGATGTAAGAGATTTCCGATGCAAAGTGTGTTTAAGCTACCGATAGTACTTAAACTATTAAGTAAAATAGATGCCGGCGAAGAGAGCCTATCCGATTCTATCTTTATAAAAGACTCCGATCTGTTGCCCGAAACATGGAGCCCTATGCGCGAAAAATATGTTCATGGCAATGTTAATGTAGCCTTATCGGATATTATTCGATACACCATTGCCCAGAGTGACAATAATGGTTGTGATATTTTGTTGCGGCATATTGGTGGTCCATCGGTAGTGAATGAGTATTTGCGCTCTATCGGCATCGAACAAATGACGATTGCAAGAAACGAAGCGGAGCAACATACCAATTTCAACTCTCAGTATGACAATTGGGCTACACCGATGGAGACGGTGAAACTCTTGAAATTGCTGTATGAAAAACGATTGTTGAAAAGCAATAGTTATGAGTTCTTATGGAAAACGATGTGCGAAACATCTACAGGATCGGTGAAAGATAAAATACCTCAAACGGTATCAGTGGCTCATAAAACAGGTTCTGGATTTGATCCGAATGTGAAATTGTATGTGACGAACGATGCTGGTATAATGGTGTTGCCCGATAAAACAGCCGCTTTGTTTGCCATTTATATTATGAAGTCGAAAGAAAGTCGCAGTACTAATTATGAAATCATTGCCGACATAGCCAAATGTCTGCATCGCTATTTGTCGTGCGATGAAAAAGGCAAAATGGTTTCGCTTAATGATAAAATGAAATGATAAATAGTGGGTCGCAAATAATAGACGCAAATATATATAGCAATGCACTGGGCATGGAAATGAATCTTTGTGTGTATTTGCCTGCAGAATACGAAGGGACAGAGAGGTTGCCTGTGCTCTATCTGCTACACGGACGAAGCGGGGATGAAAAATTTATTTATGATGTGGGAGTCAAAGAAGTGGCCGATCGGTTAATCGATTGCGACGAGATGATGCCTTTGATCATTGTTTGTCCTAATATGGAAAATAGCCGTGGATTGAATTCTGCCGACACTTGCACGGAGGTTGTTTCTTCGAATGGAATGATTATAAACCTAGGTCGCTACGAAGATTATTTCATTAATGAAATAATTCCGTTTGTAGATAGTCATTTCAAAACCTTCGCTGATAGGCGCTTCCGATATATCGGAGGAGCATCGGCTGGTGGATATGAAGCGCTGCATTTTGCTCTTCATTACCAATCTTTATTTACTCGGGTAGGCGGGCACATGCCGGCGCTGGAACTTACATTGGAAGAAGAGGATAGGCCTTATTTTCGCTCTGAAGAGATGTGGAAAGAATATGACCCATTGTATATTGCTGCAGGAAAGAATATTCTGGAAGATATGCATTTCTATCTGGATGCAGGTGATAAAGATGAGGGCGGCTTTTATAAAGGTTGTGCCGCCCTCGGAATGATACTGAAAAATAGAGAAATAAATGTGCAAAATCACGTGTTCGCAGGACATCATAATGTTACGTACCTGCAAGATAATCTTGACAAGTATTTACGTTTCTATGCACCTCGTTAAAGAATGATGATAAAAGAGAACCCACTTCAGTCGGAAACAGTGAGTAGGTGACTCTCTTTTATACTAATCTAACGCTTGTGCAAAAACGCTGATAGGATGTATACATTTCTTAGAAGTGGACATTTCTATTTGCCATTTGCAGGTTTCGCAATCTGAAACGATAAAATCAAAATCTCCTTCTTCTATCTCTTTGAACAGTGGAGATCCTATCTTTTGTGCGTTTTCATAGTTTTCTTTTTTAAATCCGTATGTTCCGCCAATGCCGCAACAGTTGGGTTTTAAAACTGTAAGGTTAATGTTAGGGATAAGTCGTAATAGTTCGAGTGAGTAGTACTCCCAGCCAAGTTTTTCCAAATGGCAAGGGGTATGATAGGCTATCTTTAGGGGACGATTGCGAAATTTTAGTTTTGAGACGTCGAATGCTTTTGTTTCGTGAATCATACGATAAATAAAACGAGTGGCTATCTCAATATGATCGCGCACGTCCTTGTTGTCCAGATTTAAGACATGCGGATATTCGTCGCGCAAAGTCATTGCACAAGTCGAAGAGGTGAGAATTACCGGTTTCTCTTGTGAAACGGCTTTGCGGATCGATTTTAAATTGGTTTCTGCCTGCTTGCGGGCTTGGCCTACGAAACCATTGGATATTAGTGCTACTCCACAGCATTTCTCTTCTTCCAGAAGTTCTACACCATAGCCGAACGCATTCATTATTCGGACTAGGTCTTTTCCTAAATCAGGGAAGTTGTAGTTGACATAGCATCCATGAAAATAGCATAGCTGATGTGGATATTGCTTCTGCTCGTCTGCATGCTTTTTCATCCATGTGGTAAATTTTTCGTGCGAATATTTCGGGAAGGTACGGTGACGGTCCACTTTGAGAACTCCGTCAAGTATTTGTTTGGTAACATTCCAGCTTAGAGCTGTATTGACCAGTGGTGCGAATGGCGATGATAAAGTTCCGACCAAGTCGGTGTGTGACAAGAAGAAATCTCGTACCGATGGTCTGTGTCGGCTATATTTGAGCTTTGCCTTTTGAATAATATCGCCAATGCGTACGTTGGATGGACACGCTACTTCGCATCGTTTGCAATTCATGCAATATTTGTTTGCTTCTTCGTAAAAAGAAGGCATCTTGAGACGCAGGCGTTCTTGATCGGGACCGCCATGTTTGGGGCCAGGAAACTGTGGATTTACAGCCAATACCGGACAATAAACCGTACAGATGGTGCATTTCAGGCATTGCTCAAAATTATTGTCGCTTTTATTTATTGATTCCATTGTCTTTGTATATATTACTTCTTGTTACCTAAAATCTCCTCGGCCGCATAGAGTGCAGTCAATAGCGATACACCGCCCCCACAACCTTCTTTTAAGGCGTTGAAACCTCCTAGAGAAGCTCCGCAAACGTGTAAGTTGTCGATTGTTCTCTGGTCTTTTATAGCTAAAAAGTGCTCGTCTGTTTTTATGCCGAACGATTCGTAATTTTGCTTATCAAAGGTATTATCGGCAAACCATTGTTTGCGATCGGAGATGTAATCTATGTCCAAACCACAGATAGGGTCGATGATATCGTTGGGAAGTGCTACTAGCCCTTGGCTGAAAAAACTTCCAGAACATAAAACATATTGTTCGCCGCGCAATGGAATATCGTTGTGATTGACGGTATAGATTTTAGTTACGCGGTTGCTTTCGAACTCGACTTTGTTTACTGTATCTCCAAGCATATAGGTCCCTCCCAATTCCATGAAACGTCTTTTTAGTAGGTATTGGGCACGAATTCCCGATACGGATGGAGGAAAAGTCGGCAGTAATTTTACTGTCACGCCCAAAATATTGGAAAGTGTATTTACGATGTCTGTGCGTTCAAGTCCTAAGCAAGCAGGAAGCAAAACTGCGTCGCTCTTTTCTATCTTCGATTTCAGGAGATGTACAAAGTTGGCAAAAGCTTTCTCGTTGTCGAATAATCGGGCAATATTTGTGGAACGCATTTCGCTCAGATTGTTTTTATTATTTGCGATAGTAGCCAAGTCTATCTCTATCTCTCGCACACACATACCCATCCTCCGAAACTTGTCGGCAAAGAAATTGGGATGGAAGTCGAGATAAGCTGTGAAATTGATTACAGCGATGTTTTTCCATGAGAAAGTATCGGGCTGTTCGGCATAGACATAATCGGCCATTGTAAGCCAGGTCGGTTTGGTTATGGCGAAAGGAGTCAGCCGATAGTGATTGGCATGGAAAGAACCTACGGTCCGAATTTTGGCATCGGAAAGTAACCTTTGCGCTTCTTGTGCAAGATGAGCAAACTTCTCTTCTCCTATCTTTGTATATGGATGTTTTGGATTTTGTACTTTTAGTTCCTTTAAGGCATCAATAGGACTTGTTACTTTTGTACCGTCGGGCAGGGTGTTTAGTAAATCGAATGAGCCCGATGAAAAATGAAGCGCACTTTGTCCCGAAGAAACAATAACACATTTCTTTCCCGCTTCTTGCAGACGTATGCCGCATGCCAATCCGGAAGATCCTCCTCCTATTATTACTGTATCAAAAATCATTGTTCTTTATTTTTATTTTCATCACCAAGTCCACATACGCTTTCGTATACCCATGAGGCATATTGACTTTCGCGCAGGCTGTCGCCCCATGCTATAGGTTTTACACCTTTCCAGCGTTCATTCAGAAAGGCAATCAATTCTTCTTTCTCTCGGGTTGGACATATCTGCTTTTGTTTGGCCAAGATGCCAATGGCCCGACATGCACAAAACTCGCCCTGGCATGTTCCCATTCCTACGCGCGTACGGCGTCTGAGATCGATCAGATTGTGTACGTTCATGTGATCGATGGCATAACTTACTTCTCCATACGATACTTCTTCACATTCGCACACCAGACTATTGTTTACCGTATTATCCTTTGACATTTTCTCAGCCATATCGCCATGTCGGTATACCATCGATTCTTGAATAGAAACCGGCATTGAATATAGTTTCTTAAGTGTTGTCTCTTTGTCTTCGCGTGATCCGGGTAATTTAATATTTGCCGTTTCGCACTTTTTATTCACATGGAGCTTTTCGCACACTAGGTCGGTTGCTTTTTCTGCCATTAGGCGATAAGTCATTAACTTGCCACCGGTAATAGTGACAAAACCTTTCAGCCCGTCGCGCTTCTCGTGGTCGAAAAGTACGATGCCCCGACTTACGCTGCGCCCTGATGGATCGTCGTCAGAAGCAACAAGTGGTCTGACACCAGCATAGCATCTCAGTATTCGAGTCTTTTCTAAAATAGGTGAGAGCTCTTGGGCTCCCTTGCGTAAGATCTCTACTTCTTCGGGCAACACATACATATTGTCTATCTCATCGTAAGGGACTTTTGTCGAAGTGGTTCCTATCAAGCAAATGGTATCGCCCGGAACAAGAATATCGGCATCAGAAGGTTTGCGACAACGGTTCAGTACTATTTTATTGACGCGATGTCCATATATGAGCAAAGCACCTTTGGCCGGAAACATGGAAATTTTGACTCCTGCCATTTGCGCCAGATGCGCTCCCCAAATGCCGCAGGCATTAACCACAATGGGAGCATGCAATTCAATTTGTTCTCCGGTTCTCATATCCGTGGCTCTTACTCCGGTAATCATTCCTTGTTGGTGTAACAACTCGGTGACGAGATGATATGTTAATACTGTAGCTCCATGAGCTTTCGCATCTTGAATATTCGAAGCCGTAAGTCTGAAAGGGTCGATAGAACCGTCGGGAACTCTTACGGCGCCTATTGCCGAAGGATTCATAGAAGGTTCTAGCGATAGAGCTTCTTTAGGATCGAGAATGTCTGCACGAATTCCTGCTTTCAGACAAGATTCTACAAATTTGTTTTGAAAAGCTAAATCATCATCCGGTAGACTAATAAAAAAGCCATCAGTCTCGTCCACGCAATGTCTGGCTATGCGCCTGAGAATCTGATTCTCACTAATGCATTCTTGTGCTGACTCTTGATCGGTTACGGCATAACGCGCTCCACTGTGGAGTAAGCCGTGGTTTCTTCCGGTAGCTCCAGTAGCTATATCCGAGCGTTCTATTAATGCTGCTTTCAGTCCACGTAATGAACAGTCGCGTAGTGTACCGGCGCCGGTAGCTCCGCCTCCTATAATAATGACATCGTATTCGTTCATTAGTTTTTCAATTTTCATTTAATGGTTTATCAGCCACAAAGAAATAAATAAAAAACATAAAAAACAAATAATGCGGCGTAAAATAAACATTTATATTTTTATATTCTTTCATTTCTTTTCTTTTTGCGGTTTGTGGCTGCTGTTTATATGGCGTAAATGTAAAATGCAATGTGTTTTCTGGATTAAAGAATAAATAATATTAAAACCATAAGAAAAAATAAGAATATCGTATTAATTATAAAACTTTTATTTCGAAATTTGTGAACTAATAAAAAAACACTGTTATGAAGAGAAAAGTTGTTTCGCTATTTCTGTTGATATTGTTTATATCGGTTCCTTTATGTTGGGGCAAATCGGGAGATAAGGGTGTCAAATTAGAAAATCCCGATTCTTGGACATTGGTTTTTATACCTGATATTCAAAATTATTCGAAGTATACCCGCAATCAACCCATTTTAGACTTGATGTTGGCTTGGGTCGAAAGTCACATCGATTCGTTGCACATTAAATTGGTTATGTGTCCGGGTGATTTGGTAGAGTATAACGATTGGATTGTGAACAACAACGACGGTAATGTTCCGTCAAATAGCCAATGGAAATTTGTGTCGCATGCTTTTGATCGGTTGAATGGGAAAGTACCTTATATTCTTGCTACCGGTAATCACGATTATTCTTATACGTTGGATGGTAAAAAGGCGTTTTCGCAATATCGTCATTATATAACTTCTGAACGCAATCCTCTTAATCAGAAATGTTTGCGTCAGACTGCACCTGATTGTGAAGGCTATATGACAATGGAAAATGCTGCTTTTGAAATGAAAATGCCCGATAAGAAAAATTATCTTTTTCTTTCGTTAGAATATGCTCCGAGAGATACTGTAATGAGATGGGCAAACAATGTGGTGAAGTTGCCTGAATATAAAGATGATCGGATAGTACTTCTTACTCATTCCTATATTAGAGCGAATAATGAATATGTAACAGGTAAGCAAGGTATGATTTCTCCTTCTTATGTTTCTGATAATATTTTTAGAAGAACTGGAGTCGGTTTGGAGGATGGGAATTCGGGCAAGGATCTTTGGGAAAAATTGGTGAAGCCTAATGATATAGAGTTAGTGTTGTGTGGTCATATTATGGGGAAAGGATTCAGACAAGATAAAAATCTTTCGGGCCAAAATGTGTATCAAATGCTTTTTGATGCTCAATCCGAAGGAGGAGGACATCGAAATGGTAATGGGGGTGATGGATGGCTTCGTATATTAGAATTTTTTCCTGATGGAAAGACAGTGAAGGTGAAAACCTTTTCACCGTTGTTTGATTGTTCACCCTCTACCAGGCATTTGGCTACTAGAACTGACAAAGAGAATGAATTTACTTTCGTTTTTGATAAATAGAAAGTTGGAACTGTTTGCCTTGTTTTTTGATAGAATCATTTCTCCTTATTATGATATGTAATATCATGAGTCTTTATTTATAATGATGGAGTAAAAGGATTGGCAATATATTGAAAGTGTGCAAAATAAAAGATTGTATAAAATGTTGGATACATATTGTCTTATTCTATGATAATATTTAGTCTGCTTACCCCATTGACATCGAAACAAACTAAGGGACAGTACGTTGCGTGCAATCCGTTTTTCGGAACGTTTCGTGAAGTGAATATTCGCCGAAATTCTGATACTTTCTTATCCCAACATGAGCTACAGGGTCTTGTAGAGTACTTTTTTCGTATTCCACTCAGTGTCCAAATGTAAATCGAATAAGGATAAGACATAAATGTATCAGCGCAACACATTGATATACAGCGAGAAATTCATAAGGGAGAAAATAAATGTTTCTAGTTACAAACATTTATTTTCTCCCTTATGAATTTTTGTGTTCGTCCTTATCATTTTTCGAATACGAAGCATCTATTCTGTCAATCAACAAGTACCACTTCGGTATGGTTAAAATAATATCAGTTTCGTTCTCAATGTTCATCTCGAAATACGTTTTGAAAAACGACTTCGAGTTAACCTTTAACCAATCAGCGCAATAGGATGTCAATGGGGTATACACCACGCAGAATACATAAGATAGGAGACTATGCGATATGTATGAGCGTCGAACATCATAAAAATAACTTCGAAGAAGTACGAAAGGTACTTGAAAAGAGATCGATTACGATAGGTGTAGATGTAGAAATGTTGCATAAAATGAATTACTTATAAAAGCAGTTGAAGCACATCGTATATATATAAATCGGCTAATCAGGTATCTGTACAGGTACGTTTAGAACGAGTCTAAATAGACCCCTATCGGAAATAACGTTTCTACAATATGCCCCAAAGTCGATTTTAAGACCTCTTTTCGCTGGCGTTGTATATGGTACATCGTAAACTCATTGTGGGTCAGTATCGTATGGTGTCATACGGAAGTGACAAAGGTTTGAAATATAGTTTTTTTAGGAATATCAAACTATATTTATTTGTTACATATTTTCAGTCGTATCAGTCTCTCTAAAAACCACGTATGTACCTAAAATTGCTGTCGTCCATACGTTTTCTGAAAAACTTAAGGACGTCACCGAAAAAACTAACATACGACAATTTTGATTCATCATACTGCCAACTTGGGTGTCCTATTGATGTGTCATTTATTATTGTATAGAGGTTATTCTTAATAAGAAGAGGACGTTATTTGTATCTATGGCAAACACAAAGATGGTGTAATGTCTGTAATGTAAAATGCTTGGTTATGAATGATTTATAACACAAATTCTGTTATATTAGCAAACAAAATATTTTATTTCTTTTTATTTTGTTTCAAAACGGTTTCAAAACGATAACATATTAATTAAATTTGCTGTTTATGAAAAAAAACATCATTAAATGAAAAATATTTCTTTTTTTGCTTGCTGTTTCGTTATATTTGTCTTATAATTGCAAAAAAATTAAAGACTGTGCTTTAAAATCTAATATTTTGTTTCAAAATCTTATTATATGGAAATGAAAAATTCCTTTTTGAGAAATGATAACCGTTATGTTCCGTCAGAGAAAGTTCTGCGGCTATTTTTGGTTATTGTGTTGTGTCTTGGTTTCGGGTTATCTTGTACAAGTTGCAAGGATGATGATAATACCGCCAAGATTGAGACGCTTGGTATTACCGGTATATCCATTCCCAATCCGCTTTCGGTGGAAAACGGAACTACTGTTACTTTGGCAGGAAAGGGTATTGTCGCAGGTGACAAGCTGACGTTTACTTCAACGGATGGAGCCGAGTATACGACTTCGGTAGCTTCTGTTACAGACTCTTCTTGGTCGTTTATTCTACCGTCCGATTTTTCTACTGGGACTTATAACCTTTACTTGACTCGTGGTAATGTTAAAGTAAGTCTTTCGAAAGTTGCTATTCAAATAACTGTTAATCTTTCTATTCCAGACAAAGATGGAATGACCGTTAAAGGCGTTGTCTATTGTAATGGGGAAGGTATTAAGGGAGTTGAAGTCTCTGATGGTATAGAAGTGACACAAACGGATGCGAATGGCATTTATTACCTTCCTTCAAACAAAAAATACGGATATGTATTTATTTCGATTCCTAGTGGTTATGAAGTGACTAATGATGGAAATGCACCGTTGTTCTATGCTCGGGTGAATAGTGCTTCTCCAACAACTGTAGAACAAGCAGATTTCTCTTTAAGGAAAGTTGATAATCAGAAGCATGCTGTTTTAGCTTTGACCGATTTCCATTTGGCCAATCGTAATGATGATGTTTCGCAATTTAGGGCTTTTGTTAAAGACGTAAATAGTACCATCTCAGATTTATCGACTGCTGGTTATCGTGTATATGTAATGAGTATGGGAGATGAAAGTTGGGATGCTTATTGGTATGCTAATAGCTATGCTCTTCCTGATTCGTATGTAGAGATGCAGGGATTGAATGCTACCACTTTCCATTGTATGGGCAATCATGACAATGATCCTTATTGTCCTGATGATTGGCTGGCCGAGTCTGCTTGGCGCCGTGTGTGCGGTCCTGTTTATTATTCGTTTAATATAGGTAAGGTTCATTACATTATTTTGGACAATATACAATATTTGAATACAGGCGCTAATCAAGGTACTATAGGTGAACGCAATTACAATAAAGTGCTTATTAATGAAGAAATTGAATGGCTGAAGAAAGATTTAGCTCTTATTTCTGACAAAAATACTCCTGTTGTTGTTGGCATGCATGCTCCTTTGTATGAGCGGCCTTCTCTTTCGGGACAAAGTCAAGTTGATACGTATGATATGACAGGTGGTGCTAATTTTGTTAGCTATTTTAGTGGGTTCTCTAATGTGCAAGTTCTGACGGGGCATACTCATGTGAATTATAATGTTTCTAAAGAAAGTAACTTGATGGAGCATAATACCGCTGCCGTTTGTGCTACTTGGTGGTGGACTAATAAATTAGTAAAAAATCATATCTGTTGTGATGGAACTCCTGGTGGTTATGGCGTTTACAGCTTCAGCGGAGATAACTTGGGATGGTATTATAAGAGTTATGGATATACTAAAGACTATCAATTCCGGGCATACGATTTGAATACAACCTATATTGATCCTAGTGTTTATGCTCCTAACTATGTGTCTGATATGGCAGCATACGCTCATGAATATGCTACGCCTAGTACAGCCAATGAGGTTTTGATTAATGTATGGAACTATGATCTTCAATGGAAAGTTGAAGTTTCTGAAAATGGCACATCGTTGCCAGTTACGCGAGTTTGTACATACGACCCGTTGCATATTATATCTTACGATGCCGCACGCATCAAGACGGGGGGAGCAAGTGCTGTAAGTTTCCCAAGCGAACCGACTGCACATCTTTTTAAGGTCAAAGCTTCGAGTGCTACTTCTTCTTTAGTAATAAAGGTTACCGATAGATTTGGAAACACTTACTCTGAGACGATGACCCGTCCGAAGGCTTTCAATTATAGTATGAAATAGTTAACTTTAATAACAATAATGCGATGAATTTAAAACAGAATACAAAGTGTTTGGCTCTTGTGATAGCTTTTCTGCTTTCTATCACATCGTTGACGGCACAGACAGTTACTGTCACAGGTACGGTCTTTGAACAAGATGGTACTACTGGAATGATTGGCGTCAATGTGTTGCAAAAAGGCATGGCAAAGGGTGTAATAACAGATTTGAATGGTAATTTTACTCTTCGTGTAACAGGTGCCAATCCTATTCTAATTTTTAGATCTGTAGGTTATGATACGCAAGAAATTCCGCTTAATGGACGTCGTCTGTTGAAGGTGACAATGGTTGAATCGACAACAGCTTTACAAGGGGTTGTTGTAACGGCATTGGGTATCTCTCGTAAAGAAAAGTCTTTAGGCTATTCGGTAGCAAAGGTCGATAATACCGCTTTGACGAATACGGTTTCCGGAAACTGGATGAATGCAATGGCAGGTAAAGTTGCCGGTTTGACATTTGATAATGCTTCTACGGGCCCTATGAGTTCAATGCGTGTGACACTTCGTGGTGATCAGTCTTTGAATTATGGAAACAACGGTGCTCTTTTTGTAGTTGACGGTGTTCCTATAACGTCAGGAACCACCACTACCGGTAGTGGTAGTAATTATGCCAATAGTGATGGACCTGTAGATTTTGGTAACGGAGCTGGTGATGTTAATCCTGAAGATGTAGAATCGGTTACAGTTCTGAAAGGTGCTGCGGCGACAGCTTTATATGGTTCGTTGGCAGGTAACGGAGCGATTGTGATTACTACTAAATCCGGTCGTAAAGACAAAGGGGTTGGTGTAACAGTCAATTCTTCTTTAACTATTGAACAGTCTAGCTATTGGCCTAGTTTTCAGAAAGAATATGGTGCAGGTTCTGATATGGGACTCAATCCTTTTTGCTTTTGGCCTTTGGATGCAACTGAAACTCCGGATGGTATAGCAACTCAGAGAAATATTTCGCGCTATGCTTTTGGTGAGAAGTTTGATGCGTCTAAACTTCGCTATCAATATGCTTCAAAAAATTGGGATAATAATACATATACCAAATTGCCTTGGTTATATAAGGATGATTGGTATAAAGGTCTTTTTCAGACTGGTATCACATGGAATAATTCGGTGACAGTATCAGGCGGAAACGGTAAAGGAACCAGTGCCCGTGCATCTATTACAGATACTCGTAACAATTGGATAGTACCTAATACCGGTTATCAGAGCGATGCCATTTCATTAGCTTTTGATACAGAACTTAATAAGTCGATGAAATTGAGTTCCCGCGTGAACTTTATTCATAAAGGAAGTGATAACTTGCCTGTAAGTGGATATAGTGCATCGAGTCCAATGTACTCATTAGTATGGGGCTATAACAATAATAGTATAAAAGATTGGAAGAACGAATATTTTAACGGTCGTTTCAATGCCGAAAATTACAATAATACGGATGGTACTCATGGCAAAAGTTTGGTATATCCTGCAGATGAGTCTTATAATCCATACCGTACGGCATACGAGGAAATAAATAAATTGGATAAGAATCGTGTGTATGGTAATGTGCAATTAAATATCCAACTTGCTAAAGATTGGAATTTGAACTTACGTACGGCAATGGATATGACAGATGAGTGGCGTTCTCAGCAGAAACCTTTTTATACATCGGGTTCTGTATCTGGATTCTATCGTGAACAAAGTATGAGAACATATGAATTCAATTCGGATTTCTTACTCAGATATACTCATAATGATTGGTTTGATAAACGCCTTGGATTTACTGCTGCTTTTGGTGGAAATAATATGCAGTCTAAGTATTTTCAGAATCAAGTGACATTGTCGCAATTGGATAATCCCGGTGTCTATAATATTTATAATTTGCCTTCTGGAGACCAACCGGATGTTTATAATTATAGAAATAAGAAGATTATAAATAGTTTTTATGGTTTAGCTTCATTGAGTTGGGATGATACTTATTTCTTGGATTTGACTGCTCGTAACGATTGGTCGAGTACGTTGAGTAAAAGTAATAGATCTTATTTCTACCCTTCTGTTTGTGGTAGTGTGTTGCTTGATAAAGTACTTCGTTTTGATAGAATAGCATCTTGGATTGATTTTCTAAAATATCGTTTGTCGTGGGCAAATGTAGGTAATGATACCTCTCCTTATTCTTTGGATCGTTATTATTCCGCATCGAGTTATGCCGGTGGTTATACTCTTCCAGGAACTATTCCAAATCCTGACATAAAACCTGAAAATGTACAAAGTTGGGAGACTGGTTTGGAAGGAAAGTTATTTAAAAATCGTATTTCATTCGATTTTACAGTATACCATTCTTCTACAACAGATCAGATTGTTTCTATTGACATGGATCAGATAACTGGTGCTACCGGTTATAAAATTAATGCCGGTAAAATAGTTAATAAGGGTATTGAAATATCAGCTTCTGTAACTCCTATAAAGAATAGGAATTTCACATGGAATATAGATATGAACTGGTCTAAAAACTGGAATAAGTTGGTTGATCTACAAAAAGGATGGGATCCTGCTCAACCTTTTCAAACGGATATGGGTACTACCATTGGAAGTCGTGTCTTTATATATTCATATCTAGGTCAGGAAATGAATCAAATCTATGGTCGTGGATATCAGCGTGCTCCAGAGGGATCTTATTATACGGATCAGAATGGAAACAAGGTTGATTGTTCAGGTATGAAATTGGTTAATGCAAATGGTTATCCAATTATTGATACTAATCCAACTCGTCGTATTGGTCGTGTAAACCCTGAATGGCGTGGAGGTTTAAGTACACGCTTTGTTTACAAAAATGTATCACTTTCTCTTGTCTTCACTGGACAATATGGAGGTCATTGTTATTCTGTTACGAATTTCTCATTGTCTTATCAAGGAAAATTGAAAAATTCATTGAAAGGGCGTTATGACGGTTTAGTTGTTGATGGAGTACAATCTACGGTTGTTAATGGTCAAACTGTTTATGTAAAGAATACGACTGTAACGCCAAGTATTCAAGATTATTACAATACTTATGTGTGGAATCGTAATAATGCTGAAGAAAATACATTCAATACTTCTTATTTGAAATTAAAAGAATTGCGTTTTGATTATCAAATACCAAAGAGTTGGTGCGCTAAAACAAAAGTACTACAAGCCGCAGGCTTGGGATTCTTTGCTACAAATTTATTTTGTTTGACTAGTTTTCCTCAATACGATCCTGATACCGGTATGGTTGATGGTTCTAATATACATAGAGGTATTGAGGCAATGTCATATCCAATGACTCGTTCGTATGGCTTTAATGTTAAACTTTCATTCTAACACAATATGAAAATCTATAATAAAATATTAATTGTCGCGATGTTGGTAATGGGGTTAAGTGCATGTACCGATCATTTCGAGTCGGCTAACACAAACCCCAACAAAATGACTGTTGGAGACAATTCCCTCGAATGTACTTCGATGTATGAACCATTGCTTTATGGTGGTGCTAATTTCTTTAGTTACTATTCTTGGTTTTGGAATGATGAATTGATTCAGTTTACAGCTTTTACTGGAGGTACGACGCGTCAAGAGCATCGTTACTTTATAGCTGATAATAATTGGCAGGCAGTATGGGACACTTATTCGCGTTATGCATCCAATGATGTTCATATGTATAATCTTGCCGTTGCACAAAAAAATGAAGCTATGCAAGCTGTAGCTTTAACTCTGAAAGTGCTTTTTCTAGAGAATCTGACAGATATGTATGGAGATATTCCTTATTCAGAGGCTTTTCAGATAGATAAGGGAATTAGTAAGCCTCTATTTGATTCACAAGAGAGTGTCTATCAACAGATGTGTGCGGAATTGGAAAAAGCGAATGAGATATATGCTACTAGTCCTTATGTAGATACTAAAAAAATAGCTTTGGATGGAATGTATAGCTTTGATATGTCGAAATGGCGCAAGTTTAACAATTCTTTATATCTTCGTTTATTATGTCGTATTAGTGGACGTTCTTCGACAATAGTGGATGGGAAAAATACAGTCGCTCAAAAGATGCAGCAAATTGTTTCTAATCCTACAAATTATCCTATTTTTACTTCCAACACTGATAATGCAACGGTAAAGTATACTGGTATTTCTCCATATTATAGCGAATTTAATCCAAAAGATTATACAGAAAGTTCATTTACATCAAGTGGCTATAAGTTGACGGAACAATTGATAAAAATGACTATGATTAATGATGCTAGTGGAAATGAAGTATATGAAGATCCGCGTTTGCAGATTTATGGGAAGAAAGCCAATAAATTTACTTATTGGAAAGGTACTATTGCCGGCTGTGATGTCTCCGAGCAGAGTGCTGCAGATTTAGGAGCTTCTTATTTGAATTATGAAGTATTTTGTCGGAATAATTCTGATGAGTGGTTTATGGATTATGCAGAAGTGGAATTTATTTTAGCTGAGGCTGCTTTAAAAGGTAATATTTCAGGGGGAGAATCGGCAGCAAAGGCCTATTATGAAGCCGCTATAACAGCATCAATGCAGAAATGGTCTGCTATGGGAGCTTATAGTAAGATACCATGTTCTATTACGGATGATAATATAAGTGCATTTTTATCTTCCGATTTGGCAGCATGGGATAAATATGATAATAAAGAAGAACTCATTGCCAATCAAAAATATTTGGCATTGTTTATGACTGGAATGGAAGCTTATCATGAATATCGTCGTACTGGTTACCCGACACTGACAATTGGTAAGGGGACTGTCTATAATGATAATATTTTGCCTACTCGCTTTGCTTATCCTAATACTACAATGGCAACAAATTCTAATAATGCAAAAGCTGCGTTAGCACGTATGGGAGGTGATAATGATATGAAAACTCCTGTATGGTGGAGTAAACAAGCTATTGAAGCGGGTAAATAGTAACTATTTCAAAAATTGAATAAGATGAACAATATATTTCAGAAAAGAAATTCGAACCTATTGACTCTCGTTATGTCGACATTGTTTATCGTGTCGATGATGTCTTGTTCGAGTGATAAATATAATGAGGATCCTTATTTTTATATTGAGGATCAAATGACAGCTGTTACTGTAGATGCAAGTGGCATTTTACAAGCGAATCGGAAAGCTTATACTATTCGTTCGAATAGACCTTGGACAATTAGTCAAGAAAATGCTACTGATTGGCTTCATGTATTTGCCGATGAAGGTGAAGATGATGGAATATTTGATATCTGGATAGATAAAAATCCTAATTTTACTTCTCGTACAGGAAATTTGATTTTTAAGGTTGATGGTCAGGAGCAACCGGTTATGTTTCGTGTAGATCAGAAAGCTGATGTCCCAGCTGTTGCTATTGTTAATAGCGCTTCTGGATATGCAGCGCCTCCAAAAGGTGGTGTTCTGAAAGTTCCTGTATCTGCAAATGTGAATTGGACGGCTTCTTTATCTTCTTCTGACTGGGGTAAGATAGACTCATTATCGAAAGATACTGTATATCTTTCTTTTATTAAAAATAATACGGACACTCCTCGTTCTATTAGCTTAACGGCTGTTGGAACAGGTGAATATGCTGCATTGTCTTCTTCTACGACGATTTCTCAAACTACAGAGGGTGTTATTCTGAATGAGAAATTTGATTGGATGCAAGAGGGTATTGTTGATTCTTTATATAATTATCCTGAGGTTAATTATACTAGTTGGTCTACTGTTGAAAAATCGTATGGATGGACAACATTAGGTAGTTCTATGTATGGAGGGCACGGATATTTGAAGGTTGGCAAAACTAGTTATGCTGGTGATTTAGTTTCTCCTGCTTTTTCAGCGATTGAAGGTACTAAAGATGTAACTGTAACATTCAAATCTATTGGATATGTTTCTTCTGGCGGTACCAAAGATGATGGAGTCGTTAAGGTGATAGTTACTGGTGGAGGTACTATCAGCGATCATACAACAACTGATTTAGACGTAAATGGAACTACTTATAAAGCGGCTACTTTTAATATAACAGTCTATCCAAACTCTAAAAATCAAGAAAATGGAGCTGCTTATGATGCTTGGGGACAACCAGGAGCGAAATTCTCATTTAAAATTAAAGGAGCTACACCAAAAACTCAAATTGTTTTCGTAGGCGGTGCAGCTTGGGGAGCAGCTCTGAAAAGTGTTGGTCAAGGTAAAAATCGCTGTTATTTTGATGATATACTAGTGATGGTAGATGAATAGATGTTTATAAAGATATAATCAATATCAGTCGTGAGTTGTACATAGACGGTGTATCATTTATTTGGTATATCGAATATGTACAACTTTTATAAAAAAAGGAAAAGCAAAGTTCAGATGAATTTAAACAGAAACATACTTGTTGCATTGCTTTTGTTGTGTGTCGGCGTAATGGTTCATGCACAACATTTAGGTAGTGATTATCGATTGAAACGAATTATTCCGGTAATGGGTAGGCAAGGAATCGCTGTTGATGAACACTTTTATTATGTTTCGGATAGTAAGGCGTTGTATAAATATGATAAAAATGGGAATCTTCTGACTGTTAATAAAAAGCCTTTTGTGGAATTGAAATTGAATGCCAACCATATAGGGGATATTGATGTTTGGAATGGGGAACTGTATGCAGGTGTTGAGTGGTTTGATAATGGCGGGGCAAAAAACATACAAATTGCTGTTTTTGACGCCAATACTTTACAGTTTAAACATGCTATTGAGTGGAATGCGGTATCTGGTCAGACAGAAGTTTCGGGTATTGCTGTCGATAAAAAGCGAAATATGGTGTGGATGTCTGATTGGAGTGATAGCCGTTATGTTTATTGTTATAGTTTAGAAACAGGAAAGTATTATACTAAAATGCAGTGTCGTCCTACTCCTTATTGGTGTCAAGGCTTGTTTATAGCCGATAGTAAGATGTTGTTTAGTGCAGACGACGGTGATTCTACTTTTCAAATACCTGATTGTATCTATTGTGCCGACATTAGTTATGTACCATATTCGGGCATAAAGGATGGACATGCAGCTGGCGCTATAGCTGGCAAGTTAAATCTTTTTAGAGAGATGAACGATTTTGTGCGTACAGGAGAAATAGAAGGTTTGTCTATCGATCCGGTAAATGATGATTTGGTCGTTCTTAATAATCGTGGGCTTCAAATTGTAAACGGAATGCCCAAAGAACCTTATATAGACGAGGGTTATAGTACTGAAATACATGAATTATATATTTACGAAAAATTAAAATAGAAAATAAATTATTGCCGATGGATATTACTATCTTTACCGACCATCAGCATATTAAAAAAAATGGGAATATGTTTAGACATTTGTTGAATTTTTACAAGACATCTTCACCGACTACAGGTGTTGACCCTTCTTTATTAACGGAAAAACGCTTCAAAAGTTTAAGGTGGAAAACGTTTTTTGCGTTTACTTTTGGCTATACTATGTTTTATATATGCCGCTTGAGCCTAAATGTGATGAAAGGACCTATCGTCAAAGAAGGTATCTTTTCTGAAACAGAATTAGGTATTATCGGGTCTGCTTTATTTTTTACATACGCTGTCGGTAAATTTGCAAACGGCTTTTTGGCTGATCATTGTAATATTCGGAAGTTCTTATCTACAGGGCTTTTTGTTACAGCAGCGGTTAATTTGTCTTTGGGATATGTCCATTCTTTTGTTTTCTTTGCTGTCTTGTGGGGAGTTAGCGGTTGGTTTCAATCTATTGGTGCACCGTCTTGTGTTGTAGAACTATCTCGTTGGTATAATGAAAAAGAACGGGGAACGTTTTATGGCATTTGGATTATAAGTCATAATTTGGGCGAGGGCTTAACTTGGATATTATCTACTTTTATTGTAGCAGCTTTAGGATGGCGTTTTGGCTTTTTGTGTTCCGGTCTTCTTGGCATGTTGGGCGTGTTGATTATTTGGAAATTTGTTCATGATACTCCAGAAAGCGAAGGGTTCCCCTCTGTTAATCCTCCTAAAGTCTCGGAAAATGCTTCTTTGGAAGAAGTTTCGAACATAAAGAAGGCACAAATTGCAGTTTTAAAAAATCCTGCCATCTGGGTTCTTGCTATATCCAGTGCTTTTATGTATTTTTGTCGGTATGCTATTAATAGTTGGGGTATCTTTTTTCTTCAGAACCAAAAGGGATATAGCTTGAAAGAAGCAGGCTTTATATTGTCTATTAATTCTATTTTTGGTATAATAGGGACGGGATGCTCCGGATTTATTTCGGATAAAATGTTTGGAGGAGGCCGTAATATACCGGCGCTGATTGCGGGAGTACTTGATATTATTGCATTAATGCTCTTACTATTGGTTCCGGGTCATAATTTGTGGATAGATTCTCTTGCTATGGTTATGTTTGGAACGGGTATCGGTGTCTTGATTTGTTTTCTTGGTGGATTGATGGCCGTTGATATTGCTCCAAGCAATGCTTCTGGGGCTGCTTTAGGGGTTATTGGAATTGCCAGTTACGTAGGCGCCGGTATTCAAGATATTCTTAGTGGCGTGCTGATACAGGGAAATAAACAAATGATAAATGGTGAGGCACATTATGACTTTACAGCGATTTCTTGGTGCTGGATCGGTGCTGCTATCCTTTCTACTCTTGTTGCAACTTTTGTGTGGAATGCTACGGGGAAAAGACAAAGTTAAATTACAATTAATAATAAAAATACAATGTTGAGTATAGCTGAAAGACATAAGTTTATTTTGGATTCGCTAAAGAAATTCGGTTTCGTGAAGGTTAATGATATTGCAGTGCAATTGGATGTAACACCTGCTACTATACGAAATGACTTGAAAAGTCTTGAAGCGAAGAAGCTTTTATATCGTACTCATGGAAGTGCTAGCCCTATCAATCCAATTGCTATTGATACGCAAGTGGAAGTGAAAGAGAAATTTCATATTGAAGAAAAGAAAAGAATTGCGGCTCGTGCTTGTGAACTGATAGAAGAAAACGATTCTATTATTATCGGGTCAGGATCTACTATCTATACATTTGCAGAACAAATTCCTTCTTCGCTTAAGTTGACAGCAGTAACTACGTCTCCTAAAATATCGATATTGTTGAACAAATCACCTAATATTGAGGTCGTGCAATTAGGAGGAACGCTTCGAAAGAATTCTTTTTCTGTAATAGGAGAATATACCAATTACTTCTTTAATGATATTACATGCTCTAAGCTCTTTCTTGGAGTTGATGGTATTGATTTGGAATATGGCATTACTAACTCTAATATGGAAGAAGCGATGCTCAATAAACGGATGATTGATTCTTCTTTGCGTACTATTATATTGGCCGATTCTTCTAAGTTTGGACGTCGGGGGTTTGGTAGAGTATGTAGCTTGGACAAAATTGATGTGATTATTACCGATTCGGGAATCCCTGAAGTAATGGCTAAGTCTATCGAAGAGATTGGAATCGAACTTATTATTGTCTAAAATTGATTTCTTAATTGGATATGAAGCGAATAATAGTATTATTGTGTGTTATTGTAGGGCTGTCTGATTTGTTGTTGGCACAAACATCAAATCTGCGTTATGTTGATGCCCGTACTCTTAATCTGATTGGAAAAATAGCAGCTACTCCTCAATTGTATCATCGTGTAGATACATCTCGATATAGAGATTTTACACCTAATCAGAATATTCTAGTGACTGAAGCTGCCGGATTGGCTTTGTGCTTTAAGACAAATAGTAGTCGTATATCTGTGCATACTTATTTTCATTCGATGGGTAATGGTGCTAATATGACCGGTATCAATCAGTATGGGTATGATTTGTATATCAAGAAAAATAAAGAGTGGCTTTATGCTGCATCGAAGGCAAAATACGAGAAGGATAATTTGTTATCGTTGATCAGTAATATGGATACCTCTCAGAAGGAATGTTTGTTGTATCTGCCGGCTTTTAGTGTAATAGACTCTATCAAAATAGGCATTGACGAACAAGCGGATATTGAATCTTTGCCCAATCCTTTTCGTCATCGTATTATTATTTTCGGATCTAGTTTTACTCATGGAACTTCGGCCAACCGTTCAGGCATGAGTTATCCTTTGATGGTAGAACGCGATACAGGCCTGTATATAATGAATTTGGGCGTTAGTGGAAACTCCAAATTGCAGCAGTCTTTTGCTCGTGTACTGGCCGATGCTGATGCTGACGCTTTTATCTTTGATGCCTTTTCTAATCCTTCGGCAAAAGAGATAGAAGAACGATTTGATTCGTTTGTCAAAACGATTAGGGCATCTCATCCTACAACGCCTCTTATTTTTATGCAGACCATTTATCGTGAAGAACGCAATTTCGATAAGCGTGCCGATCGTTACGAACAAGATAAAATGGATATGGCAGAGAAAGTTGTGAAAGAAGCGATGAAACATGATAGAAATATCTATTTCATCAATCCCAAAAATTATACTGGAGATGACCACGTTACTTCTACAGACGGCATTCATCCTTCGGCACTAGGTTATTATCGGTGGGCTAAGACAATAGAACCTCTTTTATTAACAATTTTGAAAAAGTATCGTATAGAGTAATCTATAAGACGATACGAGTGTATTAGTTTTGTCAGAGGTGGAAATGTCAACTTAAGACTTTTTTGCTTCTGGGTAAGTTTTACTACCGCATAAAAAGCGGATGGATAAATATAATAATGGTGATAGATAAAAAACAAATGGTTGTGCAGACCGAAAGTGAACGTAATGCCTTATTGGCAAAAATACGTCACATAGCTCTCGATATGGACGGAACAATATATAATGGTAGTACATTGTTTCCATTTACAGTTCCTTTCTTGGATAATCTGAAAAGATGGAATATCAGTTATTCTTTTCTTACCAATAATCCAACTAAAAGTGCCGAAGACTATGTCAAGCATTTATTGGAGATGGGGGTTCCTGTTTCTTTAAATGAAATGTATACGTCTGCTCAAGCTACTGTTGATTATATCAAGCTGCATCATCCTGATTTTAAAAGATTATTTATACTGGGCACTCCCAGTATGATTCATGAGTTTGAAAAAGCAGGATTCGTTTCTACTCGTGAAGATGCAACTGATATTCCGGATGCAGTATTGGTAAGTTTTGATAAATCTTTGACCTATCCTCGGCTTTGTCGTGCTGCATGGTGGGTCTCTCAAGGCGTGCCTTATCTTGCTACGAATCCAGATAGAGTTTGCCCAACCGATCAATCTACTGTATTGGTAGATTGCGGCTCTTTGATTAGCTGCTTGGCATATGCTACAGGTAGAAACCCCGATGTTGTAATAGGTAAACCCGATCCACGTATGCTTTATTGTATAATGGAAAAATTAAACTTAAAACCTGAAGAGGTGGCAGTCGTAGGAGATCGAATTTATACGGATGTTAAAACGGCTTTAAATGCAGGAAGTCCTGGTATATTAGTCCTTTCTGGAGAGACAACGATGGATATTGTTCGTGAGTCGGACAGAAAACCCACTATTATTGCCCGCGATTTGGACGAGCTTGGCTCTTGGTTGTCCTTAGTGCATTAATTGTTACGAAATAGCACCGTCCCTTTTTGTTACTTCTTAAGAGATCTTTAGGCTCTTAGAGTCGGATAGAAGTGTTATTTGCCATATTATCGATAAGTCTTACGGCTTCTTCTATTCCGATTTTAGAAGTGTTGATTACAAGATCATAATGCCGTGCGTCTGTCCATCTTTCTCCTGTATATTCCCAATAATGATTTGTCCTTTGTTTATTCGTTTGGCTGATCATTATTTGGGCTTTTTCTTTGGAGATGTGATGCTCTTCAGCAACTCTTTTACTAGCAAAGTCCATGTCTGAATAAATAAACACTTTAAAACAGTTTGGCCTATCTTTTAGTATCCAATTGGCACAACGTCCAATGATAATACAATCTTCTTGTTCGGCTATTCGTTTTATGGTAGAACTTTGTGATACAAATATGGCATCTTCGGTAGATAAGTACATAGACTTTGGTACACTCTTGTCTGTTAATATGAGTTGGAGCAATTGTCCTGTGCTAATATTCTGTTCTTTCTCGCTTACGAATTCATAAGTAAGGCCAAGCTCCTTTGCTGTTTCATCTATGATCTTCTTGTCGTATAATTTGCAGCCAAGTCTTTCTGCCAATTTCTCTCCTATCTCGTGCCCGCCACTTCCATATTGTCTGGAAATAGTGATAACAAGAGGTTCTTTTGTCTTTTCGAGAAAAGTATTCGGCTGTTCAGATAATGCTGTATTTGGCATAATGATTTTATCGAGCCAACCAATGCAGTGGCTGAATTTGCGTACCATATATCCCACGAAGAAAGTCGAAAATAATGTACCGATACCAATAAGCTCCCATTTCCATTTACCAAAGAATACTAAGCAAAAGATAATACCGACTGATACCAAACCTGTGTCGGAACATATTTTGACTTTACCGAAATCTATATGCGTTACTTTCGAAATGGTGAGAGGAAAACCTTCACCCGGCAATAACAGCACGTCACACTTTACTTCGAGTGCAATGCCATAAGCTAATATTGAGCCTCCGACGATAAGTTGCAACCAGCGCAATGAATATCCTAATAGACTATCATCAAACTGTATGAAACTTGTTATCCACATAGTTAAATCAGTATATACTCCGAATAGCAAGCTAACGGCCAATTGTAGAAGCTGTATCTTCTTGAAGTTTTTGCGGAGCATGAGTATCTGCGATAAAACAAAGAAAATGTGCATGCAGAATACATAAAACCCCATTGAATATTTAGTGTAAGGAATGCGGCTTAATACATAAGGGGGACAGGATATGGGAGATGAACCCAGGTTCGCTCGGATAGACAATGAAGTGCCGAATGCAATGATAAATAATACGAAAACAAATGCTACATAGCGTCTTAATAGTTCTTGATAACTTCTTGCCTTTATCTTTTCCATTTATTTTTATTTTTTCGGCGGCAAAGGTACGGCTTTCTGAATTATTATATATATTTGTTTTATTAATAATTTTGATGGATATAATTAATAGAATTAATGATAGACTTTACTCAACTCAAATATTTCGCCAAGTTGGCCGAGGTATTGAGTTTTACAGAAGCTGCTAAACAGCTATTTATTACCCAGAGTACTCTTTCTCAAAGTATAGCAAAGATGGAGCATGAACTAGGTGTACAGCTCTTTGACCGTATTGGGCACCGACTTTATCTGAACGAAGCCGGTAAACTTTTCTTTCCTAATGTTGTGCAAACAATACGGCATGCAGAAGAAGGGATACAAAAATTGCGCGATATGCAGCAGATTTATCTTTGCGATCTTCATATAGGCGTTACTTATAGTCTTTGTCCTACTTTGGTTCACGGGTTATCTCTGTTTTCTCATCGGTTTCCGCAAGTCAAGATACGTATTTCGTATAGTACCTCTATCTCTGAAATATTGGAAAGCGTAAAGAACAATAAGATGGATTTTGCTATTACTTATCGCCCCTCTCCATTAGACCCTTCGATTGAGGGGGTTGATCTTTTTCATTCTCCGCTCTGTGTGATACTGGATAAGCAACATGCGCTTGCATCTTCAGATTCGATTTCTTTGGAAGAACTAGCAAACTATCCTCTTATTCTTCCGGCTTCCGGTCTACATACTAGGAAGCTATTGGACAATCTGTTGACTCGAAAAGGTTTTGTCTTGCATCCTACAATAGAAGTCAATGAAATAAGCATGATAACTCAAGTGCTTTATCATAGTCGGTGGGTTTCCATTCTTACCCAAAATAGCGTTCTCGGCAATCCTCTCTTGAAAGCGGTCCCTCTAGCAGAACGAAGTGGATTGATGCGGGCATCCATTCTTTGGCCTAAAGGGGGGTATAAGAAAAAGATGGCAAAGGAGCTTGCCGATATACTATTAAATGAATGAATAAAAGATGTACAGTTCTTTTCAGAAAGCTGTGTTATATTCTGAGAAAAAGCAACTTGCTCTTTAATTTATTGCTATGGATTTTATCCATTCTACCATATCTTGTAGTACTTCGGGAGAGAATGTCTCTTCTATATTGTTGTATTCCGAAAAGGCTCCGGTAGTGCAATGTTGAAACAAATGGTTTAGTCCTTTATATTCTCTTATCAGATTCTGCTTGTTCTGAGGTAGCAGTCTTTTTATTGTTTCTAAATTGTACTGAGGCATCACTTGGGTGTCAAGGCTGCCATTGATAGCCATAACAGGGCATTTGGTTTTTGAAATGTCACTACCCGGATCGTAACTAATGAAATAGTTGATCCATGGATTTTGCATATTCAGTATGTTTATGATATTTGCTCTTTGTGCCGAAGGTAGATTGGATTTCGTTTTATTGATTATTTGGTCGGTCACAGCCTCTGGGTTATCTATCTTTTTATTATCTATCTTGTACTGATAGATTTCTTTCAATACATTGCAATAATCATTGATGTTTTGTGAAGGAACATTTACTTGTTGCATGGCAATTCTGTTTTGTGACACCAAAACACTGTCTCCTCTTACGCCTGTACCGGCAAGGCTGATGATAAAGTCCGTTTTTTGTCTGCCGCCCAGCATAAACGATATAGTACCTCCTTCGCTGTGTCCCATCACACCTACTTTGCCGAATTCTTTTCTTTGGCGCAAGTAGTTGAGGCCTGCTGCTGCATCTTTCATAAAATTGTAGGTCGTGGCATTTTTGACATCACCTGTCGATTTGCCCATTGTGCGATCGTCGAAGCGAAGTGACGCAATACCATTTTTGGCCAAGAAATCGGCGATGACTAAAAAAGGTTTATGGTCAAATAGCTCTTCATCTCTATTTTGAAGTCCGCTGCCTGTTACCATGAGTACCACCGGTACTGATTTCTTTTTCATTTTATCGTATCCGATAGGGTAGGTTAGAGTGCCGCAAAGCTTGGCATTATCTTCACTATTGGTAAAATAGACTTCTTCTGTGTGGTAGGCAAAAGGTGGTTGCGGAGTTTGCGGTCTTCTGAATAGAGGTTTACCGGGTTTCAAATCGAGTTGCAACGTATAAATCGCTTGTGTAAATGTACCTTTGATTACTCCGTCTTTGAGGCATCCTTCGTATGAGACACCCAGTGCCGGTATCTTTAACTTGAGTGAATCTGCCGAGAGTAAGACAAGTTCGGTGGGTATATTTTTCTTCATCTGATCCGGTACATCCATCGTACAGATGTTGTTACCGTTATTGTCCTTCGATAGATTGAACGTGATATTTAGTTTGTTGGTACCAACATCCATTGTGCCCGACCATGATCCTGATATATTTTGTGCTCCAACCGATATGGAAAATACGAGTAGCAGCAAGCAGATATGTCTTTTCATTCTTTTGTAATTAAATGTAATTGATTGAGACAAAGATATAGATAAGGAAGATATAAAACAATTCCTGCTTGCAAAAAATAATCATTGTGTATATTTTTTGTAGAGAGATGGATGCAATGTGTAGCAGAACTAGATTATACTACGATTCTTTTGCCGATTGAAGAGGATGTAGATGCTGCTGTACCGACTTAAGTATCTGCTTTTTTTAACTTTGGTATGTGTTTGTGAAAACAAAAGGACGATTTAAGAATCTCCTCTGTTTGTTTTTATCATATCACCAATGTGGGACATGTGTCTCATATTGGCAGGGCTGACGCATTAAGAATTAGTTTAAGCATTTTCATTATACATTGTTAACTTAATACATTTATATATAGTTTATTATATTGTTTTTATGTCCGTATTATTTACTATCTTTACATGACTTTAATACATTAAATATGTAAATAATATGGACTTAGTAACAATATTAAGAGAAGTTGAAGATCCAAGAAGGGATCATTTAAAGGAGCACAGTTTGGAGTGCATTTTTTATATTACGATGGCAGCGG
>JAYRGW010000036.1:0-36253 GCA_041907665.1 Bacteroidaceae bacterium
CACTTGTCTTGGTGTGCTGGAAAAATCAACCGTATGTCGCAGCGGTAACTAACGGATGTTGTTGAAGAAACTAACGTTAGTTATCACAACAACTAACGTTAGTTACCGCAGTAAGTAACGGAAGTTACGGCTGTGACATACGTTAGTTTTTTTGGGGGGTAAGACACTTGATGTTTCAATCTCAAAGAAACCAATGGCTTTATATTAATCGTGTGGTATTGCAAATGTTATTCAATAGGTTATGCGAATCATGCTCTTCTTTTAAAATAGATTCTTTCTTTTCTTAGAGAGTCTATTTATGAGTATTGGTAAGATGATAGAACAAAGTGACAGTATCAGAGATTTCAAAAAGATTATAGCTGTTGATTTTAAGTCTCCGAAAATAAACGAAAATGCAGTGTATACTATTGCATAATTGATGGCAAAAGAGATTAGAACTTTTTTTGTATTCATCTTGAGATGTAATTAAATAGTTTGTAATTTCTTGTTAATAACTCATTCCGATGCTGCTGTTACCTATGTTAATGTTATGGATTACTTGTGTTGTGGCAATATGTTTACAATATTAGTGATAATTTCTGATTATTCAAAGCGATGATCTACTAAAACGGTTACTTAAGGCTAAATACTTTATTTGCTTTTATTAGCATGTTTGTCCGGTTGACTTTTCTGAGAATTTGAGGACATCAACGAAAAACTAAGATACACACTTGTGATTCATGAGCGTTACTGCTTATAAGAGTTTCTTTTTGTTAAAAGTGTAATGCGAATTGCAACAATTCGGATAGAGATTGCGTCTAACAAATAGAATAAACATATTCTTATTCTTTTTATTGAAGAGAAGAGAGTGTTAAAAGTAATATTCAAATTATTTACGAACAAACTAATTTAATTAAGATGAGAAAACAATCGTTCTTTGCATTGTTCTTGCCTCTACTTTTTTTGACGACAACAATTAATGCCCAACAGGCTGCCAAAAATAGCGAAAACAGTTCAGCCAAGGTATTTATAAAAGGCACTTTGCTCGACTCGCTGACAAAAAAGACGGAGCCTTACGTTACGATGCGAATTGTACAAAAAGGAGATGCTATGGGAAAAGCCCTTAAGATGGCAGTCAGCGATAATAACGGAAATTTCAAAATAGAGATGCCAACTTCCAAAGGGAACTATGTACTTGTGATCTCTTCGATAGGCAAAGAGACTATCAAACGTGATTTTCAGGTAGGAGCAACTTCTTTAAAATCGTTAGATTTGGGGAAAATTTATTTGAAGGAAGAAGCTACGGCGCTGAAAGGTGTAGAGGTTATAGCCAAGAAACCTTTGGTGAAGATGGAAGTCGACAAATTGTCGTATGATATAGAATCGGACCCCGATTCGAAGACGAACTCTGTCATAGAGATGCTTCGTAAAGTGCCACTCGTGACGGTTGATGGAGATGACAATATCAAAGTGAATGGTAGCAGCGATTTTAAGATTTATGTAAACGGCAAACCCAACACGATGATGAGTAATAATCCTAAAGAGGTTCTCAAGAGTATGCCTGCCTCTGCTATTAAAAAGATAGAAGTCATTACTTCGCCGGGAGCGAAATATGATGCTGAGGGAACGGCTGGAATTTTGAATATTGTGACTACTCAAGGTGGCATGGAAGGTTATAGTGTCAATCTCAATGGACGGGTAAACAATCGCAGTGAAGGTACAAATGTCTATGCCATAGCCCAAAAAGGTAAGCTTACAATGAGTATGAATTATGGTTTGAATCATTACAATAAACCGGAATCAACGAACGAAAATCATAGAGAGAATTATGACTCTAGTACCCAAAAATTCTTGGATTCTTATGGCAAATCGACGGGACATGATAATTTTCAGTTTGGAACACTTGAAGCGAGCTATGAGGTGGATTCTTTGCAGTTGCTTTCTACTTCTTTTACCATGTACGGCAGTTCGAGCCGGAATTATAACAACAGTATGGATAAGATGTGGAATTCAACTCGCGATCAATTGGCTTATCAATATGGAAGTGCAGGAAAGGGGTCTAACTCTTGGAATTATATCGAAGGAAGCGTGGACTATCAACGTACTTCCAGAAGAAATAAAGAACGGATATTTACTTTGTCATATAAGTTGAATACTCAACCGACAAAGAATGATTCTTATCTTCGTTACGATAATATAATAGATAATACCGGTACGGATATTATAAAGAGCTTCTTTTTGAACAATACTTATTCTAACGATAAGAATGCTACGGCAGAGCATACTTTTCAGGCGGATTATAGTACTCCTATAAGTAAGTATCATAAATTGGATATGGGTGTGAAGTATATTTTACGAAACAATTCGAGTAACGATAAAATCTATCAAGCCGATGGAGATCATGATACTTATGTGTTGCAAAATGATAGAAGTAGTCATTACAAACACTTGAATGATATTTTTGCAGCCTATCTGAGCTATACGTTCAAATATAAGTCTCTTTCTCTGATGCCCGGTTTACGGTATGAGTTTACCAACCAAAGAGTAAAATATCTTTCGGGGGCTATTCCTTCCGATGCTAATTTCAATACTCATTACGGAGATCTAGTACCATCGGTGACTGCAAGTTTCAAATTGGGTGAAACCAAGAATCTCAGGTTTGAATATAACATGCGAATTATGCGTCCCAGTATTGAAAATCTGAATCCTTATTTCGATAACCGCACTCCAATGAGTATCAGTCAAGGTAATTCGGATCTGAAAAGTGAGAAATCACATACATTCAATTTGAACTATGGCTCGTTTTCTCCGAAATTCAATTTAAATATCAATTTCTCCCATTCGTTTAACAACAATGGAATCGAAAGTATTAGTCGGCTTATTGGTGAAAATGGCGAATGGTTTGATGATAATAAGCACTATGCCCCGGTAGGTGCCATGTATACTACTTATGAGAATATCGGACACAGTCGTAATACCGGATTAAGTGGTTATCTTAATTGGAATCCTACATCTAAATTTCAAATATATATGAATTACAGTGGGTATTATTCGCATATAACAAGTCCGGCACAGGGGTTAAAGAATTATGGATGGACAGCCGATTTATGGTCAGGCGTTCAATATACAATGCCTTGTAAAATCCGATTCGGAGTAAACTTTGGAGGAAGTACTCCAAAATATATGCTACAAGGAAAAAGTAGTGGGTATCGATTCTATTCATTTAGATTAAACCGTAGTTTCATGAAGGAAGACAGATTGACAATATCTGCTTTTGCTTCGAACATATTCGAAAAAAATTATAATTACAATAGTACCACATCTGCTTCGAACTTTGTAAATAGAACTTCTTTTAGAGCTCCTCAAAATTATTACGGTATTGGAATAAGCTATCGTATAGGTAGTCTGAAAGCAGCAGTAAAGAAGACGGAACATTCTATCAGTAATGATGATGTGAAGGGAGGAAAAAGCGCAAGCTCTGGTAGTGAAACGAATTGAAAGGTTATTAAATTCAGCAAATAATATGGGGAGTAATGTAATTGAGGCAAAGCCCTTTATTTTATATTGCTCCCTGCTTATTTGCATTATATATTTGTCCAAGCAAACACTGCCTTAACAATAAAAATAAATGAATTTATTTTCTATTCTCTTTGGCTTGTGTTATCTTTGCTACCTAATATGTTCTATTGAACTTTTTCTAAATATATAATGCAAGAAAACGACCAAAATAAACTAGTAAAACAGATAGCAGAAGAAAAGTATAAGTATGGTTTTACGACCGACGTTGATACGGAGGTGATTCAGCGCGGACTAAACGAAGATACTATTCGACTGATATCTGCTAAAAAGGAAGAACCGGAATGGTTGCTTGCCTTTCGATTGGATGCTTACCGCTATTGGATTAACCAAAAAATGCCGCATTGGGCTCATCTCCGTATACCGGAAATAGATTATCAAGCTATATCTTATTATGCTGATCCAACGAAAAGGGTTGTAGCAAAAGATGGTGAAAAAGAACTTGATCCGGAGATGATAAAAACGTTCAATAAACTTGGTATTCCGCTACATGAACAAAGACAATTGAGTGGAATGGCTGTTGACGCGGTAATGGACTCTGTGTCGGTGAAAACCACTTTCAAAAGTACATTGATGGAGAAGGGTATCATCTTTTGCTCTATCAGCGAAGCCGTAAAGAATCACCCTGATCTGGTACGAAAGTATTTGGGTTCGGTTGTTTCTCCTCACGATAATTTCTTTGCATCGCTCAACTCTGCTGTATTTTCTGACGGTTCATTTGTATATATTCCGCAGGGAGTTCGCTGCCCGATGGAACTATCCACTTATTTTCGTATTAATGCTCGTAATACCGGACAATTTGAAAGAACCCTAATTGTTGCCGAGGACGAATCGTATGTTTCTTACTTGGAGGGCTGTACAGCACCGATGCGTGATGAGAATCAACTTCATGCTGCTATAGTTGAAATTGTAGTGGGCAATAATGCCGAAGTAAAATATAGCACAGTACAAAACTGGTATCCCGGCGATGCACAAGGCAAAGGTGGCGTATACAACTTTGTAACAAAGCGTGGCCATTGCAAAGGTGTTAATAGTAAATTGTCGTGGACACAAGTAGAAACCGGTTCGGCTATCACATGGAAATATCCATCGTGTATATTGACAGGAGACAATTCTACTGCTGAATTTTATTCGGTAGCGGTAACGAACAATTACCAACAAGCTGATACGGGAACAAAGATGACTCATATAGGAAAGAATACTCGGAGTACTATTGTAAGTAAAGGAATAAGTGCCGGTCACAGTGAGAACTCTTATCGCGGATTGGTAAAGGTGAACAAAAGTGCCGATGGTGCACGAAATTACAGTCAATGTGATTCGTTGTTGTTGGGAGATAAATGTGGAGCCCACACTTTCCCGTATATGGATATTCATAACAATACGGCTGTGGTAGAACATGAGGCGACAACAAGCAAAATTAATGAAGATCAGATATTTTATTGCAACCAAAGAGGCATACCAACCGAAGATGCTGTAGGATTAATTGTAAATGGATACGCTAAAGAAGTACTAAATAAACTGCCGATGGAGTTTGCAGTAGAAGCTCAAAAGTTACTTGCTGTATCTCTTGAAGGAAGTATAGGTTAAACACTTTAAATAATAAAATTGCTATGTCAGATATAATGCTAGATATAAAAGATTTACATGCCAGTATAGGTGATAAGGAGATATTAAGAGGTATCAATCTAACCATTAAAAAGGGAGAAATTCATGCTATTATGGGGCCTAATGGCTCTGGTAAAAGTACACTCAGCAGTGTATTGGTTGGTAATCCGACTTTTGAAGTAACTAAAGGGAGTATCAATTTTAATGGTAAAGACTTGCTTTCTCTCAAACCTGAAGAACGGAGTCACGAAGGTATCTTTTTAAGTTTTCAATATCCTGTAGAGATACCGGGTGTAAGTATGGTGAACTTTATGCGTACGGCTCTTAATGAAAAACGTAAATATCATGGGCAAGAACCACTCAGCGCAACAGATTTTCTTCATCTGATGCGTGAGAAAAGGGCTGTAGTCGAATTGGATAATAAACTTGCTAATCGCTCCGTAAATGAAGGTTTTTCGGGAGGTGAGAAGAAGCGTAATGAAATATTCCAGATGGCGATGCTTGAGCCGACGCTTAGCATTCTTGACGAAACAGATTCAGGCCTTGACATTGATGCACTACGTATTGTAGCGGAAGGAGTGAACAAACTAAAAACGGCTGAAACGAGTTGTATTGTTATTACTCACTATCAACGTTTGTTGGATTATATTAAGCCAGATGTCGTTCATGTATTGTATAAAGGTAAAATAGTAAAGACTGCTGGTCCTGAACTGGCTCTTGAACTTGAAGAAAGAGGTTACGACTGGATTAAGAAAGAATTAGGAGAAGAATAATCATGGGTATAGAACAACAATATATCGACTTATTCGTTCAGCATAAAACGGAAATCTGCCGACAAAGTGCTCCGGCGATGAACGAAGTGCGCGATAAGGCTTTTGATGACTTCCAAAAGTTGGGCTTCCCTACTAATAAGCTGGAGAAATATCGCCGTTCCAATATTGCCGAATACTTTGAACCCGATTATGGCATGAATATCAATCGTGTCAATATTCCGGTTACGACTGATGATGTGTTCAAATGTGATGTGCCCAATATGAGTACTTCGCTCTATTTTGTTCTCAACGATATGTTTTATCAATATAAACTACCGAAGGTAGCATTGCCCGATGGCGTGATTCTTGGAAGTCTGAAAGACTTTGCTGTAAGTCATTCGGAATTGATGAAACAATATTATGGTAAACTTGCCAAAACGGAAGAAGACGGTGTGACGGCATTTAATACAACCTTTGCACAAGATGGGATAGTACTTTATATCCCTAAGGGAGTCATTATTGAACGTCCGATACAGCTTATCAATTTGTTGCGTTCGGATGTTGATTTGATGGTCAATCGTAGGGTGCTTGTCATTCTAGAAGAAAATGCACAAGCACGAATGCTTATTTGCGATCATGCCATGGATAAAGTGAATTTCCTGGCTACTCAGGTTGTCGAAATATTTGCAGGAGCTCATTCCATGTTAGATTTGTATGAAATAGAAGAAACTAGCGAACAGACAACTCGTGTCAGTAATATGTTTGTGCGGCAAGAAGCGGGAAGCAATGTATTGCTCAATAACATGACACTTTATAATGGACGTACCCGCAATACCACTGTTGTAACTCTTGAAGGTGAAGGTGCGGAGACCAATCTGTGTGGAATGGCGATAGCTGACAAAGAGCAGCATGTGGATAATTGTACGAAGATAGACCATGTAGCTCCTCGTTGCAATAGCAATGAACTATATAAATACGTATTGGACGACCATGCTGTTGGTGCTTTCTATGGTTTAGTATTGGTACGCCCTGGAGCACAGAAGACTAATTCGCTCGAAACAAACCGCAATTTATGTGCGACCAAAGATGCAAGAATGTATACTCAGCCTCAGCTTGAAATTTATGCCGACGATGTCAAATGTTCACACGGTTCGACCGTTGGTCAATTGGATGAACAGGCTTTGTTCTATATGAGATCTCGTGGAATCAGTGAGCAGGAAGCTCGGATGTTACTGATGTTCGCATTTGTAAATGAGGTTATTGATACCATTCGTCTTGATGCTCTGAAAGACCGGCTTCATCTATTGGTGGAGAAACGTTTTCGGGGAGAATTGAATAGATGTGGTAGTTGCCACAAATGCAAATAAACAGAAAAAATGTACGACGTAAAGAAGATAAGAGAAGATTTTCCGATACTCGGAAGAAAGGTATATGGTAAGCCTTTGGTTTATTTTGATAATGCAGCGACGACGCAAAAGCCACGGATGGTAGTAGATTCTATTGTAGATGAATATTATTCGGTAAATGCTAATGTTCATCGTGGAGTACATTTTTTATCTCAACAAGCGACCGATCTGCACGAAGAAGCTCGTGAGAAAGTCAGAGCTTTTATTAATGCAAAGAAAACAGACGAAATTATTTTCACTCGTGGTACGACTGAAGCCATAAATCTTTTGGTAGATAGTTTCGGTAACGCTTTTATGAATGAGGGTGATGAGGTGATTATCTCTGCCATGGAGCATCATAGTAATATTGTACCTTGGCAAATACTTGCTGCGAAAAAAGGTATTTCTATACGGGTTGTTCCTATAAACGACAAAGGAGAACTATTGCTTGACGAATATGAAAAGTTATTTACTAAGCGAACAAAAATAGTAAGTATAGCACAGGTAAGCAATGTCTTAGGCACTGTGAATCCTGTAAAACAGATAATAAGCATTGCTCATAGCCACGACATTCCCGTTCTGATAGATGGAGCGCAATCTGTTCCGCATATGAAAGTGGATGTACAGGATATGGATGCCGATTTCTTCGCTTTCTCTGGACATAAGGTTTATGGCCCGACAGGTATAGGTGTGCTTTACGGTAAAGAAAAATGGTTGGATCGGCTTCCTCCTTATCAAGGCGGTGGAGAAATGATACAAAGCGTTAGTTTTGAAAAAACAATTTTTGAGAAACTACCTTTCAAATTTGAGGCGGGAACTCCTGATTACATTGGTACTAACGGATTGGCCAAGGCCATAGATTATATCTCTGCTTTGGGAATGGATAATATAGCAGCCTACGAACATGAATTAACTCAGTATGCCATGCAGCGAATGAAAGAAATTCCTGGTATGAAAATTTATGGAGAGGCTGCTGATAAAGGTTCGGTAATCTCTTTCCTTGTAGGGGATATTCATCACTTGGACATGGGAACGTTGTTGGATAGACTTGGTATAGCTGTACGCACAGGTCATCATTGTGCACAACCTTTGATGATTCGTCTAGGAGTTGAGGGATTAGTTAGAGCCTCATTTGGACTTTATAATACGAAAAAAGAAGTCGATACGCTAATTGCCGGTATAGAAAGAGTAAGTAAAATGTTTAATTAAAACAATTTATTATTATGATACTAACAACGACCCCTTCACTCGAGGGACATCAAATCACAAACTATTTAGGTATTGTAACGGGCGAAACTATTATTGGTGCCAACGTGTTTCGTGATATATTTGCTAGTATTCGCGACATTGTTGGTGGTCGTTCTTCATCATACGAAGAAGTCTTGCGCAAGGCCAAAGACACGGCTTTGCATGAAATGCAAGCACATGCAGAAGCTATGGGTGCAAATGCCGTTGTGGGTATAGACCTCGATTACGAAACTGTAGGTGGAAGTGGTAGTATGCTGATGGTTACTGCAAGTGGCACGGCAGTACGTTATGAATAATAACAAGTGAAGACAGAATCATAGAAAAGGCGGTTTGTGTCATTTTTGAAGAATTATTCTTTGATTTGTTCTATTTATTTCTTATTTTAGGGCCGCTTAATAACTAAAAAAAGTTTGATTCTATGATTACTCCTATTTTTTGGCTCATTCCTGTAGCCGCAGTACTTGCACTCGTTTTTGCCTGGCTGTTTCACCGCCAGATGAAGAAGACTGAAGAGGGAACTCCTCAGATGATTAAAATTGCCGGTGCCGTTCGCAAAGGTGCCATGTCTTATCTTAGACAACAATACAAAATTGTGGCAATCATTTTTATTTGCTTGTGTTTGCTATTCTCCATTATGGCTGCTTTTGGCGTTCAAAACGCGTGGGTGCCTTTTGCTTTCCTCACTGGTGGTTTCTTCTCCGGTTTGGCAGGCTATCTTGGAATGAATACAGCTACTTATGCTTCAGCTCGTACAGCCAATGCTGCACGCAAATCACTTAATGCCGGTCTGAAAATCGCTTTTCGAAGCGGTGCCGTAATGGGTCTCGTTGTGGTTGGACTTGGATTGATTGATATTTCTTTCTGGTTTATAGTGCTAAACACTTTTGCTCCAGATTCAATGTCGCAGGCTGCACGGCTTTGCTTTATTACGACTACAATGTTGACCTTTGGAATGGGCGCTAGCACACAGGCACTATTTGCGCGTGTGGGCGGTGGAATATATACAAAAGCAGCTGATGTAGGTGCCGACCTTGTTGGTAAGGTCGAAGCAGGCATACCTGAGGATGATCCACGCAATCCGGCAACGATTGCTGATAATGTAGGTGATAATGTGGGCGATGTGGCTGGAATGGGTGCCGATCTTTACGAATCGTATTGCGGTTCTATCTTATCCACGGCTGCTCTTGGAGCTTCTGCATTTGCCATGAATCCCACTATGCAATATAAAGCAGTTATCGCTCCCATGCTAATTGCTGCTGTCGGTATTGTTCTTTCCATCGTCGGAATCTATTCTGTGCGTACCAAAGAAGATTCCAGCATGAGTAATTTGCTCAAATCTCTTGCTGTCGGAACCAATTTGGCATCTGTCCTTATTATAATAGGTACATTTCTCATCCTTTGGATACTTCAACTTGATAATTGGGCCTGGATAGGAGGATCTGTTGTTACAGGTTTGATCGTGGGTGTAATTATAGGGCGTTCAACCGAATATTATACTTCCCAATCGTATGCTCCAACACGTAGAATTAGCGAAGCGGGCAAAACTGGACCAGCTACGGTTATTATTGGTGGAATAGGACTTGGAATGTTGTCTACTTGTATTCCTGTTATAACTGTCGTGATAGGTATTATCTGTTCTTACTTATTTGCCTCGGGATTTGATTTTAATAATGTAGGTATGGGACTTTATGGTATAGGTATCGCAGCTGTTGGAATGCTTTCTACTTTGGGAATAACACTAGCAACCGATGCTTATGGACCAATAGCCGACAATGCCGGAGGAAATGCAGAAATGTCGGGATTGGGCGAAGAGGTTCGAAAACGTACCGATGCTCTCGATTCGCTTGGTAATACTACAGCAGCTACAGGCAAAGGCTTTGCTATTGGCTCGGCAGCGCTCACAGGTCTTGCTCTATTGGCTTCGTATATAGAAGAAATTCGTATGGGATTGGAACGTATCGGACAGCATACATTGAACTTTGCCGACGGCAGTGCAATGCCCATTAAAGATGCGTCTATTACTGATTTTATGCGCTATTACGATGTCAGTTTGATGAATCCTAAAGTTTTAGGCGGTATGTTTATCGGCTCTATGATGGCATTCCTTTTCTGTGGTTTGACTATGAATGCTGTTGGTCGCGCAGCAGGTAAAATGGTAGACGAAGTGCGTCGTCAATTTCATGAAATAAAGGGTATATTGACAGGGGAAGCTGAACCTGATTATGAGCGTTGCGTTCAAATTTCGACTAAAGGAGCCCAACATGCAATGATTGTTCCATCATTACTCGCTATTATCGCTCCTATACTTACAGGACTTATCTTTGGTGTGACAGGCGTACTTGGGTTGCTTATCGGTGGTCTGAGCAGTGGCTTTGTATTGGCTATTTTCATGGCTAATGCAGGTGGAGCCTGGGATAATGCCAAGAAATATGTAGAGGAAGGTAATTTTGGAGGAAAAGGAAGTGAAGTACATAAAGCAACTGTTGTAGGTGATACAGTAGGCGATCCGTTTAAAGATACGTCTGGTCCAAGTCTTAATATACTTATTAAATTAATGAGTATGGTGGCTATTGTTATGGCCGGTCTTACAGTTGTTTGGAGTTTGTTATAAATAATAAATAGATATGTTATCGCCTTGTTTACATACAGGAGTTGTCGAAGCCGGTTGCGATGAGGCTGGAAGAGGCTGTCTAGCAGGAGCGGTATATGCCGCTGCTGTTATATTGCCTCTTTCTTTTCATAACGAACAGCTTAATGACTCGAAACAACTTACCGAACATCAACGGTATGCGCTAAGACCGATTATAGAACAAGAGGCTATTGCTTGGGCGGTAGGAGTAACTACTCCTGAAGAAATTGATAAAATAAATATTCTTAATGCCTCTATCCTGGCAATGCATCGTGCAATAAATGCTCTGGAAGTAGTGCCCGAAGAGCTTATCATTGATGGTAACCGATTCAAACCATACGGCAAGATACCTTATACAACCATCGTAAAAGGTGATGGCAAATATTTATCTATAGCGGCAGCTTCGGTTTTAGCAAAGACCTATCGTGATGACTATATGATAAAGCTTGCCGAAGAATACCCAATGTATGGTTGGCAACAAAATAAAGGATACCCTACTAAACAGCATAGAGAAGCTATAAGACAATATGGTACGACACCTTATCATCGGAAAACTTTTAATCTGTTGGGCGACGGGCAGCTTAGTCTCGATTTTTAGAACCACTTTATCTTGCGGAAAACAAAGAAAGTACATGCAGAAAATCCTATAGAGAACAGTACAATATAGAAAAAGGCATGTGGTATCTCGGCTGCATGAATCTTAACATTCATTCCATAAAAACTCGCAATCAGCGTAGGGACCATTAATATAATGGAGAAGCTTGTCATGCGTTTCATGATTGTGTTGACGTTATTGTTGATAATAGAAGCAAATGCATCCATTGTCCCAGTCAAAATATCGCTGTATACGTTAACAGTATTGAGTGCCTGCTTCAATTCGATAATTGCATCTTCAGTCAGATCTTTATCCATTAAATCTGTGTCTTGAAAAATGGTTTTCAATCTGCTTATCATCACTTCGTTGCCACGTATGGCTGTGTTGAAATAAACCAATGCCTTTTGTAGTTTCATGAGTTGCAAAAGGTCTTCATTTCGAATACTTTGTTCTAGCGCCTTTTCGGCATCTGTTACATCATTGTTGATCTGCTTCAAGTATTTTAAAAACCAAACGGCAGAAGAATAAATAAGCCTTAAGATGAGGTCTAGTTTATTGCGAACAACCAATCCCTTTCGGCGGGTATGCTGAATGAAATCGGGCAATAATTCCGATTGATAGTAACAGACCGAAACCGTAATATCGTCTTTAGTAATGATTCCTATTGGAATCGTATTGAACGGGACTCCTCGTTCGGAGCTTGTAGTGATGGGAATACGAAGAATTGTAAGTAACCAATTATCTTCTGTATCGTTACGAGGGCGTTCGTCTGTGTCTGCTATATCATTCAAAAAAGATTCGGGAACTTTTAGTTTCTCTTTTAGAAAATTGAAATCGTCTTCATTGGGGCATTCTACATTGACCCAGCAGTTTGGCGCCCACTCTTTTATCTCCACAAAGCCGGTAGCTGATTTGCAAGAGAGATACTTTCTCATCTATTTGTCTCCTATACATTAGTACGAACAGAGGCAATCGATGAATCGGCCTGTTCTGTTCAAAGTTAATAATTAAAACGGCATAATCGAGGGTTCGAATCGTCCATATGTTTTTAAAAATTTGTTTGACAATGCAAATTTATAAATTATTAGCCGAAAAGGACTCCTCTTTACTCGTTTTTTTGCTTCGCCTATATACTTTTTAATGCAGTTTATCTATCAGGCTCTATAGTTTTTTGTAACTTTGCAGCCGAAAAGAGATGATGCCAAAAGTGGTTTATTTATTACTTCGCTCTTAATAAGAAAAGGACTTAGATGTTTTGTTATTGAACACCACATTTGATATGGACTCCTTCTAAACCAGACAATATTAATTTAAAAAATATTATGATGAGTAAAAAAGCTCTTTTAATGATTCTCGATGGTTGGGGTATGGGCGACCACAAAAAAGATGATGTCATCTTCAACACTCCGACTCCTTACTTAGATCAATTGTTTGCAACTTATCCTCATTCACAGCTTATGGCTTGTGGTGAAGACGTAGGACTTCCCGACGGACAGATGGGCAATTCGGAAGTAGGACATCTCAATATTGGTGCCGGACGTGTTGTCTATCAAGATTTGGTGAAAATTAATCGTGCTTGCAAAGACGGCAGCATTATGCAAAACAAAGAAGTCGTAGCAGCATTCTCTTATGCAAAAGAAACAGGAAAGAACGTTCATTTTATGGGTCTGACCTCTGATGGAGGCGTGCACAGTTCTTTTGATCACCTATTCAAACTTTGCGATATAGCCAAAGAATATGGTATAGAAAACACTTTCATACATTGTTTCATGGATGGCCGTGATACTGATCCTAAAAGCGGTATCGGTTTTATTCGTCAACTCGAAGACCATTGTGCTAAGTCGGAAGGCAAAATAGCTTCTATCATAGGACGTTATTATGCTATGGATCGCGACAAACGTTGGGAACGTGTTAAAGAAGCGTATGACCTTTTGGTTAAAGGTGTTGGTAAGAAATCGGATGATATGGTAAAAGCGATGCAAGAATCATACGATGAAGGTGTGACCGATGAATTTATCAAACCTATTGTAAATTCTGCTTTCGACGGAACGATCAAAGAAGGCGATGTCGTTATCTTTATCAATTATCGTAATGACCGTGCAAAGGAGTTAACAGCTGTTTTGACACAAAAAGACGAGCCTGACTTTGGAATGCATACGATACCCAATTTGCAATATTATTGTATGACACCTTATGACTCTACTTTCAAAGGAGTACATATTTTGTTTGATAAAGAAAATGTAGAAAATACTCTTGGTGAGTTTGTGTCGTCCAAAGGTCTTCGCCAGTTGCATATTGCCGAGACAGAGAAATATGCTCATGTTACTTTCTTTTTCAATGGAGGCCGCGAGAAACCGTATGAGAATGAAGATCGTATATTGGTTCCTTCGCCCAAAGTTGCGACTTATGATCTGAAACCCGAGATGAGTGCTTATGAAGTAAAAGACAAGCTCGTTGAGGCTATCAACAAGAATATCTACGACTTTATTGTTGTGAATTATGCCAATGGAGATATGGTAGGCCATACCGGCGTTTATGATGCTATTGCTAAAGCTGTAGTCGCTGTCGATACTTGCGTGAAAGATACGATAGAAGCTGCAAAGACTCAAGGTTATGAGGCTATTATTATTGCCGATCACGGTAACGCCGATCATGCACTGAATGCCGACGGTACTCCAAATACGGCTCACTCTTTGAATCCGGTTCCTTGTATTTATGTCACCGAAAATAAGTCGGCTCAAGTAGAAGACGGACGTTTGGCAGATGTAGCTCCTTCTATTCTCAAAATTATGGGACTTGATGCCCCCAAAGAAATGACAGGGAAAGTGTTGTTGAAATAACTTCAAATAAAATAAAAGAAAAGGAACGCTGCATGCAATATGTGAGCGTTTCTTTTCTTTTGAAATAGTATCTAAGCAAGTCGGCTTCTTTTATGAAATAGCGGCTTGTCCGTCAATTAAAATTTGTAACCGACGTTAAGGCTGAAATTAGAATTGTATAATTTATAGCTACCTACCGGTTTAACTAATCCCAATTCAAAGTTCAAACCTGCGTCATATATCTGCTTTATTCAACAAATAAAAAACAGAGAAGCATAGAGTCTATCGTATTGGGAAATCAAAATTTTCATAAGAAAGATTCTCCCGACTCACGCTCGTGAGTCGGAAAAAACATAAGGACGAAACTTGCGACTCACGAGCGTGAGTCGCAAGCGGCGTAAGTACATAAATAATGCCTCGTCAATATGTTTTCTGAAATAATTAAGAATATTTTTTGTATTGCTATTGAGTTGCACTAACTTTGCAAACTGTTAGTTGAAGTAAATGTATGGTACAGATTGGTAATGTGATCGTTTCATTCGACGTATTGAAACAAAAGTTCTATTGTGATCTTGAAGAATGCAAGGGACAGTGCTGTGTGGAAGGTGATTCTGGAGCACCTATAACGCAAGAAGAAAAGGCTAAACTAGATGACGTTTTACCAACGGTGTGGAACGAGTTGTCGGCAAAGGCTAAAGAAGTAATCAATAGACAAGGAACTTCTTTTGTAGACTGCGAAGGAGACTTGGTGACTTCCATTGTCGACGGTAAGGACTGTGTATTCACTTGTTATGATGATAAGGGCTGTTGTTATTGTGCCATAGAAAAGGCTTTTAGAGAAGGTAAAACCGATTTTTACAAACCTATATCATGTCATCTTTATCCTATACGTATCAGTAAAATAGGAAGTTATGATGCTGCTAATTATAATAGATGGGATGTATGCAAAGCTGCTATACTGAAAGGACAAAAAGAAGGTATTTCTATTTATCAATTTCTGAAGGAACCACTTATCCGGAAATATGGAGCGGAATGGTATGGAGAATTGGAACAAACTGTCGCAGAATTGCAAAAACAACACATTATTTAAGTCAAAAAGTGGCATTTTCCTCACCTATTAATAATTAGTTGATAACTTTTTTGGAAATAAAGTGGGGAATTGTGGGGAATTGTTTAATTTTACGGCTGATATTTTACATGTAAAGAAATGATGCGTTTTTGGGGCAATATGGAAGCCAAGGCTGATGTAAAAGGAAGAATCTTTTTGCCGGCCGTTTTTAGGAAACAGTTGCAATCTGTCTCCGGGGATGGGCTTATCATGCGTAAAGACGTATTTCAAGATTGTTTGGTGCTATATCCCGAAAGCGTTTGGAATATGGAATTGGACGAACTTCGTAAACATCTCAATCCTTGGAATTCTCGACACCAGCTTATATTCAGACAATATGTAAGCGATGTGGAAATTTTAGCGCTCGATAGTAGTGGAAGAATTTTAATTCCAAAACGCTATCTGCAAGTGGCTGGCATTCATAGTAATGTTCGCTTTGTGGGCATGGATAATCGTATTGAGATATGGGCGAAAGAGCAAACTGAGCAACCTTTTATGGATTTAAAAGAGTTTGGTAATGCATTGGAGGAAGTAATGAAAGAAAGGGGGGAGGAATGAGCGAATCAGAAATGATATATCATGTTCCGGTACTGTTAAAACCAACTGTAGATGGACTTAATATTCATTCGGATGGTACGTATGTGGATGTTACTTTTGGAGGAGGAGGGCACTCTAGGGAAATCCTTTCTCGGCTAGGCGATAAGGGGCGACTCTTGGGGTTTGACCAAGATGAAGATGCTGAACGTAACATTCCGGACGACAAACGCTTTACTTTTGTTCGCAGTAACTTCCGCTTCCTAAGAAATTTCCTTCGTTATTATGATGCTGAACCCGTGGATGGAATCTTAGCTGACTTGGGAGTTTCATGGCATCATTTTGATGACAGTGAGCGAGGATTTTCTTTTCGCTTTGATTCTGCTTTAGATATGCGAATGAACAAGCAGGCATTGCTGAAAGCCTCGGATGTAATAAATGATTATGAAGAGGAGAAATTGGCGGATGTGTTTTATCTGTATGGAGAATTTAAAGAAAGTAGACGTATGGCTGCAGCTATCGTTAGATCTCGTCAAAAGAAAACAATCAATACAGTACAAGAGTTGCTCGATACGATGAAACCGCTGTTTCCTCGCTCTGCTGGAAAGAAAGAAATGGCCCGTTTGTTTCAGGCTCTCCGTATAGAGGTGAACCATGAAATGGAGGCTCTGCAGGAAATGCTTACTGCTACTATTGACGTATTGAAACCGGGTGGTCGATTAGCTGTTATTACTTATCATTCTCTTGAGGACCGAATGGTAAAAAATATAATGAAATCGGGGAATTTGAGAGGCGATAGTGGAAAAGACTTTTTTGGTAATGTCATATCACCATTCAAGTTGATAAACAACAAAGTGATTGCTCCTGATGAAGAAGAAATAGAGAAGAATCCCCGCTCGCGAAGTGCAAAATTGCGCATTGCCGAAAAATTAGGAGGGAAAGACAATGGCTGATAATAAAGAAAGTAAGAGGAAAAAGAACTTTTTAGGCTCATTGATCGGAGGAGAGTTGTTTGTATCGGGGGCGATGTTGCGAAAACAAATAGGTATGATTGTGTTAATTGTTGCATTTACCATTTTTTACATTGATAACCGATATACCGTACAACGGCAACAACTGAAAATTGACAAACTGAAGAAGGAGTTGGTAAAATGGAAATACATCGATTTAACTCGTAGTTCAGAACTGATGGAAATAAGTAGGCAGAGTAAGATTGAAGAGTATGTGCAAAAAAGCAATAGCGATCTACAAACATCAACAGAACCACCGTTTGTAATCGTTCAATATAAAAATGAAGAATAGAATTGGCAACAAAAGGTGCAAATAGAAAGATTATTCTTGGACGCTATACGTTCTTTACAGCTATTCTGGTTATCGTAGGATGTGTTGTGATAGGTAGAGCCGGTTATATGATGTTTTTTCAACGTCATTACTGGGAGACTGTGGCTTCACGTTTTATCAAAGAGAATATACCTATTAAACCTACTCGGGGAAATATAATTTCTGCAGACGGTAAATTGATGGCCAGCTCTTTGCCCGAGTATCGAATCTATTTGGACTGTGAAGCCAATAAAGATGATGACGATCCAGAATTTGATACCCGTAAATTATTACTAAAGAATTTGCTTAAAATAAGTGAAGGTCTTCATCAGATTTTTCCGGATAAAAGTGCTCGTGATTTTCGACTTCATTTGGAAAAGGGCATTTGGAAAAATAGTAAAAGTTGGCTTATCTATCCGAATCGAATATCTTTCATGCAGTTGCAAGAAGTAAAGCAGTTGCCGGTATTTAATTTACCATCTCGAATAGGTGGATTATACCAGATTATATACAATCGAAGGCAGAAACCTTTTGGCTCGCTTGCATCTCGAACTTTGGGAAGCCTTTATGCCGATGCATCTAAAGGTGCCAAAAATGGTATTGAACTTTCGTTCGATTCTGTACTGCGGGGTAGAGATGGTAAGGCTCACTGGCAAAAAGTGATGAATCGGTTTATGAATATTGTTGATATTCCACCAGAAGACGGGTGTGACGTAATAACAACAATTGATGTAGATATGCAAGATATCTGTGAAAAAGCGTTGGTCGACGAATTGAAGAAAATAAATGCTTCTTCAGGTGTAGTAGTCTTGATGGAAGTGAAAACTGGCAATGTGAAAGCAATTGTTAATATGACAAAGGCTGAAAGCGGGGAATATCAGGAAATCAAGAACGATGCTATCAGCAGTATGATGGAACCAGGGTCTACATTTAAGACAGCCAGCATTATGGTTGCAATGGAAGATGGCTATATTACGCCCGATTATATGGTAGATACCGGTTCTGGAGTTCGAAAGATGTATGGACGTGATATGAGAGACTGGAGTTGGGATACTAAAGGAGGATTTGGTCCCATTGACGTAACGCATGTGTTGATGTATTCTTCGAACGTAGGAGTTTCGACCATTATTGATAAGTTTTATCACAACAATCCTCAAAAATATATTGACGGATTAAAAAGAATGAGTTTGGATAAGCCTCTGCATTTGCAAATAAAAGGAGAAGGTGTACCCAATATAAAAGGACCGCATGAAAGATATTTTTCCAAAACGACATTGCCTTGGATGAGTATTGGTTACGAAACACAAGTTCCGCCGCTTAATATTTTGACTTTTTATAATGCTGTTGCAAACAATGGCGTTATGGTTCGTCCGAAGTTTGTCAGTGACATCGTGCGGAAAGGAGAAGTAGTTAAAAACTATTCTACAGAGATCATCAATCCCAAAATATGTTCGGACCGAACATTAAGTCAGATACACATGATATTGAAGCGAGTGGTGATGGATCCGCATGGATTAGGTAAACCGGCAAAGTCGAAGCATTTTTCCGCATCAGGAAAGACTGGTACGGCACAGATATCACAAGGGAGTGCCGGATATAGAAAGGGATTTGCTTATTTGGTAAGTTTCTGCGGATATTTTCCGTCGGATAATCCAAAATATAGTTGTATCGTTTCTATTCAAAAGCCTGGACTTCCTGCTTCGGGTGGGTTAATGGCTGGCTCTGTATTTGGTAAAATTGCGGAGCAGGTGTATGCTAAAGATTTAAGATTGCCGGCTGCGAATGCACGAGATACTGTCAATGTGATGACACCTCGTCTAATGGATGGCGATTGGAACGAGACAAAACAAGTGTTGGATGCGCTAAAAATTCAATCGCGTCCTCAATTTGGAGGCAGTTTTTCGCATATATGGTGCAAAGAAAGAAATTCGACCTCTGCCATACTTCTTGATAAGAGACAACAATTCTCCGGCATTCCTTCTGTTATTGGTATGGGAGCAAAAGATGCAGTATATTTGCTTGAGAGTAGAGAATTAAGAGTGGGTATCAGCGGTGCTGGAAGAGTGTTCTCACAATCTCAACAACCAGGTAGTAGGATAGTCAAGGGGAGCCGGATTTACTTGATAATGAAATAATAAATTATATTTAGATATGAAATTAACAGATTTACTTAAGGCAATTCAACCGAAAAAGATTATCGGTGATACCGATAAGGAAATAATGGGAGTAAACATTGATTCCCGTTTGATCGATCAGGGACATCTGTTTATGGCTATGAGAGGTACTCAAGCTGACGGACACGCCTATATTTCTTCGGCTATAGCTAAAGGCGCTATTGCCGTCTTGTGCGAAGAGCTTCCGGAAAAGATAGAAGAAAGAATATCATATATTGTCGTAAATGATTCGGAAGAAGCTGTCGGAAAAGTAGCCACCACATTCTATGGCAATCCTACCTCTCGGATGAAATTGGTGGGCGTAACCGGAACGAATGGGAAAACGACAATTGCGACATTATTATATAATATGTTTCGTAAGTTCGGACATAAAGTAGGTTTGGTTTCGACAGTGTGCAACTATATTGACGATGAACCTGTTCCGACTGAACATACTACTCCAGATCCAGTCACACTCAATCAGTTGTTAGGGAAAATGGCGGATGCCGGATGCGAATATGCGTTCATGGAGGTAAGTTCTCATTCTATTGCTCAAAAAAGAATCAGCGGGTTGAAATACGTGGGAGGAATATTTACGAATCTTACTCGTGACCATTTGGATTATCACAAAACAGTAGAGAACTATCTGCGGGCAAAGAAGAAGTTCTTTGATGATATGCCAAAGGATGCATTCAGCCTAACGAACCTTGACGATAAGAATGGAAAGGTAATGGTTCAAAATACCAAATCAAAAATATATACCTACTCTTTAACAAGTTTGAGCGATTTTAAGGGAAGAGTGTTAGAATCGCATTTTGAAGGGATGTTGCTTAACTTCAACAATCATGAGGTATCAGTTCCTTTTGTAGGGAAGTTTAATGCATCAAACTTGCTTGCAGTATACGGTGCGGCAGTTTTACTTGGAAAAGAAGAGGAAGAAGTATTAAGAGTGCTCAGTACACTTCATCCTGTTTCGGGGCGATTTGAAGCCATACGTTCGACAAACGGATATACGGCAATTGTTGATTATGCCCATACTCCTGACGCATTAGCGAATGTCTTGAATGCTATTCATGGAGTGCTGGAGGGAAGAGGCAAAGTTATTACTGTCTTTGGAGCTGGTGGAAATAGAGATAAAGGCAAGCGTCCTCTGATGGCCAAAGAAGCAGCTAAAGGGAGCGATAAAATTATTGTAACCTCTGATAATCCTCGCTTTGAAGATCCGCAGGCTATTATAAATGATGTGCTTGCAGGGCTTACGAGTGATGATATGAAGAAAACGATAAGTATAGAAGACAGACGTGAAGCTATTCGTACGGCCTGCATGTTGGCTCAATCTGGTGATGTCATCTTAGTGGCTGGAAAAGGACACGAAGATTATCAGGAAATAAAGGGAGTAAAACACCATTTCGATGATCACGAAGTTGTTAGAGACGCGATGAAATAACAACCGTTAAAATATAAGACAATGCTATATTATTTATTCAGTTGGCTACATAAATTAGGATTTCCAGGTGCCGGAATGTTTGGCTATACTTCATTCAGGGCACTTTTATCAATTATTTTGGCTCTCCTTATCTCAAGTATCTGGGGTAGTAAATTTATTGATCTGATGAAAAGCAAGCAGATCACAGAAACGCAAAGAGATGCTAAAATAGATCCCTTTGGCGTTAGTAAAGTGGGAGTTCCGAGTATGGGAGGTATTATTATCATCATCGCAATCTTAATTCCGTGTTTGCTACTAGGTAAATTGGAAAACGTTTATATGATACTGATGCTTGTTACGACAGTATGGCTGGGTACATTAGGATTCATTGACGATTATATTAAGATATTTAAAAAGGACAAGGAAGGTCTGCATGGCAAATTTAAGATTATTGGTCAAGTAGGACTGGGGCTGATTGTTGGATTGACGCTATACTTAAGTCCTTCTGTTGTCATTCGTGAGAATGTGGAGGTGCATAGAGCTGGTTCTAAGATTGAGGTAATACACAAGACAAACAATATTAAATCGACAAAGACAACCATACCTTTTTTTAAAGCAAATAATCTTGACTACGCAGACTTTGTGGCTTTTATGGGACGAAATGCTCAAACGGTGGGTTGGATATTGTTTGTTATTGTAACCATCTTTGTAGTAACGGCCGTTTCGAATGGTGCGAATCTGAACGATGGTATGGATGGTATGGCCGCTGGAAATTCCGCAATAATCGGAATAACTCTAGGAATATTAGCTTACGTTTCCAGTCATATAGAATTTGCTAGTTATTTAAATATAATGTATATACCAGGCACCGAAGAATTAGTAATTTTCATTTGCGCTTTTATAGGCGCCTTGATAGGTTTCTTATGGTATAATGCCTATCCTGCTCAAATATTTATGGGTGATATGGGCAGTCTGACAATAGGTGGTATCATTGCTGTATTTGCCATTATTATACACAAGGAGCTTTTAATTCCTATTCTATGCGGTGTCTTCTTAATAGAGAATCTATCGGTTATAATGCAGATCAATTATTTTAAGGCTGGTAAAAAGAAGGGAATGAAAAGGCGAATATTTAAGCGTGCTCCGATTCATGATCATTTTCGTACTACTCTCGATCAACTCGATCCGGCGTGTACTTATATTTTTACCAAACCGAAAAATGTTTTTCATGAAGCTAAAATAACGATTCGCTTTTGGATTGTTACTATCTTGTTGGCTGCAATAACAATTATTACCTTAAAAATCAGATAAAACATAAATGTGCGATATATAAATAATAAATAAAATGAAAAGAATAGTCGTTTTGGGCGCAGGTGAGAGTGGAACTGGTGCCGCAGTTCTTGCCAAAGTGAAAGGCTTCGATGTATTTGTTTCTGATATGAAAACAATCGGTAGCAATTATAAAATGCTGCTCGATCAATATGATATTTCTTTCGAAGAAAACCATCCGCATACAGAAGAACTTATATTAAATGCAGATGAGGTAATCAAAAGCCCTGGCATACCGAATAATGCACCCATGATTCTAAAATTGAATGAGAAAAACATCCCTATTATCTCGGAAATAGAATTTGCGGGGCGTTATACGAATGCTAAGATGATTTGTATAACAGGTTCAAATGGAAAAACGACAACAACATCACTTATTTATCATATATTTAAGAGTGCTGGAAAAAATGTTGGGCTAGCAGGGAATATAGGTAAGAGCTTGGCATATCAAGTGGCCACGGAGCACCATGATTATTATATTATCGAGTTAAGTTCCTTTCAATTGGACAATATGTATAATTTCCGTGCCGATATTGCGGTACTGATGAATATAACTCCCGACCATCTTGATCGTTATGATTTCGAAATGCAGAACTATATTAACGCCAAATTTCGAATTACTCAAAATCAGACGCCTAACGATGCTTTCATATTCTGGAATGATGATCCTATTATAAAGCGTGAACTTGATAAGCACGGCATTAAGGCACATCTATATCCTTTCTCTGCTACAAAAGAAGATAACTCTATTGCGTATGTCAGTAATGGGGAAGTCATTATTGATGAGCCGATTTCATTTAATATGGAACAAGAGGAACTGGCTTTAACTGGTCAGCATAATTTATATAACTCGTTGGCGGCAGGAATATCAGCTAACGTCTCTGGTATCTCGAAAGAATATATTCGTAAAGCATTAGCCGACTTTAAGGGAGTAGAGCATCGCTTGGAAAAAGTCGCTTCTGTTGCAGGTATTGCTTTTATAAATGATTCTAAAGCTACAAATGTCAATTCTTGTTGGTATGCTCTTCAGAGTATGACTACAAAAACAATCTTAATATTAGGAGGAAAAGATAAAGGAAACGACTATACGGAGATAGAGGATTTGGTTCGAGAAAAATGTGTCGGACTTGTTTATTTGGGGTTACATAACGAAAAGCTACATGCTTTTTTTGATCCTATGGGATTGCCTGTAGCCGATATACAGACCAATATGAAAGATGCTGTAAATGCAGCATACCGAATGGCTCAAAGAGGACAAACAGTGCTGCTGAGTCCCTGTTGTGCATCATTTGATCTATTTAAAAGTTATGAAGATCGAGGCGATCAATTTAAAGAATGTGTAAGGGCTTTATAAAGGATATTGGTATTTAATAGCAATAAAACAACAATAAAACGATTGAATAAGATACTGAAAATATTTAAGGGCGATAGAGTTATTTGGTTTATATTCCTTTTTCTCTGTCTCATTTCGCTGATAGAAGTGTTTAGCGCAGGTAGTCGGTTGACGTATCAAAGCGGCAACTATTGGGCACCGTTACGTCAACATGCTTGTTTTTTAATAGTTGGACTTATTGTTGTTATCTGTATTATGAACATGCCTTACAAGTGGTTTCAGCTGTTGGGCATCATACTAATACCTGTATCGATAATATTGCTGCTATTTACTTTAACGCATGGACATGGTGTTAATGGTGCAGCTCGTTGGCTCAATCTCTTTGGTATTAAATTTCAACCCTCAGAGTTGGCAAAAATGGCAATGATCATTTATACCGCATCTGTCTTATCGAAAGGGCAAACTCCAGAAGGGGCCAGTCAAGAGGCATTTAAGTTCATTACGCCACTGCTTGTTCTCCTTTGTGTTTTGATCTTTCCAGAGAACTTCTCTACATCGGCTTTATTGTTTCTTGTCATTATGATAATGATGATTATAGGGCGGGTTCCTATGAAAAAACTAATGATGATAATATTACCAATAATCGGATTAGTTGTTATAGTCTTAGTGTATGCCGCGGCAAAGCCCAAGGCTGATACTGAAGATAAATCATTTCTTCATCGTGTTGATGTATGGGTCACACGTATTGACAAGTTCACTCAAGGACACGATGAGGTTCCGGCGACACAATATGATTTCAAACAAAACGAGCAAGTAGGACATGCTAATATTGCGGTAGCTACGAGCAGCATATTGGGAAAAGGGCCAGGTAATTCTGTGGAACGAGATTTTCTCAGCGAAGCGGCTTCCGACTTTATATTTGCTATTATTATTGAAGAAATGGGACTGATCGGTGGTATTTTTGTAGTATTCTTGTATATTTGCTTATTGATTAGGGCTGGACGAATAGCTCGCCAATGCGATAAGACATTTCCTGCTTTATTAGTTATTGGCATTGGACTATTGATGGTCTCTCAAGCACTTGTTAACATGTTGGTTGCGGTGGGGCTATTTCCTGTAACGGGGCAACCTTTGCCTTTAATCAGCAAAGGAGGTACAAGTACTCTGATAAACTGTGTATATGTAGGAATGTTATTGAGTGTAAGTAATTACACGAGAAAGCTACAACTTAAGAAAAGCAAAAAATCAGATCAAGAAGCAATAATTCAACCTGCTGAACCTACTGCGGTATTATTAAATGAAGATTCAAAAATGAGATAAAAATATGGAAGATATTAGAATCATTATTAGTGGAGGAGGAACGGGAGGACATATTTTTCCAGCTGTTTCTATCGCAAATGCGATTAAGGAATTAGAGCCGAAAGCAAAAATTCTATTTGTTGGTGCTGAGAATAGAATGGAGATGCAACGTGTTCCTGATGCTGGATATGAGATAAAAGGGCTCCCGGTCGCTGGATTTGATCGCAAACACCTATTAAAAAACATAAGCGTCATCATTAAGTTGTTGAAAAGCCAGCGTATGGCGAAAAAGATCATTAAAGAATTCAAGCCACAGGCTGCTGTAGGTGTAGGTGGATATGCTAGTGGACCTACATTAAAGACTGCTGGAATGTTAGGTATCCCGACACTTATTCAAGAGCAGAATTCTTATGCCGGAGTAACAAATAAGTTGTTGGCAAAAAGAGCAGCAAAAATATGTGTTGCCTATGAAAGAATGGACCGTTTCTTCCCGCAAGAGAAAATTATTATGACAGGAAACCCTGTCCGTCAAGGATTATTGAAACAAGTATCTCATGAAGAAGCAGTAAAAGCGTTTAATTTAAATCCGGAGAAGAAAGTTGTATTAATATTGGGGGGCAGTTTAGGAGCAAGGACAATCAATAATACTATCATAGCAAATTTATCTCTTATAAAAGAAAATCCGGAAATTCAGTTTATTTGGCAGACAGGAAAGATATATTATCAACAAGTGATTGGAGAAGTAAAACGGGTAGGGGATATAACTAATTTGTATGTTAATGATTTTATCAAAGATATGGCAACAGCCTATGCTGCTGCAGATCTAGTTATTTCGCGTGCCGGTGCTGGTTCCATATCTGAATTTTGCATGTTGCATAAGCCTGTAATATTAGTTCCATCTCCTAATGTAGCAGAGGATCATCAAACCAAAAACGCACTTGCTCTCGTCAAGAAGGATGCAGCAATCTATGTGAAAGATGTAGAAGCTCACGAGAAACTTCTACCCGAAGCGATGAAAGTGATAACCGATGACGATAAATTAAAGCAATTGAGTTTGAATATTGCTAAACTAGCCCTTCCTGATGCTGCCGAAATAATAGCAAAGGAAGTACTGAAATTAATTAAAAAGTAAAAATACAATGGAATTTAAATCTGTCAAATCAGTATATTTTGTAGGTGCCGGTGGCATAGGAATGAGTGCCATAGCGCGCTATTTCCTTTCAAAAGAAATTTATGTAGCAGGGTATGATCGCACGCCAACTCATTTAACACAACAATTGGTGGCAGAAGGAGCCAATATTCATTACGAAGAGAACGTAGATCTTATTCCGTTAGAATGCCGCGATAACAAGTCGACATTAGTAATCTATACAGCAGCTATACCAGAAACTCATAAAGAACTGGCTTATTTCAGAAATAATGAATTTGTTATTGAAAAACGAGCTCAGGTATTAGGTGAGCTTACTCGAACAGCAAAAGGTTTGTGTATTGCCGGCACTCATGGAAAAACAACGACCTCAACAATCGCTGCTCATTTACTTAAAGAGTCACATGTAGATTGTACTGCCTTTTTAGGTGGAATATCAAAAAATTACGGAACCAACCTTTTACTTTCGAAAACGAGTCCTTATATTGTTATAGAAGCAGATGAGTTTGATCGATCTTTCCATTGGCTAAGACCTTATATGAGTGTCATCACAGCCACTGACGCCGATCATCTGGATATATATGGTACTTATGAAGCCTATTTGGAGAGCTTTGCTCACTATACAGAGCTTATTCAGCCAGGTGGCGCTCTCATTATTCACGAAGATTTGGAACTTAAGCCCAGAGTACAGGCGGGTGTGAGGACATTTACTTATTCACGTGATAAGGGAGATTTTCATGCTGATAATATTCGTATCGGTAATGGGGAAATATTTTTTGATTTCGTCGCTCCTAATACACGAATTAATGATGTTCAGCTTGGTGTTCCTATGAGTATCAATATTGAAAATGGTATTGCTGCCATGGCACTTGCTCATCTCAATGGAGCTACTGATGCAGAAATAAAGAAGGGCATGCTTTCGTTTCATGGTGTAGACAGGCGTTTCGATTTTAAGATTAAGAACGATAAAATTGTTTTTTTAAGTGATTATGCACACCATCCGGCAGAAATTAAGCAAAGTATTCTTTCTATTCGAGAGTTGTATAAGGATAAAAAAATAACAGCTATATTTCAACCCCATTTATATACTCGGACGAGAGATTTCTACGAGCAATTTGCTGATAGTCTTTCGCTGCTTGATGAAGTGATATTGACCGATATTTATCCCGCCCGTGAGAAACCAATACCGGGTGTTACCAGTCAACTTATTTATGATAAACTTCGTCCCGGAATAGAAAAGACAATGTGCAAGAAAGAAGATATTCTGAATATTTTGAAAGACAAAAACATAGAAGTGCTTATTGTTTTGGGGGCCGGTGATGTTGACAATTATGTTCCGGCCATCAATCAATTGCTTCTTAAGAAAAGTCTATAACTATAGTGTGCCTCATGAAAAAGAAAATTTTTATAATTATTTCAATATTGCTTGTTGCTTCTTATCTTGTAGTGGCAGTAACGCAATTCAATTTACAACCGAATGACTTTCGTTGTAAAAAGGTTGAAGTTATTATAAAAGATACTTCTGACGTGAATTTGATAACGAAGAGCGGTGTAGTCGAAATGCTAAAATCACGAGGCATTGAGTTAATAGGCAAAAAAATGAATGAGATAGATACTCGTCATCTGGAGAAAGAGGCATGCAGGTATCCGTTGGTAAGGAATGTTGAATGTTATAAGACATTGGGCGGGAAGGTTCGTTTTGAGGTATCTCAGCGTATTCCGATTTTACATATTATGAATCAGTATGGTGATGATTACTACATTGACAATATCGGACAGATTATTCCTGCTTTACCTTCCGTTACAGCCTATCGTCCTATAGTAACAGGTTGTGCGGACAAATGGTATGCTACAAACTTTTTGTACAAGTTGGGTGTTTATATTTACTATAACAACTTTTGGCGAGCTGCTATTCAGCAAATCAATATATTACCTGGACGGAATATAGAATTAATACCTCGAATAGGGAATCATGTCATCTATTTGGGGAGTATAAACCATTACGACGAGAAACTGAATCGGCTGTTTGTCTTTTATCAACAAGGGTTGAGTAAGGTCGGTTGGAATAAGTATTCGCGTATTAGTTTAGAGTTTAACAACCAGATAATATGTACGAAAAAGGCGGACGTTATGGCTGCCGACTCCATAAAATAGAAAAAGTATCGTTCACAAACAATAAAAGAATAAGGAATTATGACAACAAAAGAATCTATTGCAGCAATTGAAATCGGATCTTCTAAAATCGCTGGCATGGTAGGAAGGAGAGATTCGGGAGGAAATTTGGAAGTGTTGGCGTATGCAACCGAAAATTCTTCATCTTTTATTCGTAAAGGAATTATTTTTAATATAGATAAGGCTGTTATAGGCCTGAAATCTATAATAGACAACCTAGAAAGATCTTTAGAAGGGCAGACCATTTCTAAAGTATATGTATGTATTTGTGGTCAATCATTTAGGTCCTTAAAGAATGTGGTCTGTCGTGAATTACCGGAAAGTGTAAGTATCACAGAAGAAATGGTTGACTCCATTTGCGAGGAAAATAGGGCCATGAAACTGTCCGATCTGGATATATTCGATGTGATTCCTCAAGGATACCATATCGGAACTATTAGCGAAATGGACCCCGTTGGAGTTATCGGCAACCGTATAGAAGGCTGCTTTCTCAATATTGTGGGACGTTCCATTATACGCAAAAATCTAGAACGTTGCTTCTCTGATGCAAGAATTAAAATTGCCGACGATCCCGACATTACTTCGACAATCACGGCTAGATATGTATTGACCGAAAGTGAGCGGCGTCTAGGGTGCGCACTTATAGATTTTGGAGCAGATACTACAACGGTTTCTATTTATCATAAAAATATTTTACGCTTTTTGTCTGTTATTCCATTGGGAGGCTCAAGCATTACGCACGATTTGATGTCTCTCAATATTGATGAAAATGAAGCTGAAGAATTAAAAGTACATTATGGAAGTGCCATTTTAGAAATTAGTAGAGACGAGGAAGAAATTATCCATTTGAATGAAGAAAATCATTCTGTTAAGCTGAGTGAGATAAATAATATTGTTGAGGCGCGTGCTATGGAAATTATAGCAAATGTATGGAATCAGATTCAGCTTTCAGGGTATAGCAACAGATTAGGATCAGGGCTGATATTCACCGGCGGTGGTTCAAATTTGCGCAATCTAAGTACGGCTTTCTGTAAATACGTGAAACGTAACCCTAAAATCCGCACTGCTTCTTTAGTTTACGAACCATCTATTTCGGGGCTTGCAATACCGAGTGATGGTACGATCAATGCTTTGATAGGATTGACTCTTGGTGGACGAGAGAATTGTTGTGAAAGAATTTTCACTCAGCCCATCGTAAATCCAGCTGTCGATGTCAAGCCGAATGATATTGTTGAGGAAATATATGAAGGAGGTTTGAGTGTTAATTTAGATAATGATAATTCTGGCGGTGCTGATGCTGACGAAGTAGTGCTGCCGTCTGATGAGGAAAACAGAAAAAGTGGGATAAAGCTTCCTTTCTGGGACAAGCTCAGAAAGCAGAAGAAGGAAGATGTTGAACCAGAAGATCCAGCCGTTGTAGAGCAAAGAAAATACGATAGGGAACAAGAACAAATACGCAAAGAACATGAACAAGCTGAAAAAGATGCTCAACGTGAAGTGGAACTCTTGCGTAAAGCAGAAGAAAAAAGGAAGTTGGATGCGTTGAGAGCACAACGCCAAGAAGAAGAAAGAATACTTCGCGAAAAAAAGAAAGAGCAAGACAGAATAAAGAGAGAACAAGATCGGATAGACAAGGAGAAAAAGAAAAAGGATAGTAAGTTTAATAAGGCACTCAACCATCTCACTGATATATTCTTTAATGAAGATCAAATGAAAGATGATAATGATTAAGGTGTTTAACGAAGAATAAAAAATAAATAGATATGGACTTAGATTTTGAATTAAAGAAGAATTGTCCCAATGTTATTAAAGTCATCGGTGTGGGTGGTGGCGGTAGTAATGCTGTGAATCACATGTTCGTTCAAGGTGACATCCAAGATGTTTCGTTTGTTCTTTGCAATACAGATAGTCAGGCCCTAATACAGTCGAAGATTCCTGTTAAAATACAACTGGGAGATGAAGGCTTGGGAGCAGGTGCTATACCCGAAGTGGCCAAAAATGCTGCTGAAGATAGTAAGGAACGAATCAAAAAGATGCTATCCGATGGTACCAAGATGGTCTTTATCACGGCCGGAATGGGAGGTGGAACAGGAACAGGTGCTGCTCCTGTTGTTGCTAAAATTGCCAAAGAAATGGGAATTCTGACTGTGGGTATTGTGACGATACCTTTCCTTTTTGAAGGAGAACAGAAGATACTCAAAGCGTTGAGTGGAGTAGATGAGATTGCAAAAAATGTAGATGCGTTATTGGTTATCAACAACGAACGTCTTCGTTCTATCTATTCTGATTTAACTTTGACCAATGCTTTTGCCAAAGCCGATGATACCTTATTGATTGCAGTGAAAGGTATTGCAGAAATCATTACGTTACCTAAAAAGATCAACCTCGACTTTGCCGACGTTCGGACAACGTTACAAAATGGGGGCGTTGCTATCATGGCTACTGGTGAAGCTGTTGGCGAAAACCGCATAACCGAAGCCATAAACAAGGCTTTGCTTTCGCCACTATTGAGTAATAAAGATATTACTAACTCTAAGCGTATATTGCTTTGTGTCACTTTCAGTCCGAATTCTGAACTTATCGTAGAAGAACTCGATGAAATTCATGATTTCATGAAAAGTATTGAAAAGAACGTTGAAGTTATCTGGGGAGGTGGTCCCGACGAGAAGCTCAAAGATGGTGTGAGAATTACAATTTTGGCTACTGGGTTTGGAGTAAAAGATGTAGCCGATAAAAAAGATATATTGGGTGAAGATGTGGCCGAACTAATTGACGAGGAAGAACAAAATCGCCGTAACCGTTTAATTAAGCAATACTACGGAGAAGGAATTCAGGATTTGGGTCGTTCAAGGCGTCATGAAACATTCTTGTTCGATCCGTCAACTCTCGATAATGACGATATTATCTCCAGAGTAGAATCGTCTCCAACGTTTGAACGTACCAGGCAACAGCTCAAAAAGATTAAAGCATTGGCTGCTTCTGACGGTACACAGGCAGAAAAGGGTAAGGAGTCTGATGATAATAAAAATGATGCAGTAGCAGATGGAGTTATCAATTTTGGATAAATAGAGATGGTATAATCTAAACAATAAAATAAAATGAGTTTGTTTGATAAAGTCAGCGAAGACATTAAAAACGCAATGAAAGCTCACGACAAAGTGGCGCTTGAAACACTGAGAAACGTGAAAAAATGCTTTTTGGAGGCAAAAACGGCAGAAGGAGCCAATGGCGAATTGAACGATGCCGATGCAACGAAAATCATTCAGAAGCTCGTTAAGCAAGGGAAAGATTCGGCAGGACAATACACGGCTGCCAATCGTAAAGACCTGGCCGATGCCGAATTGGAACAGGTCAAAGTGATGGAAACATATCTTCCTAAACAGCTTTCGCCAGAAGAGCTTGAAGCTCGCGTGAAAGCGATTATTGCAGAAGTTGGTGCCACTGGCGCTAAAGATATGGGTAAAGTGATGGGGGTTGCCTCCAAACAATTAGCCGGCTTGGCTGAAGGACGCGCCATTTCTACAGTAGTAAAGGAATTGCTTGCCGCTCTTTAATCAAATACTTCACGCAGGACTTCTACCGATTTTAATTCAGGAAATTCGGGGAGATGAATTCTGTAGTAAGACAAAAGTACTTCTATGCACCTGTTGCGCTGATTACGATTCATAGCGAACAGGTGCATGTTATTATAGTTCATTCGCATTAGTGTGTTAATGCGATAAGCTTCGTCGGGTTTCAGAAAAGGCTGTCCTGTCAAAGGCAAAGAGGTATAACAGCTATTCAGTAAATCAAAATAATCTCCTCGTTTATATCCTGTTAGATTAGGATAAAATCCTAAAAACCAAGACAGGTGCATCATAAACACTAGATGAAAATTCGAAAAGCTGGTAGAACAATTATCCAACCACAAAATAGAGTTTCTTAGATATTCGAACAACGGTTTGTTCTCTGCTTCTTCGCGCAAAGAATGAAGCATGAATTCTGCCAAGAAAAAGGCTATTGTGGCTTTTGATCTATCAAAAGGAATAGTACTAAAAGGATAGCTCAATTTGGCCTCTTTTATTCGACTCATCGAACGATTGACCCGAAAGTCTGCCTCGATATTTACTAGCGCTAACGGTTGGAATAGGGAAGACCTAAGCATTGAACGGCGAGACTTTGGTATCGAAACTAACAAAGTCGTTCGGCCATAAAGAGAAGTATATACATCAACGATATTCGATGTATCACTGTATTTTATTAGATGAAGAACAATTCCTTCCGATTTCTGTAGCATGGCACTTCTCGATAATGATGTTCAAAAGTAAGTAAAAATAAGTCTTCATACAAACGAGTGCGCAAATTAATTATCACAATGTACTATCAATGCAATTATCTTGTTAGTCTTATCTCTTAAATTTGCTGTCGATGACATATTAATATTTATTTTTTTGTTTTCTTGGCGACGAAAGTGCGCCAATACGTTCGAAGAGTTTATTGATGCTGTACTTATCGGACCCTTAGAAAATATAAGCGGAGGGTCTTTCGCAATTGCATCCTCTCTTCCGGTCGCTCTTTTGCAAAAAGATGTTTTTTGTGGGCAAAAACAGTGATAATTAGTCCTTATAATCTTCTGTTCTTAGCATATCGGCCAGCGAAAAGGGAGAATATTGCATAAAACTTAATTTTTTTAGTAAGAAAGTTTTGCCAATCCAAAAAAAGTCTCTATTTTTGCATCCGCAATTGAGGGAATCATTGCGAAAAACAAGATTCCAACAACTCAAGGAGGCCCGCTCGTCTATCGGTTAGGACGCAAGATTTTCATTCTTGAAAGAGGGGTTCGATTCCCCTGTGGGCTACAAAAGTTAAAAATATAATTATTGTAAAGATGGCAAATCACAAATCTGCAATTAAAAGAATTAGAGAGCAAGAGACAAGAAGACTCCGCAACAGATATTATGGCAAGACGATGAGAAATGCTGTTAGAAAGCTGCGTGCTACAACAGACAAAGGCGAGGCAACTACCATGTATCCTGGTATTACCAAGCTGATTGACAAATTGGCTAAGGTTAATATTATTCACAAGAATAAAGCGAGCAATTTGAAGTCTAAGTTGGCTCTTTATATCAACAAACTTTAATTAGCATCGTATTTTTTATAGGTTATAGACGATAGGTCGGTCTGTTTAGCAGTACCGGCCTTTGTCATTTATACCTACTAATAAAATGGAGCGGATTATTGTGTTTTTTTATAGCCTTAAAATTTCCCTAGTTGGCATATTTTCATTAACTTTGCTCTGTTATATAAAAACTTAAGATTATTATGAGTGACGAAGAAAAGTCTGTAAATACTGAATCTTATTCCGCCGATAGTATACAAGTTTTGGAGGGATTGGAGGCCGTGCGTAAACGCCCCGCCATGTATATTGGTGATATCAGCGAAAAGGGTTTACACCATTTGGTTTACGAAGTCGTAGACAACTCCATTGATGAGGCTTTAGCCGGATTTTGCTCACACATTGAGGTAGCAATAAATGTAGACGGTTCGGTAACCGTCCAGGACAATGGACGTGGTATCCCGGTTGATATGCACGAGAAAGAGCATAAATCGGCTCTTGAAGTTGTTATGACTGTGCTTCATGCCGGTGGAAAGTTTAATAAGAGCTCTTATAAAGTTTCTGGAGGTCTGCATGGTGTAGGTGTCTCTTGTGTTAACGCTCTTTCGTCGCACATGACAACTCAGGTCTTTCGTAACGGCAAGATCTATCAACAAGAATACGAATTCGGAAAACCTTTATATAGTGTCAAGGAAGTAGGGGATACTGAACTTAACGGCACTCGCCAACAATTTTGGCCCGACGGCTCTATCTTTACTACAACGACCTATAAGTATGACATACTTGCTACCAGAATGCGCGAGTTGGCTTATTTGAATGCCGGTTTGAAAATTACATTGACTGATTATCGTGAAGTAAACGAAGATAAACCTCGTCAAGAAGTCTTCTATTCGCAAGAAGGTTTGAAGGAGTTTGTTCGTTATATAGACTCTTCTCGTGAGCATCTTATAGACGATGTTATTTATCTTAATACTGAGAAGCAGGGTCTTCCAATCGAAGTGGCTATCATGTACAATACGTCATTCTCGGAAAATCTTCATTCGTTTGTCAATAATATCAATACGATAGAAGGAGGTACCCATCTTACCGGATTCAGGCAGGCGCTTACCCGTACTTTAAAGAAGTATGCCGAAGATAACAATTTGTTAGACAAATTGGAAAAGGCAAAAATAGAAATTGCCGGAGATGACTTTCGTGAAGGTCTCACGGCTGTTATTTCCATAAAGGTAGCAGAACCGCAATTTGAAGGACAAACAAAAACGAAGTTGGGTAATAGCGAAGTTGCCGGCGCCGTTAATCAAGCTGTAGGCGAAGCATTGTCCAATTATTTAGAGGAACATCCCAAAGAAGCGCGTTTGATTGTCGACAAAGTCGTTTTAGCAGCTACTGCTCGCCATGCAGCTAGAAGGGCTCGCGAATTGGTTCAGCGCAAATCTCCATTGGCTGGTGGTGGACTGCCAGGCAAATTGGCCGATTGTTCTGATAAAGATCCAGCCAAATGCGAATTGTTCCTTGTCGAGGGTGATTCGGCTGGTGGAACAGCTAAACAAGGACGCAACCGTAACTTTCAAGCCATACTGCCATTGCGTGGTAAGATATTGAATGTAGAAAAAGCGATGTATCATAAAGCCTTGGAAAGCGAAGAAATTCGTAATATCTATACGGCGCTTGGTGTCACAATTGGAACTGAAGAAGACAGCAAGGCTGCCAATATCGACAAACTGCGTTATCATAAAATTATTATCATGACCGATGCCGATGTCGATGGTTCTCACATCGACACGCTGATAATGACTTTCTTCTTCCGCTACATGCCCCAGATCATTCAAAATGGTTATCTTTATATTGCTACTCCTCCCCTTTACTTGTGCAAGAAAGGTAATACTCAAGAGTATTGTTGGACTGAAATGCAACGTGAACGTTTTATCAATACTTATGGTGGTGGAAAAGAGAGCGCTATTCATGTGACTCGCTATAAAGGTTTGGGTGAAATGAACGAAGATCAACTCTTCTCTACTACAATGGACCCTGAAAACCGTATGTTGAAACAGGTTACAATAGAGAATGCGGCCGAAGCTGATTACGTTTTCTCTATGTTGATGGGCGAAGATGTTGAACCTCGTAGAGATTTTATTGAAAAGAATGCATCTTACGCTAATATAGATGCTTAATAGATAACAGATATCTCAATAAAGAAAAAGAGTCAAGGCGTATCGGAATTCTGATACGCCTTGACTCTTTATAGGTCTCGTTAGAAAATGATGCCTCATTAATCAAATCAAGAAGGTTCTATGTGGATATTACACCAATAAGATTTTCGAGTCTGAGATATAAACAGAAGGGTCGTCTATTCGTTTTTTTTACTAGCTTCTTTGTGAGATTATTCAAAACTACAAACCTCTAAAAAACAGACGTATGTCGCTGCCATAACTTCCGTTAGTTACTGCGGTAACTAACGGAAGTTATCCTAACAACTAACGTTAGTTTCTTCAACAGCATCCGTTAGTTACCGCTGTGACATACGGTTTTTGTAGTTCCCTAAAAAAGGTTGACTACTTTTGCCTTATATCTGATTAGTGTTGACTTAGATTTAACTTAAAACTAAAATCGGTTAACCGATTTTTTTTTGCAATCTCTAAACGGAGTTGACTTTTGTTCCTTAAGTCAACCTTTTGGTCTTTGATGCAAATATACTACTTCCTTTACAAATTCATAATAAGAATCAAATAAATTCACCAGCAGGTGTAGG
>JAYRGW010000037.1:0-35520 GCA_041907665.1 Bacteroidaceae bacterium
TTGAAACGATCAATGATCTTTTGAAGAATAGTGCACAAATTGTACATTCCAGACATCGTTCCATCAATAATTTCATCATGAATCTCATCTCCGCATTAGGAGCATACTGCTTCTTTGAGAACAAACCTAAAGCGCTTATGGGATATACCTTTGAAAACACAAAACAACTTTCTTTATTCTAACTACTTATCCCGAACTGAGGTAATACCTTAAATACGATAACTATGATTCAATAAGATGTATACAAAACACCTTCTTCTAGATAAGAAGAATCGAATCTCTTCAATGCACCAATGCTAAACGAAGGAGTCCATACAACCAATTGAAAAATGATCTTCTATCTCGAGCTAAAGCAAATATACTTTCAATAAGCTGCAATCTTGCTTTCACTATTTATTAATAGACCAAGAACAACATCTCTATTCAACTACTTATCTCTTGTTATCGAAACAATATTAATATTATCTATTTCTTTCTATATTTAAAGAAGAAATATATAGTAGTAATAATAGTCTGTTAATATGTCGATATTTAAATACTTTATTTCTTGTATATTAAGTTATTAACTTTAGAACAAATATAATGAATACTTTATGAACCATTGAAAACCTATTAATTAATTGATAAATAGGGCTATTTATATTAGCTATTAACAGCTGTTAATAAGTGGGTGTTTATAATTATTTTTGCTGTAAGCTATATGAAAACTGTTAGAAAAGGGTAGATATTTCATTCAAAAATAATTAATAACTAATTTGTTTGTTTAATAACTTATAGGCGGTATGAAAGTAAATCAAATAAGCAAGAACTATTTTTCAAAAGATATTATATTTTATTCATCACTTATTTCACAGTTATCAACAAGTTGTTAATAACAATGGTTATGTCAGAATAAACCATTAATTTTGTAGACTTATAAAGAAATATAAATAGATATGAGAAAACTCAAAGTAGATGAATTACATCGTATTACTGTCGATAAGTTTAAGGAGGTAGATAAACTTCCCATAGTGGTAGTGTTGGATGATATTCGTAGTTTATATAATGTAGGTTCAGTGTTTCGCACTTCTGATGCTTTTAGAGTTGAAGCTATTTATTTATGTGGAATAACAGCTGTACCACCTTCTGCAGAAATACACAAGACGGCTCTTGGGGCAGAATTTTCTGTTGATTGGAAATATTATAAGTCCGCAGTTCAAGCAGTAGACGAATTGAAGAAAGAAGGATATGTTGTTTATTCTATTGAACAAGTTGAAAATAGTATATCATTCGATACTTTTAATCCGGATATTAACAAGAAATATGCTATCGTAATGGGCAATGAGGTGAAGGGAGTACAGCAAGAAGTGATAGATCATAGTGATGGTTGTTTGGAACTTCCTCAATATGGCACTAAACATTCACTCAATGTATCTGTAACTGCCGGTATTGTTATTTGGGAAATGTTTGTTAGAATGAAACCTAAATGGTAGAAACTTACTTTATTTAAATTTCTCCTTGCATTACCTCTACAACTACTCGTTCGGTTAGTTTATCTTCTCCTTGCGGATCGTAGTTTTTCTTTAAGCTGGCCCCATATATAAAAGCTAATCCTTGAGCAAGAAAAGCTTTCCCTGGTCCGAAAAAGGCTTTTACCAGTTCGTAAGAAGATTGATGCGATTGTCTATCAATCAATTTAATGAGTAGTTTTCCCTGTTTGTAGGTCAACTTCTTCATTTGTGCCGTATATTGTTCTTTTAATCCTTTTTCAACACGATTGATGTGAGCTATTTTAGCTTTATCATTTGGTAGAGTTTCGAGGTATTCTGTCGTTTCAATAATAAGATTATTAATTTGGATAGCTATCGGAAGTACTTTTTTTACGTTATACACCAAACGTATATATTCCATACGTTCTTGATCTGAACCAAACTGAATGGGAGGATAAATATAGACCGATTGAAAAAGTATATTTGGAATCGTATCTCCACGATATACATAAGTAGACACTCGATAACCGTCGTTAGAATTTTGCATTTTGTCTTTAGGCAATTCTTCTTTCGGTTTCGATTGTTTCTTTTCATTGTTCTTAACTTGTGCAGAACAGGTAAGCGAAGTAGTTACAGAAACAATAGCAATCAACAGAAATATGTACTTCCTCGAAATCATGCTACAAAAATACGATATTAGAAAGTATTTTTGTTCGCATTTTAAGCCGTTTTTGTTCGTATATTATCTTTTTTAAATTATCTTCGCAGTTCGTGGGTGTTAACTTTTATCTTTTAACTATAGAACCATATCGTTTACTATGAAAAAAACTCTTTTAAGGCGGTTAATGTCGTTGGTTGGTCTTTTGTTCATTACGAATGTCGCTTATTCTCAAAATCAGAATGATACTGTATACCAATACGGTGATGAAATACAACAACTACTTGAAAATAGTGAAGGAGAAACAAACAAAAATTATGATGATGAGCTTATAGAATTGCACGAACGATTTACCGAACCATTGAATATAAATACTGCCACAAAAGAACAGTTACAGCAGTTTTCTTTTCTTTCGGATGTGCAAATAGAGCATATATTGTCATACCTTTATTTGCATGGAGAAATGAAAACTATTTATGAACTGCAACTTGTCGAGGATATGGATATACAAACCATTCGTTATCTGTCGGCATTTTTTAAAGCTCTTCCGGTTGTTCATAACAAGTTTTTTCCTACACTCGAAGAATTGTGCAAAAAGGGTAGGAGTGAGGTGCTTAGTCGAGTAGATATTCCTTTTTATCGGAGCGCCGGATATGTTGATAAGTATAGAGGAACTCCTTATTATCATTCGTTACGTTATGCTTATCGTTATCGCGATAATGTATTTGCCGGATTCTCGGCAGAGAAAGATATGGGTGAAACTTTTTTTGCTTCTCCCAATAAGAAAGGATACGATTCGTATTCTATTTATTTTTTAGTAAAGGATGCAGGCCGATTGAAAACGCTGGCTATTGGAGATTATCGGTTAAGTTTTGGGCAAGGCTTGGTAGTAAGCAACGATTTTTTGATAGGCAAAACAGCTTATATCACAACGCTCAATCGTCGTGGCAACAATATTTATAAGCATTCGTCCACGGATGAACAACATTTCTTTAGAGGGGCTGCTGCTTCAGTAGCCTTGAATAAAAATATTTTGTTGTCAACCTTCCTTTCTTACCGACTTTTGGATGGTACTGTCAAAGAAGGTGAGTTAACATCCATACACTCATCCGGTCTACATCGATCGCAAAAGGAAATAGACGACCGTAATAGCTTTGGTTTATTGTTTACTGGAGGTAATATCAATTATTCGGCGGAGAAATGGCAAGTGGGTGCTACCGGTATTTATTATCATTTCAGTCATCCTTATGTACCGGTCCAGAAAAAATACAATAGATATACGCTCCAAGGTTCTTCTTTTTATAACGTAGGGATAGATTATTCATATCGTTTCAACAAGTTTTCAATAGTTGGCGAGGAAGCTGTCGGCAGGCACGGTGTAGCTACAACTAATCGCATCCGATACAACTTGTCGCAAGATTATAATATCGTCTTATTTCATCGTTATTATGCTCATAATTATTGGGCATACTTCGCGCATACTTTATCCGAAAGTTCGACGGTACAAAACGAAAACGGTTGGTTTCTGGCCGTAGATGCGAAACCGTGGCATAAGCTATCTTGTTTCGCCGCGATCGATTTAATTTCTTTTCCGTGGTGTCGTTATCGTGTCAGCAAACCTTCTCAAGCTATTGATGGTATCTTCAGATGTAGTTATTGTCCCAGAAAAACGAATCAAATGGATTTTTACTATCGTTATAAACAAAAAGAGCGTGATGTGAGCAATACCAAAGGTTCGGACATAAGACCAACTTATCAACATAGTTTTCGTTATAAATATTGTTATTTACCTATACCGACTGTTAGGCTGTCTGCTATTACAGACTATCGATTGTTTCGTCAGCAAGGATTTAGTATGGAGAAAGGTTATCAATTGACAGGCTCTGTTGTCTATTCTCTTCGCGACAAACCGCTGCAATGTGTATTGCAAGGGAGTTATTTTAATGTAGATAGTTACGATACCAAGGTGTATATTGCCGAGCGAAGTCTGCTTTATAGTAGCTATATACCATCTTTTCAAGGTACAGGCATCCATCTATCTATTCGTTTTCAATACAAACTAAATACCCGCTGGTTGTTTATTACTCATTGTGGGCATACTCGCTATTATAATCAAGATAGCATTGGGACCGGAACCGACAAGATAGATAGTAGTTATCGCACAGATATGAAGATTCAAGTAAAGTATAGGATATAAAGATTATTTAGAGGCAGAAAAAGATTATTTGAGTGACTCAAGTTACTTTGCTATTTCGTAAATAATAATGACCAACAGTTTGCTTGATAATTAATACGGATGTTTAAAATCATATTTACCGGTTCTTATTTTTTCTACAATGCTGGGATATGCTATTAATATGCCAATATCAAGATCTTTGTATTTATCGGTCAATTCACCAATAGATTGTGCCGGTTGACCGATATGCCAAATATACCAATCGTATGATTTTGCTCCTTTGCTGAAGCCGTAATCTCCTGATTTTCGAAATAAGATGCTTTCAACATCACCCAACTCGGAAGATTTTCCTACTTTGTACCACAGATTCTGCTGAATGCCAAACTTTATTATCGTGTGGGCGTAGAAATCAACCTCATCTTTTACAATCTCTTCCATGTTCGGAATATAGTCCATGGGGTACCTCCGTTTGAACACTCTGATGACACGAGTGTTTAGCATGGTCATATCATCTGCAATATACTGAAAGAAACGTTTGTATTGATTGTCTACATCCACACAAAATACATTACCGATTTTTGTTACGATTCTTGTTCTCTTTTCCATATTGTAGTTCTAAAGAATTTAATTTGAATTGATAATCTATTCTCCCTTTAAAGATTATTTAGAGGCAGAATAGATTATTTGAGTGACTCAAGTTACTTCGCTATTTTGTAAATAGTGATGATCAATGGTTTGCTTGACGATTAGTGTGGATATTTAAAACCATATTCGCCGGTTTTTATTCTTTTTACAATGTTAGGATATGCTATTAATATGCCAATGTCAAGATCTTTGTATTTATCAGTCAATTCACCAATAGATTTTGTCGGCTGGCCAATATGCCAAATATACCAGTCGTATGATTTTTCTTCTTTGCTGAAAGCATAGTCCTCTGATTTTCGAAATAAGATGCTTTCAACATCGCCTAATTCGGAAGATTTTCCTACTTTGTACCACAGATTCTGCTGAATACCGAACTTTATTATCGTGTGGGCATAAAAATCAACTTCATCTTTTACAATCTCTTCCATGTTAGGAATATAGTCCATAGGGTACTTTCGTTTGAATACTCTGATGACACGAGTGTTTAGCATGGTCATATCATCTGCAATATACTGAAAGAAACGTTTGTATTAATTGTCTACATCCACACAAAACACATAGCCGATTTTTGTTACGATTCTTGTTGCCATAAATCCTTCTCTTGTTATTGTTGAACTATTAAAATCAATGTTTCTAAAGCTTGATATACTCTTCTTATCATTTTATTTTTGAAGAATAAATAAGATTATGTGTCTTATTTTGCTTATACAAATATATACAATATTTATAATAATTAGATGTATATCATGCTTTTTATTCCAAATTATATGTGTTCTCTATCTTTATAGAATTTAGACCTTTATTTGGCTCTTTAATATATACATAATTCTTATGTATTGTTACTTAATTTGCAATGTTTGAAGTGATTTATCGTATTTATTTTTCCATTTTTTGGGTACATTTTTATATCCAATAGATATTCTTCCAATATAAATATCTTTCCAGTATAAATTATTACTGTCTATTCCTGACAATTCAAATGTGTTAGGCAATACTTTTAATTCCTTCAATCCTTTCTTCTTTAAAGTTTCGTTTAGCTCTTTTGCTAATTCTTTATTTTGGAATCTAAAATTAAAAATACTATCCCCTCGATTTCTTATATTATAATAGTTTGGCGATACTGAAAATGTTGAGATATAAATGAAAGATGAATCTAAGTATATATAGCGTCTTTCTTTTTCTTCCATAGAAGAAAAATTGATTATTCTATATTTTGAAGGTACATATAAGGAGCACCTAGCACTCTTAAATGGACTGTACATGGTCTTCGTAAACTCACATTGAGTCGTACACGAGGATATTAATATTGCGATATAAATAATGATTACTTTTTTCATATTTATTTATGGTGTATACCAAGTTGGTAATAATGGTTGGTTTGAAGGTGTTAACATGCTTGGGCCCTGAACCTCCAAAATTCAGTATAGCCAATTATTATCTTGTTATATCGATTCGGATTATCAGTAATATTTCTCCCTTCAGCCTACCTAGAAGCAGTCATACGATTTAAATTATCAGAAGCGATTTTCTATATCCCGGTTGCTATGCTGCCTTGATTTGGTTTTGATGTCTTTTCCAAAGTTGAAGGACGCGCCGAATGATATGGTCATGGGAGCGTAGTTGTTTTTGAATGTCATACTCATGCCATCATTTATTGATTTTGCCATACCAAATTTCTTCAGATATAATAACTATTTCCGTGATTTATTTTCTTTCTTTTTTATTTGCTTCAAATAGATAACTTTAGGGATATCTGCATTTGATTTGATCGAAATAATATATGGCTCATAATTAATACCATCTACAGATAGCATTTTTACTTTATTCGCTTGATGGGCTTCTCTGAAATAGCCTCTTGCATCGGTCACAACTTGGGAGAGGGTATCTTTAGGAGTTGCAAGCCAATGAATGAGACAAAAAGGGACAGGCCTTTTTGTCTCTGCATTACATACTTGGTGAATATTCTTCTGCGCTAATATAGGCAGATTTAACAGACTCATGACTACAAGTAACAAAATAATTTTAGATTTCATCATATTTATTTATTTAGTTAGAATCGGAAATAAACACTTGCTACTACATTGCGCGGTCTTATTTTATAAGACTGATAAAGGCTCGTCGTTCCGCTATAAGAACGATAGGCATAATTATGTTGATCGAAGATATTGGTAACAGCCAGATTCAGTTCCCAACCACCTTTAAAACAATAAGTAAAATCGGCATCAGCTAGAACTAGTGTCTTTTTTACATCGTTGGTGATTTCGTTATAGTAGTGTTCGCATTTCAATTTGAGGTACCATATCTTTGATGGAGTAATAGCGACAGTCGTTGTTTGCGACAGGTTACTCAGATTTGTTTCGACTGACGTATTTTTCATCATCAGCCAAGTGCGGTTGTAGTTCAGCTCATAGCTGAAGTTACACCAATAGGCCGGTGACATCGTCAATTTAGGGTTGATATTCCAGATAGTACATGAATAATTGGTTTCTACATCATTTTGATAGATAGAAGCAGTCGTCTTGCTATAATTCGAATTTAATGTAAGAATGGTACCCAACCAATCCACTCCCTTGCTGATACGTCCATTAATCGACCAGTTGCGAGAGCGATTGTCATGATTCAAATAAGAATTTAGTATATAATCGCCCACAAATCTTCTGCTGGAGCTCAATGGAGAATAATTACACTGATAACCTACTTCTAATCTAGAGAAGAATGCTTTCAGAGGGTCACGATAGGCAAGATTGAGCGAAGCAGATGCAGAATGCCCATTACGATAATCAATATAGCCCTGATATAAATTATGATAATCGCCCAGCAACAGCCCGCTATAAAACAATTGCTCATTGACACCCGTCTGACATATATCTCCACTTGCCGATGCAGAGAATTTAGATGTAATATAATAATTTATGCTCAGCGAAGGTGAGACAAACAACTTGTTGGTATTATTTGTATTCCCCAAAAGCTTGTCGTAATACCAATATGGCACATAAGATACCGGAAGCTTTAATTTAAGATTGAAAGCTGTAGTATTAATCTCAACCTCGGGCGAAACATATATATTAAGATAGTTCATCGACAAATTGTTTACCATTCCGCCGATAGAATCGGGTACTCCCGTCAAGTCGCTTTTCATGCTGCGGAAAGTGCCTACCAATCCAGTCTTCATCGAGACAGTGAATGGATTAAGAACAAATCCTATAGATGTATTCGTATGAGTATAGAATGCCGAAGAACAAATGTTCTGATGTTGCACCGTACCGTCACGCTCTACCAACAATTGATGAGGTTTCTGCTGATATATGTTGTACGAATAGACGGTATAGATTTTCTTCCCTGAACGCTTTATCAGCTCAATATCATCTTCCACCTTACGATAGGGGAGCTTTCCAAACTGAAGGTTGGGATAAGTACCGAAAATATTGTCATGTAGATTGTCCCAACGTAAATCTGTATTTAATTTATTCTCAACATAATATTTGGATGTGTTAGCTTTCAATGTTATTTCTGCTGTTAGCTGGTTTTGTTTTTCATTGTCGTATTCGTCGGCTATAGTAGTTATCGTCTTATCATTCAAATAATACTGAATCTCGCTATGAGAATCACTTTTTGTGCGATCATTCAGATAACTGATTTGTGAAGTAAGGTCGAAGTCCTTGCCCAAACTCCATAGATTGTTAGTACTGACCAGATGCGTCTTGTTAAATCTGGTGCGTCGGTCATCTGTTTGTGAGATGAGACTCGGACCTAAAGAGATATAATTACTGAGCCTATAACTGTTGCCAAACGAACTGATCATATCGGCAAGAGATAGCACGCGTGTCTCACGAGACAAATCCTCACCAATATTATTGCTTTTGTATGTATCCAGAGACTGTGCCTTGCGGGTGAAGCGCATAGCAAACAGCTGGCTGTTCCAGAGGAGAGGAGAGAAACCGAGACCAAGTTTCGCATTGCCCGCCCATCGGGATTTGGCAGCATCTTTCAACTTGATATTGATAGCCGGATTTTGTGAAAAGGAGATATTCTCAAGTGCTTTGATAGGCTGATGGTTCTCCATTACTTCCACTGTACCTACATCTTTCTGATGTATATTGTTTGTAGCGAGACCGTAGCGACCTTCGAGCATATCTTTGCCTTCGATATAGAATTTATTGATTTCTACTCCGTTATATTTTATCGCTCCGCTCTTATCCACTTCAATACCAGGCATCTTTTTCAGCACATCAGCAAGTGTTTTGTCTTGTGCCTTGGCATATTTCGATACCAGATAAGAAATGGTATCACCCTTCATTCTGATACCTTTGGCCTTAACTGTCACCTCTTTGAGTTGTGTCACTTTTTCCGTGAGAACAATATGATATATATTTTGTCCCTCACTGACGGCAATATCCTGCGGAGCATAGCCCATCATAGCAAAATGCAACACTTGATTTGTTGGAAACGAAGTGACGGTCATTTGGAAATAGCCATTGCTGTCTGTCTTTGTAAATTTAATTGCATTTGATTTGCCCGCCCAACGAAGTGTCACCATTACATCGGCTATGGGCATACTATTTGCTTTACTTTTTACTTGCCCGGAAAGTACCACAGTTTGTGCTAATGTGGTAACTGCAAAGTTCAAGCACAACAAGAATACGCTACATATCTTAAGCAATTGATACATCATCGGATGAAGACCTGTTTAAAATTTCTCTAAAGTATCAAATGTTGGTTTAGCATGGGAGCTCATACCTACATTCAGATTGATTCCCGACTCCCCTTCCAGTTGTTCAGCCTTGTTATCACTATTCCTAAATTTTCGTTTTTCTTTAAACAAGGTGTTGCGATCAGTCTTGATGAAATTATTAAAGTGATAGAAGCAAATAGGCTCTGCACTGTTCTGTTTGATGCTGACGGCTGTAAAATGATAATGGTCCTTATTATCATAAGCCTCTAGAATTAATCCCGGTAATCCACCCAGTTTCCATGGTCCGTTATTCAATGGAATATCTATAGCAAACCATGCGATATAATGTCTTCCCCTGAAATCACATTCCGCCTTCTGGCAATTATAACCCAGTATTTGTTTCGTTGAATCAACCGTCTGCCATTGTTGGGTCATCATTGTCTCATCATATTGGTAGAAAGTTAGCTTAAACTGGTCGGTGCAAGTCAGTTTGCCTTGCGGATAATTTTTGTACACGTATTCGCTTACACTAGTATGTGCAATGGGCATTGCGCCATATTGTCTCGACTTGATAGACTTCATCATCATTACGCCCCACAACTTATTACCCTGTGGAGTGCTCATCAATGAGTCGCCATAAAAACGGTTGTAATTGAAAGATTGACTGACAGTCTTCCCGATACGGAGCACTATTTCGTCTTCTGCCGATTTATTGTGATTGACAGTATCCGAAAGCTGCACTAATTGATATCGACATTCCAATAACGTGGGTTCAATGGTTTGTTGCTTCTGAGCTGATAATGAAGTTGCCATTATCAATGAAAAGATAAAAACAAAATTTCTCATGTCATTTGTTATTTCAGTTTAGGATTATTATTTTATAATCCTAAACTGATTCGATTATTTACCCATACAATGTTCAGTATATGCATCTCCCCAGGCATCCCATTCAGCTTCTTCCCAATGATTTTCACTACTACAAGCCATTTGCTGAATCTGCAAACAATACTCTTCCCGGGATATACCTCCAATTAAATTGTTCATCTGAACCTTGTTCAATTTGAACGTTTCTAAATCTTTTAAATTCATAATGTTTATTTTTATGTAAATAAAATTGTTGCAATGAAGCATTTTAAGTCAAAACATCGTGTTGACTATAAAATTCTGCAGAAATTATTTTTAAATCATATATCACCTTGTTTGATTAGAGCATGAAGTTTATCCATTAAATCTTTGCCATGCAAATTGATAGCTACCACTTTGCCGGTTCTGTATAACAAATAGTTTTGAGGAATTTCGCCTATATTAAGATACTGCACTTCGCCTACTATATTTCCTTTGCTATCTGTAGCTACGAAGTTTATCAGATCTGATAGTTCAAAATCTTTTATAGCCTTTTTCCAAGTTCTATGATCTTTGTCCATTGAAATGGCACAGACTACCAACTCTTTTGAAAATTCTTTTTGTATATATTGAATATCTGGCATTTCTTTTACACATGGTATACACCAACTAGCCCAAAAATCCACTAATATATATTTTCCTTTATATTTTGAGAAAGAATTAGTTTTTCCGTCAGTATCGTTTAAAGAAAAATTCAAAACATCACCTATCTGTATTGTCTTTTTCTTAGTACCCTGCCCTTCTTGTTTAAACATTACTCTGCTTTTCCAAATCCTAGCAATTTTTTCAAAAGCTCCTTTTGCAGTAGCATTTGGCTCGATATAACTACTATTGACGCCCAAGTGCTCCATTGGTTTATAATAGGAAAATTCCTTTTTAACTCTGTTAGTTAATAAATTAATGGAATCACTACTCAACGTAATGGATAGAGGGAACTGATAATATACAATATATGGATCCTTTGAATTTATTATGGTATTGATTATTAATTTTTTCTTTTGAGCGAGATAATAATTCAGGCTATCCTTATATTCTTTACGAAGAGAATCACTGATACCATAAGTAGACATACTATTTTCATATTTTAGCCTTTTTAAAATAAGATGATCAAATTTCTCCCATAATTCAGCATATCTTTTGGTTGCCGGTGATCCTTTTATATCTTTTTTTATTGTAAATCCGGCATTTTTATTATCAGCATCAGTTATATTCACACTTATCTTGTCATTTGGTTTAACAATAAATATCAGATTCACTGGTCCTCTTTTAGAAAAAATAATGGAGTATTCATTCTCATAGGGTGTGTACCCTTTGAGGGTCGTACTTTTTTTATTACCTCCCACAATAGCAGAATCCAATATTGAGTAACCCTCGTCTCTCAATTTATATAGATACATTAATTGTTTTTCTTGTCCAATAATCGAATCTACATGAATTGTAATACTAAAATTCTTTTGAGGCACATGATGTGTATTTTTACTAATTAAAACTGTAGAAAATGATAAAAAGAGACAAATAGATAAGACAATTTTTGTTTTCATATTACTATAGAATTATGACTGTGCCAATACTTTTCAACCGACCATTAATACTGTATAGTACCCTCTATTTTGTTGATAAGATTTTCATTTACTTATGAGTTTGTTTAATTTGTCCATCAGTTCGTCACCATAAATATTTTTGGCAATGATCTTACCATCAGTACCTAAAAGATAATTTTGTGGGATGCCCTGCATACCTAAGGCAAAAATATCTTTGAACATTTGTCCATCCGAATTTATTCCCACGTAATGATGCATCATCGAAAGATGGTTGTTTCTTATTGAATTTATCCAAGGCAATTTGGATTTATCTAAAGTTATGGCGCAAATCTCCAAATCATGCGCAAACTTATTCTTCGCCTCAATAAGTTTCGGCATAGCTCTTAAGCAAGGACCGCACCAACTTGCCCAAAATTCAACCAATACATATTTTCCTCGGTATTTGTTGAGCGATTCAGACCATCCGTCGTCTTTGTGTAACATTATACTGAGGGTATCCCCCTTATTTGCAGAGACCGTAGCCTTTTCATTGGCCGTTATGTGGGTTCTGGCAATTTGAATGGCATTTATCTTTGCCTCTATTATTTTCGACTGCGGTGATGCTTTAGGACAAACATATGATTCGTCATAATCCTCTTTTATCGGTGGATAATCAGGGAACTTTTTCAAAAGATAATCCTTATATTTATCTGCACAATGATAATCCATCGACAAAAAGGTGAGTGTGTAGTCTACATTAGCCGGATTATCAGAGAGTGCTAAATCCTCATGAATCTTCCTTATTTCTCTATCATCTATTTTAATAGAATCTTTTATTTCATTTTTCCTGGCAGCATTCAAGGTATCAATACGTAACAGATTCTTCAATTCCCTTCTATTTATCCGTAGTTTTCTATTTCTTTTCTGAAACTCATAGTATTCATGATGAGCATTGATATTTGGAATATCTATTTCGTATTCATTGTACCCGGTAATATCCTTGTCCGCTAATTTGATTTTAATCTTATCACCTGGGGTAGCAATAATAGGCATATTTACAGGTCCTTCTTTTTCAAATGTTATATCAATTCTTTGTTGAAAAGGTATTTCCCCCTCCAATTTGACTCTCTTTTTATTATTGCAAATCAATGCAGAATCGAGTATGGACCATTCACTTCCAATTAACTTATACAAATAAATCTTTTGCTTGGTGGCAGCCAAAGCGGAATCCATTTTAATCGTCACGCTAAAGTTCTTACCCTGATGAACGGCGGAGCATGATGACAATAAAAGACATGTTAATATTGCTGATAATACTATTTTCATATTGATATATATTGAGGGTTATTATTTTATTCACACACTTGATTTATTTTTTCTTTATGAAGTTGATATCCAAATCGGCAAGATCTCTAGCATTATTCCCCTGATTTTACATTTTTAATGTCAGCATTGGAGATCTTGTATTCCATATTTTGAATTCTTTTCTTTAATTTTCCAAAACGGTAGCTTATCTCTCATTTAATAATTAAACTCTCTATATCTTTCCCACAATGAGGTTGATATATGTATTATTACTCTCTTCTATAAACAAACATAAATCGCTAATAGTAAATTTTGTGTTACAAACTTTAGTGTATTTTGTTTTCATCATGTAATGAAATAATTTTTTAAAATGTTGGGATTCTATTAATTTCATTTTTTAGGTTCTCTAAATCATTAGGTATTGGTCTCGGGGCATCACTGTTAATAATTTGATGATTATTATTTAAAATTATGTATCTCGGGATACCAACAATTGATAAATAGTCCCATAAATCTTTTGAGTTGATCAGTCTATATTGATTTTCAGTAATATTATATTTTTTGACGGCGTTTTTCCAATCCTTTTTTCTTTTATCACTTGACCAATATAAGTAAACAACATCCTTTTGTTTTAAAAATTCTTTAGCATCGTGAGATAAAAGAATATCGTTACAACACCAATAACACCAAGAAGCCCAAAAGTCAATATAAATCTTCTTATTTTTGTACTGCTTAAGTACTTCTGCCAATGTACTAATGCTATCACTGCCATATTTTTCAATGCCTATTGTTAATAACTTATCAGGGAATGGACGGTTTAATATCATACAATAATCAAAAGCTTTTATCAAAAAGGTACGATATAATTTATTTTTTATCAATGGATTTGTTTTCTTGATAAGAGATCTAAATGTCTGTTCTTTATCTGGTTTGTATATCTTGGTGTATTCTCCAATCAATGATGTTAGTAAATACGCTTTATCATCTCCTTTAAATTTTTTACAAATATTGTTATATATCAAATCAATATTGTTGTTTATGTTTGAAGAATAATATTTTATATATTTATAAAATAATGCTAGATGATAACCTCTATAATCTTCTTTTAAAAATTTACAATCATTAAAATAACTTCTTGGTATTTTTGTAGACTCGTCTTTATAGCAATATGCAGAATAATAGACAGCCAAAGTATATGAGTTCTCTATACTAGCCTTTGCCCATAAAATAAAATCTTTAGAAACTTGATTTTTCATACAAAAGTCATTCAGGAATGATAAGCGTAGATTTTTATAGTCGACCCATTTCTTTTTATATTTCAAAAGATCCTCTCCTTTTTGCCTATTTTGTGGCTTTGGTATATTAGCGAGTTCTTCTTCGGTCTTATAATTATAATGCGCAGCATTTTTTCCTTCAAAATAGAAATACATTTTTTCTCCGTTACTTTTTAGAGTCGCTGTAATGTAGTCTCCTTTAGTCAAAAAAATATTACTGGGAATACCTATAGTAATATTTTGGAAAAAATATGGATTGTAAAGGCATTTTTCACAATGTGTTTTAACATTGGATTGATAGATTATACTTTGGTTTTTAACAAGAATTTTATGACTATACGTTGGAGAAAAATCATTCAAGAAATTATTCCATGAAAACGGATTCAAATCACTTATAGTGACATTATTGCATTTGGTTGAATCTAAATGATTGATTACGATTGTCACTTTTTGTGCATTACATAAACTTGATATAGCAGCTAAAATTAGCCCTAAAAATATTTTTTGAATTTGCATAATATTCTAATTGAATTAAAGGAGAAAGTACCAAAAGGATAATAGGATAGGTTTAGCATACAATGCTATATCTTGTACGTTGTCATCGTTATTTTTATTTATGGGGTAGGCATAAGCTGGGAATTGTCCCATAATCAGAGTTGTAAATGCAATGACTGATAATACTTTCTTAAATTTATTCATCTTTATTTATGTTTGTTTTCGAATTGATTGTAGAACAAATATAAATGATAGATAATAAATAAAGCTTTTTTTCAGTGCACAAAAGTACACAAGTTAAGAAATCGTTTCCCAAACGTCTGTGTAAAGTCCTTTGTTAATCCAAATTTATAATCCGATGATAAATTTATGGAGATCTTTTGCCTTGGCTTCTTTTCTTATGATTTTTTTAGCCAATCTTTCTCTAGCCATGTGAATGCCGGATTTAGATAGTGGAAGTGCTTTTTCCATTTCTTTTGGTGAGAGTCCTATTTTTTCTAAGCAACAAAGATGCAATTCTTCTTCTCTGATTGTTGGGAGTATCTCGCGTAATCTTTTTGTGAACTTGGGATAGGTTTCGTCAATGTTATGCATTAGAAGTGTAAAATCTTGATTTGATAGAGAGATATTATTTTGATGAAATTTCATGTAGATATCCGAGACTTCAAATTTCTTTCGTCTTAATTCTAATTCATCTTCATTTTCAAGTTGTTTCAAAAGTCTTATTTGTTTTTGATGTCGATAAAGGATATAACTTCCTATCGCCATTAATAAAATAAAGCTAATAATTATTTTTTGCGAATTATTTTTTGATTCGTATTGCTTGAATTGTAGCTCTGCAAGCTTACTTTTTATCATTTTTACAGTAGCTGTTTGTTGATTTATATCGATTATTCGATTGCTATAAACCATACTCTTATTTAGGTATATCATGGCTTGTTTGATATTGCCTTGTTTTTGCATGATTGAGCTTAAGCCCCGATATGCTTCGTATAAAATGGTCGGATTCTGACTATAAAGGCTGTTTTTCAAATATAGGTATGCATCGTTATATCGTTTAAGTTTAATATAAACATGGCCAATGACAAGGTTAAACCTAGCTTTGTCAATGTTATCTGATGCCATACTTATACCCTTTTGGGCATAATAGATAGCTTGTTGCCATCTATTATACGATTCGCATAAATAGCTTAGCGTTGAATATGAATCTTTTATTATATTGTTGTCATTTGCTTTTGCCAGAGTGATTGCTTGGAGGAGATAATGGCTGGTTTCAGCAAAATTTCTATTACTGTTTAAGCCGATCTCTCCCAAATTGAAATATATCGCTGCCAAATGTGTATTGTCATGAAGCGATTGATACCTTTCTGCCAATTCTTTATAGATAGATGTCGCCTCTTTGAACATTTCGTTATGCCAATACAAATGAGCTAAATTACCCTTAATAAGATAAATCAGTGTATCGTTCTTCGACTTTTGCGCCAATGGAGTGGCGTTGATGTATTGTTCGGCCGTATGTACATCGTCCCCTCTATCCTGAAATACTCTGCCCCAATAGTAATGTGCTTGTGCTTGCTCTAGCTTAGAACCGTGGCAGTCGTAATAACGGACGGCAATCTTTATGAGCGAATCGGAAGTATGGTCAATGTAGTTTTTATCGTCTGCCTGAGTTCGCAATAGCGCATAAGCGGCAATATCTGCCGAGTCGGAAAAGCTGTGTGTTGTATAATGCTCCAATATAGCCAGTGCACTATCTGGCCGCGACTGCATCAGCCTTTCCGCTTTCTGCAGCATGGGATGTAGAGGTCTTTGGTAACAGCCGAATAACACAAAAGACAATATCAGAATATATATGGCGTTTTTCCGCATTCGAATAAGTTCAACGTTTTTGTCCTACAAATATACTCTTTTAGTTTAAAAAAATGACGATATTCAGGACTTTTTATCACACCAATATTATCGGTAAAATAAGGAGATTAAGCAGAGAAATTCGGATATTTGGCACTGAAAAAGAGAATGGATTTATGCTAATGAGATGCAAGGGAAGAATGTGAAATCGTTATTTTTTGCAGAAAAAAAGAGGGTATAAACAGTCCCATCGGTGTTGTTTTAGTCAATACGAATAGTCTGATGGCACACCCCATTGACATAGAAACAGACTTTGATACAATACGTTGCGTACAATCCATTTTTTTAGAACGTTTTTCGATGTGAACATCCGCCGACATTCTGATACTTTCTTATCCGAACCTAAGAGGTAAGGCCCTACAGGGCACTATTTTTGTACTCTTTCCACCGCTCGAGTGTAAACCGGATCAGGATAAGATATAAACATATCATGCATAACACATTGATATACAGCGAGAAATTCATAAGGACGAAAATAAAAGTTTCTAGTTACAAACTTTTATTTTCGTCCTTATGAATTTTTGTGTTCGTCCTTATCATTTTTCGAAAACGCAGCCTCAATAGTGTATATCATGAATTACCACTTCGGTATGGTTAAAATAGTATCAGTATTGCTCTCAATGTTCACTTCCGAAAACATTTTGAAAAATGACTTTGAAATAACCGTTTGTCATTCAGTAAGATATTATGTCAATGGGGTGTGCACCATGAAAAAATGCAAATCAGGTCACCCCCCAAAACGACTTTCCGACTCGAGCATTTAATGGGTCTGTATGCCCCTCATGGGCATTGGACCTGTGCCAAAAATAGTAACACATTGATTCTCAGTAAATAGATGCATTTTATGAGTCCCATTTTACCGCTATCTGCATGTATGTGTCTGATATACAGACGGTAAATGTGACGGGAATGGTTTCGAAACTAGAATTGAAAGAGTAGGACTGTTCCTACCCGCATGAGTTATCTTTAAGTATCGGTAAGAACCAATGACTTCAATAAATCGGAATTGCCTTATCCTTCCAAAACGTCATATGCTCCTAAAAATGTTGTCGTATGTTAGTTTTTCCGAAAACTTAAGAACGTCACCGGAAAAACTAACATACGACAACGACTGTGCCCTTAGTTTTAGCTTGCAAAAATCAACCGTATGTCGCAGCGGTAACTAACGGATGTTGTCGACGAAACTAACGTTAGTTGTTAGGATAACTTCCGTTAGTTACCGCTGCGACATACGGTAGTTTCGGTAGCGACATACGTCTGTTTTTGTGTGTGTATTAATCGTGATGATGTTGCCCTAGAATTCGATGGGGGAGGTCACCATGTCCCAGCAAACCAATGGGGCAGTTAAAGTTCTTTTCCATCCATTCGGAATTAATATCCGAATCGGCATGATAATCGAGGGTTTCATTGACGCAGGCTACCGATTTTACTTGTTGCAAGATAGTGCCTATGTCGTGGCTCACAATAACGATGGCACACCTGCTGTTAATTTCATCGAGAATTTTGTATAAGGCTGTTTCAAAGCGTTTGTCAATGTACGTATTCGGTTCGTCAAGAATGACTATTTCAGGGTCCGAAACTAAAGCTCTACCCAATAACGTCCTTTGTAACTGTCCACCGCTGAGTTGGCCTATTGCTCGCTTATTCAGTCCATCTAGTCCCATTTGGGATATAATACTTTGTACTTTCTCTTTTTGTTCGCTTGTAAATCGGCCGATGAGTGGTTTTTTGATGTTTAGTCCCGATAAGATGGCTTCTTCTACAGATATTGGGAACTTTTTATCAATGGCATTGTATTGTGGCAGATAGCCCATTGAAAGCTGTGCTGCCTCTTGCCCTTCGCGATAAAAACGGATTTCTCCTTTTTCCGGCTTCATCAGTCCGAGTATACACTTGATAAGTGTTGTTTTGCCACCGCCATTGGGACCGATGATACCTAGAAAATCATTCTGATAGATATTGAGATGAATATCGTGTAGTACAGTATGATGTTCGTATGCTACAGACAGATTGTTTATCGATACAATAACTCTTTTGTCGTTCATTGTTTTGGTATTGCTAATCATGACTAAGTTCTTTGGCTATCGTTATCATTTCTTTGTCCCACTGTTTGTTGAGCGGATTGATCGAAACAACTCGGGCTCCTATCTGTTTGGCTATAATTTCGGCATTGTGATGGTCGAATTCGGGTTGCACAAAGATGATGTGAACTTTGTTTTTGCGGCATCGGTCAATAATGTTGGCCAATTCGGAAGGAGAAGGTTCTTTTCCGTTGTTTTCGATAGGTATCTGCATTAAATTATAGTCTCTCGCAAAGTATGATAGAGAAGGGTGATAAATGGCAAAAGCTTTGTCGGCTTTTGGCTTTTTCAATTCAATACGGATAATAGAGTCGGTTTTAGTTATTTCTTTGCATAGCGAATCGTATCGATTGATGTATGTCTTTTCGTGTTTTCTATCGAACGAACAGAGAATGTCCAATGTATTTTTGGCAATGATATATGCGTTTTTAGGCGAACACCATAAATGCGGCTCCACTTGGCTTATATTGTGATTGGTTATCTTTTGGTGTCCTTCTTCCATAATCAAGTTAATGCCTTGCGAAGTGTCGAATACTTCTATATGAGGCGCATTGGATATTAGCTTATCCATCCATTGCATTTCAAATCCGATATAACCGATGCGCAGATAAATAGTACTTTTCTCCAAGCTGATGAGTTGCCGTGGGTTGGGATCATAAGTTTCGGGGCTACTTCCGTGTGGTACGATGCATTCTACTTTGAAAAAACCTTTTGTCAAGGCTTCACAGAAGTAACGTTGAGGCTCTATTGTGACAGTAATGATAGGTTTGTCATTCCTCTTTTTAGGTTGTCTGCTACAGCTGGCAATCAATACCAATACAACTAATAAAACAAACTTTTTCATAATGCCTAAGTTTTAATTAATGTTTGTCGCGTCAAGAGACGGGAGCCATTTTGAGTAAATACAATACCAACAGCAGAATGAGGGTCGCTATAAAAATATAATAGGATATGCGGCTTTTGGTGCGGCTGAAGAAATGGCATATTATAAGTGAAATGCCTGGAAGTAATAAATTCAATATTTGTACTTCGTATTTCGGTTGTATGATGATGAATAAGAAAAGATAGATATTCAGGAATATAATGAAATGTAAAATGAGTCTTGTTCTTATTTTGTTATCATAATCGATAAAGAGGCAATGAGAAAAACTGACGATATAAAGTACTAAAAGTAGAGCAAACGACAATATATTACGAACATCGACTTCAGTAAAAATGTTCATCCCTCCAAATTGGGCCATCTCCTGAAATGGCGCTATGAATATATTAATATCGCCCGCGTAAAAAGCATAAGACAAAACGAACCAATAGGGTAAGACAAAACCGACTAAGGAAGCAAAAAAGCTACGGATGTTGAGAGACTGCAACATGGAAGAGCCGATGTACCATACGGGAATTACAAAAATGAGTTGTGGTAGAAATAAGGTGCCGATGCTAAGTATGGCAAATGAGTGAAAAAGGTAAGATGATGAATTGCGTTGCTGGTAGCTGTTGAATAGAAAGAATAGTGATAACAGCAATGCAACTAACGACAATTTTGTGAACGAAAAAGTATATAGTTCCGGACAGAAAGTGATAAACAAAAAGAAGACGGCAATCAATACCGTTTTTCTCACTCGAAGAATATCCGAGCGATTATTCAGTTCGACTAATAAATAGGCCGATAGGATATAGGTTGCCAAGCTACACAAATGGTTCAACCATATCGGCATTGATGATGCGCTCCATGATGGAAATAAAATGAAACTATCAGTAGCGTGGGTCACCGGGCAGATCACAGAGTGTCCAATATATGCTACGATACATATCAAAATAACGACAGGCAGTGTAGCACCACTTGCCATTATTCTTTCTTGTTTTCCTTTCAGTGTCATTTTTTTCTTTAAAGATCAAATCCTATATCGTGGCGGAAATATTTATGTTCGAAGTCTATCATTTCGGCCACCTTATAACTCTTTTCTAAAGCTTCTTCTTTGGACTCACCATAAGAACTGATGGCTATGACGCGTCCGCCGTCTGTTACCACTTTGTTTTCTTTTAGTGTGGTTCCCGAATGGAAAAGAATACTTTCTGTTTGTATCGTTTCTTTCAGTCCTTCAATCGGATATCCTTTTTGGTAAGATTCCGGATAACCTCCGCTTACTAACATCACACAGCCTACGGTGCGGGGATCGATGTCTAGAGTGCACTGGTCTAAGGTGCCTTTTTCTACACCGACAAACAAATCTACCAAATCACTTTTGATACGTGGCATTACGCTTTCTGTTTCCGGATCTCCCATTCGAGCGTTATACTCTATAACGTAAGGTTCGTTTTTGACGTTTATCAATCCAAAGAATATAAAACCTTTATAATTGATTTGTTCTTCATAAAGTCCTTTGATGGTAGGCTCTATAATTCTTTCGCGTACCTTGTTCATAAATACGTCATCGGCAAAAGGAACGGGGCTGACACTTCCCATACCACCCGTGTTGAGTCCTTTGTCGCCTTCGCCTATTCGTTTGTAATCTTTTGCTTCGGGCAGCAGCTTGTAGTGCTTACCATCGGTAAGTACAAAGACCGAACATTCGATGCCTGACAGAAATTCTTCAATCACAACTTTGGCAGATGCTTTTCCAAACATCCCTTGCAGCATGTCTTTCAGTTCTGCTTTGGCTTCATCGAGTGTTGGGACAATCAATACGCCCTTGCCGGCACAAAGTCCGTCGGCTTTTAGTACATAGGGCGGTTGCAATGTTTCCAGAAAATCGAAACCTTGCTGTATTGTTTCGGCTGTAATAGTAAGATACCGGGCAGTAGGGATATGATGTCTTTGCATAAACTCTTTGGCAAATTCTTTACTGCCTTCGAGCTGTGCCCCTTTTGCAGAGGGACCTATAATCATTATATGGCTTGTAGTAGAATCGTTTTTAAAGAAATCGTAAATGCCGTTTACTAATGGGTCTTCCGGACCGACAACTATCATATCGATATTTTGGGTGAGGGCGAATGACTTGAGCGATTCAAAGTCGTTTACTTTGATATCTACATTTTCTCCTATTGATCCTGTACCGGCATTGCCTGGAGCAATATACAGTTTATCGACCGATTTACTTTGTGCTATTTTCCATGCCAAAGCATGTTCGCGCCCTCCTGAACCTAATAATAGTATCTTCATATTTATCAGTTTATAAATAATCTACAAAATATCGTGTTATTTTCTCATATAAATGAACTCTGTCTTTACCTATTACATTGTGTTTGTGCCCTGGATAAGTAAAGAAATCGGGGTAGGTGCCGGCATTGATGCAAGCTTTCAAAAAAGTAATAGAATGTTGGGGTACACAGGTATCGTCATGGTCATCGTGTATAATGAGCAAATGTCCTTTCAAATTGCCAGCATAGTTTTTCAGATTGCATTCCTTATAACCTTCCGGATTTGTTTGCGGAGTGTCCATGTAGCGTTCGCCATACATTACTTCGTAGTACTTCCAATCGATAACAGGACCTCCGGCAACACCGACTTTAAACAAATCGGGATAACGCAACATCAATCCGGTTGTCATATGACCACCGAAACTCCAACCGTGAACACCTATTCGGCTGCCGTCTATATAGGGTAAACTCTTTAAAAATTCTACTCCTTTAACTTGATCTTTGCCTTCTTCAATACCCAAATGGCGGAAAGTGACGCTTTCAAAATCGAATCCTCTATTCTCACTTCCACGATTGTCGAGTGTGAAAACGATATAACCTTTATTGGCCATATATATATCCCATCCACGCGTATCATTCAACCAACTGTTGTTTATCATTTGTGCATGAGGACCTCCATATACATATACGATAGCAGGATATTTCTTACCCGGTTGCATATCTTTGGGCTTTACAATACGATAATATAAATCAGTGACACCGTCGGCTGCCTTAATTGTTCCTATACTGATATCCGGCATTTTGTATCCTTGGTAAGGATCCTCTGATTTGAATATTTGTGTGCTTTTTGATGTTGTAACATCAAGAATATCAATTTTTAAGGGTGTTTTAGGTGCGCTATAACGATCGACAAGATACTGTCCCGATTCGCTTAATAATCCGCTATGTACAGCTTCAGTGATTTTATTTAATGCTTTACTGCATTTCATGTTTGGAATATTGACAATATATAGGTTCGTATTCAATGCTACTCCTCCTTCAATAATGGCACTCTTTGTCTTATTGTTGAAGCCGAGTAAATCTTGTACAAGCCAGTTTCCTTTGGTAAGCTGTCCCAATAGTTTGCCATTCGTATTGTATAAATAAAGATGGTTGAATCCGCTGCGTTGGCTTTGATAGATAAACTGATTACTGTCCCAAGGTAAAAAAACAATTGGGTGGAGCGGCTCTACGTATTTCGGATTTGTTTCTTCGATAAGGACTTTTTCCAATTCGCCTGTTAGAGCATTGTAACGGCAAAGCTTGGAATGGTTTTGATCACGGTTTAGTTCGATAAGGTAGATAGATTTCTCGTCGGGCGCCCATGAAATATTGGTAAAATATCGGTCAGTCGGATCTCCTGCTTTCAGATAGATGGTCTGTTTTGTATCGGGATTGTATATTCCAATCGTCACTTTGTGCGAAGCCATTCCCGCCATCGGATAACGAATCATCTGTACTTTTCCTTCCCGAGCTTCCGTATCGACTAATGGATATTGACCTACCATCGTTTCATCCATTCGGTAGAATGCTAGTAGCTTGCCCGAAGGACTCCAGAAAGTTCCTTTCGAAATGCCGAATTCGTTTCGATGAACAGATTGTCCACAGACAATGCCTTCCGGTTCGTTGGTTACGGCATCATTGTTGACATATAGATTATTGCCTATTGTATAGGCAATATTGTTGCTATTGTAGTTGATATCTTCGTTATTTCTCTCTTTATTGAGATCTGTGGTACTTATAACTTTGTTCTTTTTAAAGTCGAATACGATTTGCTTGTTATGAAGAGCAAACACTATTTCAGTGCGGTTCTTCCAAGGTAGTTTAACAGAATACATGCTTGTCAATTTACCAAGTTTTTGAGACTCAAGCACGCTATTTACTTTATCCGTTGTAGTGAGTACGGTTTCTTTTCCGTTCTTCGGATTTATTTCGGTTAATTTATCAATAGCAGGTTTGATGCAAAGATCACCCCACCACTGTAGATTATAAAGATTGTCGACGTAACGATACGTGGAACCACCCGGCATCAAGTCTTCAAGAGTTAGTTCCTTTGTCTGTCCCATCATTTGAGTTGTTCCCAACAGTTGTAAAGCTAATAATGACAAAAAAGTCTTTTTAATCAGATTCTTTGTTTTCATGTCTTCTTGGATATTTTGATATAGGTTGTTTGCGATCGTCAAAGCGGCTATTTCTATTATCGTAACTCGTTCTGGAATTACGATTGTCTTTTCTGTCTCTACCCCCTTGATATTCTCTTCTTACTCTGAATTCTTTGCGGGGCGCATAGCGGTTGTTATCTTCTTCGCTATTGTCTTTGTCGGTTTTATAATCTTTGTACTTCCCGTCGAATATTTCATATTTGTGGAGTTCACATTCTAGAGGTCCGTTAAACAAAGGAATCTTTTCGTTTGCTTTTAAACCTATTTGGGCGAAACATTCGTCGTGATAAGACAATATCCATGCAACGCCATTGATAAAAGCATGTTTCAACCGTTCTCCAATCATTTTATATAAACCGAGCAGATCATTCGAAGAGATGCGTTCGCCGTAAGGTGGATTGGTTACCAATATGGCTTTTTCGGATGGTTGTTGAAACTGTTGAAAAGGTTGTAATTTCAAATTTATATCTTTATTTACGCCGGCAGCTTTTATATTGCTGGTTGCAATGGCAATGGCATGAGGGCTATTGTCGTATGCGTATATTTTATGTTCGAACTTCTTTTCCTTGCTGTCATCGTTGTATATTTGTTCAAACAGTTCCTGGTCGAAATCGCTCCATTTTTCGAAAGCATAACCTTTACGAAATACGCCTGGTGCAATGTTGCGCGCAATAAGCGCCGCTTCGATAGGAAAAGTTCCGGAACCGCACATCGGGTCGATAAAATCGCATTCGCCGTTCCATCCAGTCAATTTGATAATCCCGGCAGCAAGCACTTCGTTGAGAGGAGCTTCTACTGCTTCTTGGCGATAGCCACGACGGTGCAATGATTCTCCGGAAGAATCGAGTGATAGTGTACAAGATGTTTGTGCGATATGGATGTTGAGAGCCACGTCGGGATTGTTGATACGAACCGAAGGGCGCTCGCCCGTTTTTTCTTTAAAATGGTCGGCGATAGCATCTTTTACTCGGTATGCTACAAATTTGGAATGGCGAAATTCATCACTGTTTACGACAGCATCAATAGCAAAGGTATTCTTATTGGTCATGTATTCTTCCCAATCTATGGCTTTGATTTGTTCGTAGACTTCATCCGCATCTTTTGCAATAAAATGCTTGATAGGTTTCAAAATGCGAAGTGCGGTGCGAAGGCAGAAATTGGCTTTATAAAGCATTTCTTTATCTCCGTCGAAGGAAACCATGCGGAGTCCCTTTTGAATGTTTTCTGCACCAATTTCAGATAGTTCTTCTGCCAATACCTGTTCCAGTCCCTGGAATGTTTTAGCTATTATTTCGAATTTGTCGTTCATATATCGTTTTGTAATTATTTCTTTTGTACTATGCGAGTTCCGGCCGGAACATCTTCCGTTACCCAGATATTGCCACCTACAGTAGCATCGTGGCCGATGGTGATACGCCCGAGAATCGTAGCGTTGGAATAAACAATAACATTGTCTTCCAATATGGGATGTCGTGGTATTCCCTTAATAGGTTTTCCTTCGTCGTCAAGAGGAAAACTTCGGGCACCGAGTGTCACACCTTGGTAAAGTTTTACGTTATTGCCTATTATGCTAGTAGCTCCGATGACCACGCCTGTTCCATGATCAATGGCAAAGTGGTGGCCTATTTCAGCTCCAGGATGAATATCTATTCCTGTTTCACTGTGTGCCATTTCGGTAATAATGCGGGGTATAAGTGGTACGCACAATTTATACAGTTCGTGTGCAAATCGGTAATTGCTTATAGCCCGGATAGTGGGATAGCAGCATATTACTTCACCACAGTTTTGAGCAGCGGGGTCTCCATTAAATACGGCTATTACGTCTGTTGCCAATATTCGGCGCATTTCAGGAAGTTTGGCAATACATTTTAATGCTATATTCGAAGCATTTTCGCGAGTAGCAGGAATCTCACATCGACATTCTTCTTCGCTACCGAAGATAAGTCCTGAGAATATTTGTTCGGTAAGCAAATTGTATAAACGTTCAACACTCACCCCGGTATGATATTTTATCGTATAACTATTGATGGTGAAATTGCCATAATAACCGGGAAAAATAATAGTACGCACTAGTTCTACTATCTCTTGTAAGATAGTAGCCGAAGGGAGAGGCTCGCCCTCTTTTTGTTGATAGAATAATCCTTTAAAAGACTCGCTATCCGACAATTCTTCGACTGTTTGAGTAAGAATGTCCGTTTTTGAAACCATGTATTACTTTTCGTTAGATGTTGCAAAGTTATAAATAATTGCAAATAAAAACGATAAATCTTTCATTTATCGAAGCAATTGATAAACTCCACCTGCCAAAGTACGGATCACTCCTTTCATTTCAAGTTCGAAAAGATAAGAACTTATTCGGTATATCGGTATATTTGTTTCTACAGCCAGTGTATTGATTTGGAGGTTGCCGCGTTCGTCTAGTAGTTTAACAATAAGTTGTTCTTCTCCGGATAGTGAAGGAAAGAAATCTCGCTGGACGATTTTTATTTTCTTTTTTTCTTTAGTCGGGTCATTCCAACCTATGGCTTTCACGAAATCTTCGGCATCACAAAGAATTGCTGCTTTGTTGTCGTGAATTAATCGATTGCAGCCGATAGAATATTCATCACTGTTGCGCCCCGGTACTGCAAAACAATCGCGGTGGTAGCTTTCTGATATATCGGCAGTAATTAACGAACCGCCTTTAGATGCCGATTCTACTACAACGGTTGCGTCGGATATTCCTGCAATGATACGGTTTCGGCTGACGAAATTGAAGGCATCCGGATTGGTTCCTGAGATAAATTCGGTAAGCAACCCTCCTTTTTCGAGCATTTTTATAGCGGTGTTCCGGTGTAGAGAGGGGTATATTCTATCTAAGCCGTGAGCTAATACACCGATTGTAGGTATATCATTTTCTAAAGCCGCTCGATGTGCCGAAATATCAATTCCATAAGCTAGCCCGCTTACAATAGTAATGTCGGGACAGAGTGTTTTCAACTCTCGCACAAAAGAGTTGCAAAACTGCTTGCCATAATCAGTAGCACGTCTAGTTCCCACAATATTCAATACATGCGGAACGTTTAGTTTTATGTTACCTTTCGAAAATAAGATAATCGGAGAGTCGTCGCAATCTTTAAAACGAGATGGGAAGTCCTCTTCATTCAACAAATAGTATTGTATATGCTTATCGGAGATAAATTTTAATTCTTTTTCTGCAATGGAGAAAGCTTCCGGACAGTCTAGCCATTCGGTAACTTTCTTATTGAGATCGGGTATTTTGTCGGGAAGTTCTTTTCGAAATTTAAAAATATCTTTTGCACTTCCTATGGATTCATATAGTCGTTTGGCACCTCTGATTCCAATGTGTGGAACTTTAGTAAGAGCAATACAATAATAGCATTCTTCTTCTCTGTCTTTCATAGAATGTTAGTTTAAGGTATATAGAGATAAGGGGCACAAATATCAGAACAAGTCTTTATTGAAGATAGCTAGCGAAAACATGATCAATTACATCGCAGTTTTTTAATTTTCCATTAATAATGCAAACAACATCAACTATTGCTTTGATGATAAGTTGCCCGTCATTTATTCGATAGATATCCTGGTAGAAGACATATTTGATGCCTTCCTTTTTCACATTCAATTTACTTAAAAACTCCTCATTGTCATGTAGAGGGCTTTTGAAAGCAATGTTGATGCGTGCAACGACGGTATCAATACCTTGTCTATGCAATTCTACTACATCGAGTCCGTGAGCAATCATAAATTCATGTCGGGTATGTTCCAAATAATTTTGGTAAACAGCATTGTTTACGATACTTTCAAAATCACACTCATAAGAGCGTACCTTCATTGGCAGTTCGAATATATAGTCTTTCATTCCAATCCTTTAAATTTTTTCAATTCCTCGGTCGATACTAATTTGTATAGTTTGTCGCTGGGTCTTATTTTCTCAGATATTTTCATAGAAAAATGTTCTCCCTTGCGAACGGTAGGTACTACTTTCAAATCAACTCGTGCTTCAGTGAGGTTGGCAAACACGGCACCTGTTGTTGGTCCGGTAATAAGAAGTTTGTCTCCTACATTCAGTTCGGCTGCTTCGACTAAAAATTCGGCCACGCCGAGATTGGAGAAATAACGTATTCCTTTGCCCACGTATATTTTTCTTTCAGTAGCTTGCGAGCCATAGTTTTTGCTCCACTCACCCAATCGCTGTCCCAAATAGTAACCGTTCCAAAATCCGCGATTAAAAACAGCTTTTAAACGTTTATCCCATTGGTTGATTTTTTCGTCGGTATATGTTCCATCCAAAGCCGACTGGATAGCCTCTTTGTAGCATTCGGTTACAGTCCGTACATATTCTGCTCCACGAGCGCGACCTTCTATCTTGAATACTCTAACACCGGCATCCATCATCTTGTTAATAAAATGAATGGTTTTCAAGTCTTTGGGCGACATGATATATTGGTTGTCGACATCCAACTCTACATCCGTCTCTTTGTCTTTTACGGTATATCCTCTGCGGCATACCTGCATGCAAGCTCCTCGGTTGGCGGAACTGTTCATTTCGTGCAGCGAAAGGTAGCATTTGCCTGATATGGCCATGCACAATGCGCCATGGCAGAACATTTCTATACGGAGCTTTTTACCGCTTGGTCCACAAATATTCTCTTTATCGATGGCTTCGTGAATAACAGCTACCTGATCTAAATTCAACTCGCGCGCCAATACAACGACGTCTGCAAATTGGGCATAGAAGCGTAGCGCTTCAATGTTCGAAATATTTAATTGGGTTGAAAGATGTATCTCCTGTCCGATGCTATGAGCATAATTCATTACTGCAACGTCGGAAGCAATGATGGCAGAGATGCCCGCCTCGTGTGCAGCATCGACGATTTTGTGCATCAGCTCCATGTCTTTGTCATAAATAATAGTATTGACTGTTAGATAAGATTTGATGTGGTGTTCGTTGCACGTTTCGGCTATCTCCCGCAAGTCGTCGATACTGAAAGTGTTGGCCGAATGGGCCCTCATATTGAGCGAACCGATACCAAAATAAATAGAATCGGCTTGAGCTTGTATAGCGGCAGCGAGTGATTCTCGTGAACCTACCGGTGCCATAATTTCAAAATCTTTTATATTCATTCTAAAAGTGATACTAATAATACGCTAATTGAAGAGCAAAGATACGAATTAATCTGTATTTTTGCAGAGAAAACGAAGAATAACAATAGATGAAGATAGGGAATATAGACTTGGGTGACAAACCTGTATGTCTTGCACCAATGGAAGATGTTACCGATCAGGCATTTCGATTGATGTGTAAACACTTTGGTGCCGATATGGTTTATACGGAATTTGTTTCGTCTGAAGCATTGATTCGTTCGGTTAATAGTACGGTTAAGAAACTTACCATCAGCGATGAAGAGCGTCCTGTTGCGATTCAGATATATGGCAGAGAAGTTGAGGCAATGGTGGGAGCGGCACAAATAGTCGAGGAAGCTCATCCGGATATATTGGATATCAATTTCGGTTGTCCGGTAAAGAAGGTTGCCGGTAAGGGGGCAGGAGCGGGAATGCTACAAAACATCCCGAAGATGCTTGAAATAACTCGTGCGGTAGTCGATGCCGTAAAAATACCTGTAACGGTCAAAACCCGTTTAGGCTGGGATATGGAACATCGTATAATTGTTGATCTTGCCGAGCAACTTCAAGATTGCGGTATTTCTGCTTTGACTATTCATGGGCGTACACGTTCGCAAATGTATACCGGTGAGGCAGATTGGACTTTAATAGGCGAGGTAAAGAACAATCCTCGTATGCATATACCTATTATTGGCAATGGTGATGTCACTTCTGCTATACGTGCAAAAGAATGTTTCGATACGTATGGAGTCGATGCCATTATGATAGGCCGTGCTAGTTTCGGCCGTCCATGGATATTTCGTGAAGTGAAACACTATTTGCAGACAAATGAATTATTGCCCGAGGAATCTTTCGAGTGGTATTTGGATGTGCTTCGTGATCAGGTAGCCGATAGTGTGACACGTTTGGGCGAATACGGAGGCATTTTGCATGTTCGCCGTCATTTAGCAGCTTCACCCATATTCAAGGGAATACCCGACTTTCGTCCTACTCGGATAGCTATGCTACGGGCAGCAACTTTAGAAGAACTGTTTCAAATATTTGATGAAATAAAAAAGCGATTATCATGAAAAAGAACATTGGAATGTTAACCCTTATTATGGTGTTTTGGTTTACTATTTCTTTTATTACGAACATCATAGGTCCTATTATCCCAGATATTATTAATAATTTCCATCTCAAAGATTTGGCATTGGCAGGTTTTATCCCTACTTCATTTTTTATAGCTTATGCCATTATGTCTATACCGGCTGGAATTCTTATCGATCGTTATGGCGAGAAGCTTGTTTTGTTTATAGGCTTTTTTGTTCCTTTTATTGGCGCTTTGTTATTTGCAGCTTTCCATACTTATCCCATGTTGCTTGCTTCTTGTTTTATCATCGGATTGGGCATGGCTATGTTACAAACGGTGCTAAATCCTTTGCAGCGTACTGTTGGAGGTGAAGAAAATTATGCTTTCGTGGCCGAAGTGGCGCAGTTTGTATTTGGAGTGGCATCTGCTCTGAGTCCTTTCGTTTATACTTATTTGATAGGTAGGCTTTCGCCTGCTCAATACGTGGCAGGGAAAAATACTTTTATCGATTTATTGGCTGGTATCACCCCTAACAATATGCCTTGGGTATCGCTTTACTGGATATTTGCAATCCTATTGTTGGTAATGGTACTTTCTGTTCTTATTGCCAAGTTTCCAAGTATCGAACTGAAAGAAGATGAAAAAGCCGGTAGTAAAGAATCTTATTTATACCTCTTCAAACAAAAATATGTTTGGCTTTTCTTTCTAGGAATCTTTTGTTATGTTAGCACTGAACAGGGCACTGCCGATTTCATGAGTACTTTTTTGAGTAAATATCATGGTATTGATCCACAAGGTGCGGGCGCTCATGCTGTCAGTTATTTTTGGTTGGCTATGACTTTTGGTTGTATTTTGGGTATGATATTATTGAAGTTTATTGATAGCCGTAAGCTGCTATGGAGTTCGGGATTCCTCACTGCCATTTTGTTAGTGCTTGCCCTATTTGGCAGTAGTAACATTTCACTTTTTGCTTTTCCTGCAGTTGGTTTTAGTATATCGATGATGTATTCTATCGTATTCTCTTTGGGAATGAATACTGCTCCTTCCAATCACGGTTCTTTTGCTGGAATTCTCTGCTCTTCGATAGTCGGTGGGGCTGTAGGTCCACTTATCATTAGTGCATTGTCCGATGTATTTTCACTCCGTGTTGGAATGTGTTTCATCTTTTTGACAGTTGCCTACATGACTTTTCTCGGCTTTTGGGCAAAACCTCTTATCAATAATAAGACCATTCGCCTCAAAGAAGTATTTCATTCGAAGAAGTAAATGCCAAAATTGTTTCGTGGTAAAATGACTTAATATTGCTTTGTATGACATGTACTGAATAAGTTGACACAAACTTATTCAGTACATGTCAAAGTCCAGTTTCTTAAAAAGTGACTATACCTGTGTGCGATATTCGGTCGGTGAACATCCTACTTTTTCTTTAAAAAATCGGCTGAAGTGTTGCGGGTATTTGAATCCTAATTCATCTGCTATTTCATTCAGTGTTCTGCTCGTATCCAATACTTTGTTCTTGGCGATGTCTATTAGTTTTTTTTGAATATGTTCTTGAGCCGATTTACTTGTCTCTTTCTTAATAAGATCGCCGAAATAGTTGGGTGACAAATGCAATTGATCTGCGAAATATTGTACTGAGGGTAATCCCAAGTGTTGTGATTTACTTGTAGTGAAGTAGTCCTCCAATAGGCTTTCAAAATGGGTTAACACGTCTTTGTTCGCATTACTGCGTATAAGAAATTGGTGATCATAGAAACGTACGCAATAATTCAGCAGCAACTCGATGTTGTTGACAATCAATGTTTGGCTATGTCGGTCTATGGGGTGCATCAACTCTTCTTTGATCTTGTGCAGACAATCGAGTACTATTTCACGTTCCGATTCGGACAAGTGAAGTGCTTCGTCTGCTTCGTACGAAAAGAAAGAATAGTCTTTCATGTGATGTGCTAGGTCAGTTCCTTGCAGCAGTTCGGAATCGAATAACAAGGCCCATCCTTTGGGTTGAAAAGGTTCTCCGTTATTGTCTATTCCTCCTATTTGGCCGGGAGCAAAAAACACAAGCGTTCCTTCTTGATAATCGTAATAATGCCTGCCGTATTTGAGTTCTCCATGTTTGAAATCTTTGAGCAACACGGCATAAAAACCGAAATATTTTTGCGAGGGCATCACAGGCTGGCATTCAGAAAAGTCAATGACGCTTACCGATGGGTGAAGCGTGGTGCATCCCATCATGTCATTATATTGGCATACATGGTCTAATCGTAATATATCGCTCATCATTATATACTTATTAGCCACAAAGATAATTCTTTATATCACATTATTTAGTGCTTATCGGCGTAATCTGTAATAAAGGTACGAAAACCTGTAATCCATATAACTGTATGTCAAAACATTATATTTATTTTTGCATCACCAAAAGATAACATATAAACTTAATTCGTTTGATTATGAAATATAGAACATTAGGAAAAACAAATGTGAACCTTTCTGCAATAGGATTGGGATGTATGGGAATGAGTGCCGCTTATGGTACTGCGCATGATGAAGAAAACATCGCAACATTAAACCATGCCATAGAGCAAGGGGTGAACTTCTGGGATACGGCCGATGCTTACGGAAACGGTGCCAACGAAACATTGATTTCGAAAGTTCTTAGGGCAAATAGGGATAAAATATTTATTGCCACCAAGTTTGGGTTCAGGTTGAAGGATGACAAGAGTGATGTCTTCTCGAGTAAAGACACATATATCGATTCGTCGCCGGAATGGATGAGGCAAGCAGTAGAAAACAGTCTACGCAGACTCAATATAGAGACAATAGATTTGTACTATGCTCATCGTTTAAATCCGGATGTTCCGGTAGAAGAAACGGTTGGTGCAATGGCCGACTTGATAAAGGAAGGGAAAATTCGGCATATAGGGTTGAGCGAATGTTCGGCTGAAACGCTACGTAAGGCTTATGCCGTACATCCGATTGCTGCGTTGCAGAGCGAATACTCGTTGCTTACCCGCTCGGTTGAAGAAGACATTCTGCCTACATGTACAGAATTGGGTATTACGTTGGTGCCGTTTGCACCATTGGGCCGTGGATTGATGAGCAATAGGCTGAACGTAAATGTGCTGGATGAGAACGATTTTCGCCGTACGCTTCCTCGATACAATGGCGATTATTATAAAAACAATAGCTCTTTGGCAGAAGCCTTTGCGCAGCTAGCGTTAAAAAAAGGATGTACTCCAGCACAATTGGCTTTGGCTTGGTTGCTTGGTCAAGGAGATAACATTATTCCTATTCCGGGAACAAAGCATATTAAATATCTTGATGACAATATCGGGGCCGTAAACGTTTCTCTTAGTGAGGATGATATTCTGGATATTGAAACGGTTTTAAAAAAATATCCGAATATCGGGCCACGATATAGTGCTCTTCAGGATAAATTTGTTGATAAAAAATAGTTCTGGTCAATATGCCATTTTGATGCGGTAAGTATGTATGAGTACACAAAAGCTTATTAACTTCGGCGCAAAAAGGTACGTGTCATAATTTCCGTATACATAAAAACGTAGCTTGCGGCTTATTATTGAGTCGCAAGTTTTACATAGGAGAAAATAAACTCTGGTTCTTATCTCATCTATGTTATAACTGCTGAGTCATAGAACTTAGCCCCTTAATTGGACCAATTCTGTCTTCTCTCAGTATCTAATTATTGTTGTGTGTAAAAGGTTTCCAAAAGCAATATTAATGGTTTACATCACTAGCATACCTCGCCATTGAACTTTTCCCACTATCAAGAGAATTAAAAACGACATGAGCAGGAGTACGACTAGTAAACTATCGATTTATTTTTAATTTTTATGTTGTCAAAAAGAAGTTTAATTTTTTGTTCAAATAATCCATTATATCTTATTCCGATGAAATTTGCAGTCTTGTAGCATGAAAAACCGTCAAATATCCCGTTTTTTGTAACTGCGCTGATGATAATACATTCTTGATTGAAATCATGGACAAAACCAATGACATAATCATCTTCAGAAAGGAAAAAAGTTGCTAGTATTTGTTTTTCCTTTAAATAATGAAAGTGTGTGTTCAATTTGCAGCCATCATTCCAAATAGTAATTCTATTATCAATATTTAATGACAATCGCTTTTTTATAATAAATTCTAATTCTTTTTGGTATATATCATTGTATTCAATATGCAATACATCTTCAATGTTAAATGTCGTTTTCCCAATCAACATCCCAAATTCATCAATTTCATTTACGGTAAAATTATTTTGATTAATTTCTGTTATATAACCGATAATGGTCTCTCCCCATTCTAAATTCTTGGTTCTAAATCCTATTAATGATTTGGTTGATAAAGCATTTTTCAATAATGTTAATATCATAATTAGGGTCTGCTGAATAATTTGATTTAATATTATTTAAGTTGAATATCAGCATATTAGATTCACTTATCTTTGTGATATTAAATAAAAAAGGCTATCTTTAGGTGTTAAAACGAAGTAATATGAAATACAGTTCTCAGCATAAACAGCTTATTTTTGATGTTTTCCATTCATCCTTATCCGAGCTGTCAAAAGAAAACCGTTGGGTCAAATTAGGTGACAGCCTTCCCTGGGATGAAATAGAGAAGATCTACAACAAACGGTTGAATAATGCTCATGGAGGTGCGGGCAACAAGCCTGCTCGTATGATAATAGGTGCAGTGCTGATCAAACACAAGATGAATCTTTCCGACGAGGAGACCATTCAGGCCATCCGTGAAAATCCCTACATGCAGTATATGCTTGGATTGAAAGAGTTCAGCGATAAGCCCGTATTTGATTCGTCCTTATTCGTTACCATCCGTAAGCGGATGGGTAAGGATAACTTTA
>JAYRGW010000038.1:0-34834 GCA_041907665.1 Bacteroidaceae bacterium
AATCTCCATGCGGAGATCACGGAACATACAGTATTAATCTTTCTTTCGAAAGCCTATCCCATTGTAAAGGCCAGGTTGGATACGTGTTACTCACCCATCCGCCGGTCGCCATCCGAAGTTAGCAAGCCAACTTCTATGCTGCCCCTCGACTTGCATGTGTTAAGCCTGTAGCTAGCGTTCATCCTGAGCCAGGATCAAACTCTTCATTGTATAATTTGTTTTTTCCATATCTCATACTTCAACCAAGGCTGAAATACAAGACACTTTTTGTTTCCTCAGAACGAATATCCAAGACTATTGAAATTTCCTGTCTTCTCTTTATTGACGGTTCGTTTCTTTTACCCAGATACCAACACCTCGAAAGGCATCGTACCTGCTCTTGTACTACTCTATTGTTTATGTAACTCTTTCAAATATCGCTTTTGTTGCGCGTTGCTTTTTCAACGGCGTCGTATATGCAAAGGTAGGAACTTTTCTTTTAATCTTCCAAACTTTCAAGCAAAAATTTTAGTTTTTTTTCAAAACCTCGTTTTTTCTTTTCAAATACGACTTTGTTTCTCTTGCAAAGCGGGTGCAAAGGTATAGCCTTTTTATATACCATCCAAACAATTCATGAACTTTTTTCTAAATATTTTTTGAATATTTTCTTAAGTGTTTTATTATCAGACAGATTGCATATCATCTTTTTTCCATATCTAAAGGGACTTATAGTAAGTCCCTTTAGATCGCTAGCAAAATAAATAATATTATCTTTGTTTCAGTGCTTGGTATATCACATCTTGAATTCGCTCTCTTATCTTCAAATCATGCAGTTTATTTTCCCAAGCGTTAGGATAAGTTCTGTTACTTAAGAACACATAGACCAAATGATTCTCAGGATCGACCCAAGCACATGTCCCTGTAAAACCGGTATGACCATAAACAGACGCAGGAGCAGAGACAGAACATGGGCTATTTATTGCGTTCTTTTTATCTGGCTTATCAAACCCCAATCCTCGACGACTAATATGAGAGGTGACCGTCGTGAACAAATGGCAAGTTTCCTCACTTAAATAGCGCTGTCCATCAAGTTCCCCACCATTTAGTATCATCTGATAGATACGTGCAACATCTTCGGCAGAAGAGAACAATCCTGCATTACCGGAAACTCCTCCCAAGAATGCAGCCGATTCGTCATTCGGATAACCATGAAGCTCTTTCTTACGCAAGAAGCGGTCTATAGACGAAGGAATAACTTCACTTGCACTATAATATCTAAGCGGAAGGTAAGCCGTATGTTGTAATGCCATAGGCATAAAGAACTCCCGACGCAAATATTTATCAAGGGCATTGCCTGTTATTTGCTCCACTACTTGTTTTAACAAAATAAAGCCGATATCGCTATACAAATAACGTTTTGGTCCCAGAGGTAATGCAGTGATCTTCTTCATCACATCTCCCTTGAAAGAGTCAGCAAGCCACAAACCATCACAAACTTCTATGGAATATCCTGCACGAGCAGAGGGTGATGTCAGCCCAGGTTTAAATTTGAAATTAGGATTTGCCCAAACACCTTTACCTATCTGAACAGTATGCATATCATCTTTCCGCGCACTAAAGAGAGCCCCTTTATAACTTTTAGAATCAATGGCACTCATATAGAATGTAGTTCCCGATGGCAGCCCGGACTCATGCAGCAACAACTCTCGGATAGTAATATTCTTCTTATTGGTCTTTCGCAGATAAGGCAGATATCTGGATACTTTATCGTCTAGTGCCAAACTCCCTCTATCATATAGCTTCATTATAGCCAAAAGCGTGCCTGTCGTCTTAGACAGAGAAGCCAAATCGTACATATCGGTCGAGCGCACAAGGAAGTTGTCTTCATACGTATGTGTTCCAAAACATTTATTATAGACAGTTCTACCATCCTTCAACACAACGACCTGGCAACCAGGATAAGCCTCATCTTTCAGTCCCTCATTAGCGATTTCTTCTATTCGCTTCAATACTGTCGAACTCAATCCATACTCTTCGGGGACATAATGGTATGGAGTACTAGGAGTTATCGTCTCCCCTATTCCTGCTGCAAAAAGAGTACCAATGCCCGCCGACAATCTACCATCAACAGTTGCTTTACCAAACAGGGCTTTTGCCGTTTGAATTTGAACATCGGCACGAGTATTGTGCGATAAGACCACTGCAGAAGCCAACGTCAGACCTTTCTCCAACTGAAGCATCATTTTAGAGGCTGTAAAAGAGACATATATAATAGGAGATTTAGGAGCAAACTTATCAAAAAAAGATTCGTACGGAATTAATCTATCCTCGGCAACCGCCACTATTATCCTTTTGTACTGAGACAACGAATCACGGAGTTGCTTCTGTTCCGCATCCGATAAATCCGGACGTAAATGAAAAGAAGCTATCGAAGTATATTTTGCAAGTTGCATTCCAAATGCCTCATACGATTTAGGATCGCCTACTCCAAGCAGCGCCATCTCTTTTATATCAGGCGACATGGGCAACACCCTATCTTTGTTATCGGCAACAGTTATTGCGGCCAAATTGAGCCGTCGAATCAAATCGCGCACTTTGGGCGTATTCAGATTCGCCATTAAAGTCGACGTATTTATATAAGGTTTATGTGAGAGCCCCAATACATATTTATAAGTCAACACCTTGCGACATTTATTTTCTATATCGGCCACCGATAGCTGCCCATTAGCAACACCGGCCATCACATTATCTATTTCCTTTTCCAAGTCAGAAGGAGCCAATACCATATCATTTCCCGCCCTAAGTGCCTGCAAGCATACATTCGACTCGCCAGCTACACCTTTCATAGATAAAGCATCCGTGAAAATCAGCCCTTTGAATTTAAATTCTTCTGTGAGCAAAGAATAGACGATATTGCGCGAAAGCGACGAAGGCAAGCCACCTACCGGATCAAAAACAAGAACTTGAAGATGCCCCACCATGATGCCACTAAGCCCTGCATGGATCGCTTCTTTAAAAGGATATAGTTCTACGCTATCAAGACGTTCCCTCGAGAAAGGCAACACTGGCAATGCTTTATGAGAATCGACGTTAGTATCGCCATGTCCCGGGAAATGTTTGCAAACCGAAAGCACGCCCGCACTTTCCAAACCCGAAGCATAAGCAATGACTTTATCGGCTACACGAATAGGATTCTCTCCAAACGAGCGACTATTGATAACCGGGTTTTTAGGATTGATATTGACATCTGCATCAGGAGCGAAATTGCATTGAATACCCATGAAACGACATTCACGAGCCATCTCTCTACCGTATTCATATATCAATCTATCATCCTGAATACAACCCAGCGTCATATTTTTCGGAAATGATGGAGTTCCACGAAGGCGCATTGCCAGTCCCCATTCCCCATCACACATTATCATAATAGGAATTTGAGACATCGTTTGAGCAGCGTTTGTTACCTTAGCCTGAGTAATAGGATCACCTCCCGAAAATAAGATACCACCTATCTTATACTTTTTCACTGCTTTCTGAAGCATTTTCATGTTAGCTTTGGACTGTTCCGGAGCCATCGTATAAATAAATAGTTGTCCCACTTTCTCACGCAGTGTCATACGAGCCATAGTAGATTCCACCCACTCTATACATTGTTTATTATGCTGGGCTTTAAAGAGCAACAATGGTTCTACCTGCCCTACAGCACACAAAAAGAGAATAAAAGATATTAAAGTAATCGTTAATCTTTTCATTTCGCCTCCAATGTCATATCTACCTCTCCAACTTTTACGCCTCTACTACCCGAATGCACCAACAAGACAGACTTTCCTGTCTTATCAGAAATATTGAGAGGAACTTTCAAGAATGTATGAGAATGCCCACCCAATACCACATCAATACCTTGTGTCTGAGGTATTATTTTCTTATCGTCATCTATTCCCAAATGCGACAAGCAAATCACCACATCACACTTTTCGTCACGACGAAGCATCGAAGACATTCTATTAGCCACTGCAAGAGGATCCTTATAAACAATCTTACCATAATTTTTGGCTTGTACCAGACCAGCCAACTTAGGGTCAAGAGCAAAGATTCCGATACGAACGCCCTCCCGTACAATAACAAGATAAGGCCTTACTATATTCTCAAGTACCGTTCCTTTAAAGTCATAATTGGAAGATACAATAGGGAATTTTGCACGTTTGAATATCCGAGCCATATTATCCAAACCGAAATCGAATTCGTGATTGCCTATCGTTGCAGCATCATATTTCATTTCATTCATCATGTCGACTTCGGCATTTCCCTTAAACATATTATAATAAGGAGTTCCTTGAGAGAAGTCTCCACAATCAAGAAGCAATAAGTGCGGATGCTCTTTGCGCATTTGTTCCAGCAGAGCAATGCGACGCAGCGTTCCACCTTTTCCACAATCTCTATCGCCGACCTGATCTACCGGTTCGAGCTGGCTGTGAGTATCACTCGTCTGCAAAATAAGCAAATGTTTTTGTTGTGCTGACAACGAAAGGCTGATACAACAAATAAATACAGATAGTATATAGTATCTAAAACTTTTTTTCATCATTATTCTTCTTTTATGACATTCGATTATTTGACAACGATACGTCCTCCTATTTTCGACTCAACATCTTTGCCCAGCTTCGTTTGATTCTTCACATACTGCATAATGGTTTCTCTCACCAATATATCATCTCGGTTTATATGCTTCACCCCTTTTTCGGCAAACACTTTAAATCCATCGTTTCCTTCTGCAAGATAATTGAGTGTCGCCACGGTGTAAGTTTTTTCAGGTTTAATGGACTGTCCCCCAACAGTAGCATCAATCAAGCGCCAAGGTTCTTTCGAAACCACCATCGACACACCACTTACGCCTCCGCCATAACGGACTATTTCTCGCATCAGTTCCATCAGTTGAGTTCCATTCAATACTACTATCGATATTGTATTTTCAAAAGGCAATATTTCATATATATTTGCCACCGTGATCTTTCCTTTAGGCAATATAGAGCGAATACCTCCAATATTCATTAGAGCCATATCACATGGTTTGCCCAATATATCACTGCCTTTAGAACGTATTACATCAGCTATCAGATTAGACAAAAGCCCTTCGGGGTTGGCACGTTCCGCCGCTTTCATCAGTTGCGCAGAAGTACCTATTTGAGTAGACATCACTTCTTCTACTTTCTTTTTATACGACAAGAGCACTCTTTCTGCTCCTATATTATGTTCCTTATCAAAAGTCGAATCGACCGTAAGGAACTTTCCCTTAACGCCTGTTACTACATAGCGACGAGTATTTGCACCTTTGTTCGATTGCGATTGGACTGTTTGTGGAGAAACCATTAACAACGCCATTGCAAAAGAGAAAGGTAGTATCAATCGATGTTTCATCATTATTATCCCTTTTTAGACCTACAAATATATAAAAAATATTTGTTCACCTCAACAATTTTTAGTTACTTTGCACCGCTTTAGCGCAATCGCTGTCAAGAAAGAGATACTTGATATGTTGCGTACTGACGTTTAATAATAAAAATAAAAAAAACGAAGCAATGGACTTAATTAAAATTGCAGAAGAAGCATTTGCTACCAAAAAAGAGTATCCGAAATTCAAATCGGGCGATACCATCACAGTAGCATACCGTATTGTAGAAGGTAACAAAGAGCGTCTACAGATGTATCGTGGAGTCGTTATCAAAATTGCCGGTCATGGCGACAAGAAACGTTTCACCGTTCGCAAGATGTCGGGTACAGTTGGTGTAGAAAGAATTTTCCCCATCGAATCTCCGGCTATCGATAGCATCGAAGTAAACAAGATTGGTAAAGTTCGCCGCGCCAAACTTTATTATCTCCGCAAACTTACGGGTAAAAAAGCTAGAATCAAAGAGAAAAGAGTTAACGCTTAATCTTCTCGATTCGCAAAAAAATAAAAAGAGGAAATTCTATCATGAGTTTCCTTTTTTTATTGCCCTTAACTGTTATTCAAACGATATAAGCACAACAACATATTTTAGTAATGACATGGCTTGCGACTCACGCCCGTGAGTCGGAAAAAACATAAGGATGAAATTTGCGACTCACGGGCGTGAGTCGCAAATTTCGTAAGTATGTAAATGTCGACACATCTAGGAGTCGTCACAACAGCCTCAGCAAGTCCAAACGATGAGACATGAAAGTTTCTTGCTTTATTTGCCGATGGGTTGAATCTTTCGCCTCACAGCCCTCGATATTTCCAGAAACATGTATTTACGATTGTTCGAACGAATGTATTTGCGATGCGCCATGAATTTGTTTCGAGCATACTCTTTCGACTTTGTAAAAGTGAGCAACGACATTTCGTTTTGCGAGCGTCCAAGACTGATAGAGTCCAGCTTTTCTTCTGGAAAGAAATCATCCAAATCGACATCTCCAATCATGGTTGTCTCCAAATAATTGGCTTCGCGATGACTGGGATCGGTATAATATCCCACAAACATGTGTCCCGGAATACGAACAAGTATCGGATCTATATTGATGGCACGAAGCAAAGACGCAAAAAGCACACTACCATCTACACAATTTATTTGCGAGGCCTTCAGAGCATCATCGAATGTACGTACTCGCTGCGAAAAGACAACATTGCTAGACAAACTGCTATAAGAGATGGAACTATAACGGAACTTACGTTTCTGCAACACATTCCACAACGCATACACCTGCCTATCCACATATCCTTTCTGATGGCTTTGGTATCCCAAAAAACGATCGACAATACGAGTATTCAACGCCTCACGGAGAATACCGTCAATCAGAGGATTTTCTTCATTGACGTAAGCTGCAAAAAACATATAGGTGGGATGATACCTGTTACGATGGTCCATATATCCGGTGAGACATTCGTTAATGCTTCTCACCGAGAAGGTACGTACTTTCTGTCCAAGACTCTTTCCGTTCACCTCCACTTTGATAGCCACGCTTATCGGTTCGGCCATTTCGTTATTACGCAACCGTTCATAATTCCAAATAATATCGGGATAAATAGTATAATGAACCTTCTTTTGAGGCAATACAAACTCCGAAACCGAATGCCGAAAGAAGGGACTCTCACCTACCTCTATTCTCACTCTACTATTTTGTACGGGCGACCACAGCCTGACAGAAATAGCAGACTTTGGATTACCAATGAAAGGTGGTTCAGAAGGTCTGACAATATATACATCTGTCGTAGCAGTCGACAAGATTGCCGAAGGAAAGATATTGCCGCCCAAATCGTCGGTAATTTCAAAATCTTTTGTCCGCGATATTGTTTTTACAACAAAGACGGCTACAATAGCAACAACTAAAATCAATCCTCCTATTAGCAGTTTTCGTTTATTCCGAATGACATGAGCAATTTCAACCATTATATTCCAATGCTTTATTCTACACACAAAAATAGAGAAAATTCAAACATACCGAAACAATCTCAGCAACAAATACGTTCAACATACAAAGATTAACAACCAACGGTTAGAAAATAACCAAAAGATTCTTGCATATTCTTAAGAAAAAAAATAATTTAGCAAGTTATAGTTGTCTGGTACGAATATTGTTCATATACAAATATGAAGTCTCATCAACAAGGTGCAGATTGATGCTGCAGTACGAGACAGTATACATTTAGTTCATTAACAAAAAGAATAAATTAGTTATGGAAAATTTCAGCTTTCAAAATCCGGTCAAACTGATTATGGGACGTGGCATGATCGCCCAACTCGCTCACGAGATACCGAGTGACAAGCGCATCATGATAACATTTGGTGGAGGTAGTGTGAAGAAAAATGGCGTATACGACCAAGTTAAAGCAGCACTCAAAGACCATTACACAATAGAATTTTGGGGCATCGAGTCCAATCCCGACATAGAGACATTGCGCAAAGCCATTGAATATGGAAAAGAAAACAAAGTAGACTTTCTATTGGCAGTAGGTGGAGGTTCGGTCATTGACGGAACCAAACTAATCTCGGCAGGACTTTTGTACGACGGCGACGCGTGGGACTTAGTTCTTTCAGGAAAACCGGCCACCCGCACCGTTCCTCTGGCTGCCGTACTTACATTGCCGGCTACCGGTTCGGAAATGAATGCCGGCGCTGTCATTTCTCGCCACGAAACAAAAGAGAAGTATCCGTTCTATGCCAGCTATCCTCTGTTTTCTATTCTCGATCCCGAAGTAACATTTTCGCTGCCCGACTATCAAATAGCATGCGGCATAGCAGATACTTTCGTTCATGTCATGGAACAATACCTCACTACTCCCGGACAGAGTCGGGTAATGGATCGTTGGGCAGAAGGAATTCTACAAACCCTAGTCGAGATAGCCCCCCAAATAAAAAAGAATAAGCACGACTATCAACTAATGTCAGACTTTATGCTTTCGGCAACGATGGCACTCAATGGTTTTATAGCCATGGGAGTATCGCAAGACTGGGCTACCCACATGATCGGTCACGAGCTCACTGCTCTACATGGACTGACACACGGACACACTCTGGCTATCATCCTACCGGCAACAATGCAAGTACTTCGCGAAGCCAAAGGCGACAAATTGATACAATATGGAGAAAGGGTTTGGAATATCACCACCGGTACTAGGGAAGAGCGAATCGATAAAGCCATTCGCTGCACCGAAGACTTCTTCCGTTCGTTGGGATTGACCACTCGTCTGCACGAAGAAAACATTGGAGAAGATACGATCAACGAAATAGAACGCCGATTCAATGAACGAGGCGTTAAATATGGAGAGAACGGAGATGTAACAGGAACCGTTGCCCGAAAGATACTAGAGACAGCACTCTAATTTTTTTAAGACCTATTTATAAAAGGCCAATGAATAATAGCCCTTTTGATCGTTAGTCAAGATCAAAGGGGCTATTTTATGGCCGCCCACACGCAATATTCAATGTATATAATCTCAGACGTCTATTGTATCAGAGAGAATCGCATTGAAAATTTCACAGAAAATTAAACACCATTATAACAGGTAAAACAAGAATAAGTCGTATATTAGCGATATAATAAACAGAAGATCTCTTTTGAAACTAGAATTTTTGTAAAACGTATTATGATGGAAAATTTTGTAAAGCGTAATATTGGGCTCGTTGCACACGATGCCAATAAGAAAGACCTCATCGAATGGTGTTTATGGAACTCCAACAAACTGGTGGGACACAAGTTCTACTCTACAGGTACAACCGGTAAACTGATCTGCGCAGCATTGTCGAAGAAACATCCCGAAGCAGAATGGGACTTTACCATCCTTAATTCCGGTCCGTTGGGAGGCGACCAACAAATGGGTTCGCTAATCGTAGATGGCAGCATCGACTATTTGTTCTTCTTCACCGACCCCATGACCATGCAACCTCACGATTCGGATGTTAGAGCGTTAACTCGTCTATGTAGCGTCGAGAACGTAGTATTATGCTGCAACCGGTCGACAGCTGATCATATCATCTCGAGTCCACTCTTCCAAGATGTGAACTACGAACGTATCCGTCCCGACTACTCGTCATACACGCAGCGGTTTGCCGACCAAACAGTAGTCGAAGAAGCAGTAGAATCTGTCAACCAATTGGAAAAAGGAGACGAATAACAGTCTTTTGTCCATCGCCAGACAAGCAAAGGTAGAGAAAGAGAACTAGTTCTTTCTCACTCAAAATACAAAAGCAACGATAGAACAATACTTCATTCTATAGTTGCTTTTGCTTTTATTGCAGTTCCGATACACACCGCACGGTTATTAAGATTCTTCGGTATGAACATCTTCCTTTGTCTGTTCAACGGGCTGATTTTTCTTTTTCTTCCTCAAAAAGAACATGAAAGAAAGTGATAGCAAACTAATCACCGCCAGCATCCGAAAAGAAGAAAGATAGCTGAGCAGTTCCGAGTTTTTCATTATCTGCATTCCCAACAGACTATTGCATACGCTACCGGCAGTGTCGGCATTCATTCCGGTATTTTGCAGCAAATGCGAGATGCCTTGTATGGTTCCCATACTATTATTGGAATACAAATTAATGTTGGCCGACAATTGCGATTGATACATAGCTTGCACATCGGATATATGAGTTCCGATCAGTGCCAGTCCGACAGCTCCGCCCAACTGTTTTGCCATGTTGCTCAAGCCGGCTCCCTGTCCCAAATCCGCGCCCGAAAGTCCTTGTATAGCCATCATAATGGCAGGCAACATGAAAAGGCCGATACCGAGACCTCTAAAGAGCAACGGAATGAACAAGCCGGCAAAAGAAGAATCGGCCGATTGGAAACTCATCCATACACCAAAGACAAAAGTACATAGAAACCCACACGTAATCAGCAACTTCGGATTCACTCCCCTATTCATCATCTTTTGGCAGAAAATCATACCGATAGTAGACATGATAGCTCCCGGCATGAGCGACATACCGCTCAGGGTGGCCGTCCATCCCAAATTTATTTGAGCCATCAATGGGAATGTATACACGGCAATATAAAGTATTGCTCCCATGATGAAATTGAAAAAGACACCAATAGCCAAATTCCGGTATCGCATCAATTTGATGTTCACCGCAGGCATCTTCGTAACCAATTCGGTGATCAGAAAAGCAATGAGCCCCACAGCCGCAATAATGCTGAACAGAAGAATAATATGACTATCGAACCAGTTCTTCGAGTTACCCTCTTCCAATACATATTGAAGACTACCGATGCCTATGGATAGAAACAGAATGCCCCACCAATCTATATTCCCTTTGAGTTTCTGATTTTTCTCATTCGGTATGGTCAACCAAGATGTCGTTGCGGCCAATATACCCAGTGGTACATTTATAAAGAATATCCAGTGCCAAGAGTAGTTGTCGGTAATGAATCCGCCCAAGGTAGGTCCCAAAGCCGGTCCTGCAGCAATACCAATACCATAAATGACACTCGCAAAGCCCAACTTCTCGGGCGGAAAGGCAGCAACCAGTATTGTCTGAGATTGTGTCATCAAGGCACCCCCACCCAATCCCTGTATGAAGCGCCACAAGATCAGTTGCCACAATTCGGTAGAGTTGCCGCACATGAACGAGGCGATCGTGAAAATGATAATAGAGAACGTGAAATAATTTTTAGTTCCGAACAGCTCCGAAAGCATTCCACTCAGAGGGATGATAATAACGTTGGAAATGGCAAACGCCGTGATCACCCACGCAATATCTGTAGTAGACGCGCCGATACTTCCGGCAATGTGACGCAACGATACATTGACGACCGTCGAGTCGATCATAGCCAGCAAAGAGGCGGTGATACAGGTAAAAACGATAATAGCACGGACAATTCCGATAGGGTATTCCGTATTGACCGTGGCAACAGTATTTTGCATTTTATCTTGTCTTTACAGATACAACCACATTCATTCCGGGATACAGGGGTTTATCACCATTGGCATTGGTAAAATGAATGCGTACGGGAATCCGCTGTGTTATTTTGATAAAATTGCCTGTTGCATTTTCGGCAGGCAGCAGCGAGAACTTACTACTGGTAGCGGCACAAAAGCTTTCTACCCTACCGGCACATTTCAATTCCGGATAGGCATCCACCTTTATATCTACAGGCTGTCCCGCTTTCATATCGTCGAGCTGTGTCTCTTTAAAATTAGCCGTGATCCACATATCCGACACATTTACGAGCGAAGCCAATGCCGTGCCCGAAGAGACAAATTGTCCTACCTCAACACTTTTCTTCGAGATGATACCAGCATAAGGAGCTGTCACAAAAGCATGATTGTATTGATCTCTTGCCAACGTCAGTTGCCCATTGGCTTGCTTGACATGAGCCAAAGCTTGTTTAATCTGTGCATAATGTACGTTGGTCTGCAAATGAGTAGTAGACTTCTGAGCTGCCAACGCACTAAACTGTTTGCACGATGCCCCCTCTTGTGCCTTCGCCATCTGGTAAGATGCTTTCACATTATCATACGCCTGTTGGGTAGCTGCTCCGGCTTTATACATTTTCTCTATGCGTTGGTATTCGGCTTGTGCCTGCCATGCCTTGGCTTTGGCTACCGCAATGTTTTCTTTAGCCGATCCGGCATTGAAGTCTGCTACTATTTCGCCGAACTCAGAAGCTGATGTTTGTTTCCTGCACGATTCCAGTTCAGCCTGAGCCGACAGTAGCTGTCCTTCGGCCTGCACCATCTGAGATTTCAAACCCACGGTATCGAATATCACTAGCGTATCGCCCTTGGATACTTTTTGGTTATCTTTAAACAGTATTTTGCTCACATATCCGGTCACAGCCGTACGCAACGGAATAATGTTTCCGTCAATGTAAGCGTCGTCCGTACTTTCGTGGCACCAACTGTCGTATGCCAATTTAAATCCCGAGCACAATATCACAACTCCAACTGCCACTGCTACAATCAGCATCTTTTTAGAAAAAATCTTCGTTGTCTTCATCTTTTTACCTATTAATTGTTCTTATTCAATAATGTCTTCATTTTGGCGCCATCCATCAAGTATCCTATCCGATGAATCGATTTGTTTATCATAGCCTGAGCCTCATCGTTCAGTTTGATTAAATAGTCGGTCAACGTAAGCGATCCGTTTTTCAACTGTATCGAAGCCACCTCCTTTATGTTCGAACGTATCTTCACCATTTCGTCATCACTATCTGCCAACTTACGGTTTTTCAATAGATCAATGTCCAAATCATCAATCTGCTTATTCATATTGATCTGATATATAGACTGTCGGTTCCTTGTCATCTCCTTATCTATTTTAATCAAGTTCCGACGATGTGTGTTGTCGTACAGTGCATCAAGGTTCCATGCCAACGACACTCCCACTATTCCCGAGTAGTGCGTCGTATAGTCCATCATATTCAGACCCGGCCTGCCATAATATCCATTTGCAAACAATGTCAGTCGAGGAATCATTTCAGCATTTATTTCTTTCATCTTCCATTCGGCATTCTGAATCTGCAGTGCAAACATCTCGTAATCGGGACGTGTAGAGTAGTCTTTGTCCGTTATATCTGCCGACTGAGGAAGTTCAAAGACAACAGTCGAATCGATCGGTTCTTGCACAAACGAAGACAGTTCTACATATCTCTGACACAACGACATCGTCAATTCCGTTTCTTGCTGTCCCAGTTGAATAATACTGGCATCTATTTCCTGCATATCCGTTTTCAGAGAAATACCGTTCTGAATGGCATACGAAACATCTTTCTTTCTCAATTTTAAATCGGCCTGTTTGAAGCGAACAATTTTAATTTGCTCTTTCAATACGAGTACCGTTTCAAACAAATTGTCTATCTCATCTTCTACCTGCAACATCGACGACTTAATCTGGCGGGCTTGCATATCACTGTTCAGTCCACTTATCTTCTTCTGTATATGTCCCGCCCCACCATCGTATACCAACTGAGAGACCGATATTCCACCTTGATATTGAAGCTTCTTACCCTCACCTATATCAATGCCGAACTTACTCTCTATATCTTTGGGAATACTGATGGACGAAACTTCGGACTGATAAGAGCTTTTCACAAGAGCCGATGCGTGTGGCATCCATTGAGTATCGATCGACTTTTGTGATTCGGTATTCTGCCTGTTCACCAATCCCAATTGACTTGCATAAGGGTATCTTTCGTTTGCCAAATGCACCAGTTCGTCCAACGTATAATGCTTAGCCGTTTGAGCGGAAACAAACACGGGAAAAACAATTCCGATTATCCATAAACCCCATTTACCAATAAAGGTTTCTCTTTTAGACCTCTTCATAAACTCACTACCTTACTTTAATGTTATTACTATTTATTTATTTTCTCATTTTCTTCATTACGTCTGCAAAATTCGGTCATAAGGGGCTAGAAAGCAATACTCCATCGGTAAACAGCATTAAAAGCACCGGTAAATCAAGTATTTTTTCGTCCAAACACATTCTTTTATTTATCCTATCCGCCTCCACATTCACACTTTTTTGTTCAACAAATTTGTTGAATAGTATACAAAAAAATAAGTTATACTCATTTGAATATAACTCGTTTTATAAGCTTCGGCAAGTTACGCTTCAGCACCTTACGGTAGCTTGCCCATTTCTCTTCATCCCATCTAAAAATCATCATATAGAGTGGGCCGGCAATAAAGGGAAACATGCAGAGACTGGAAACGCTCACCACAAATTCCTCTATATTCTTAGGCACAATCTCCCCCTTTTCATAGGCCTCTTTCATTTGTTTTCTGAAAACGACACTCATTTTACTTTCTATTACCTTTTTAAAGAACTCTGGATCTTTGGAAGCCTCATGAAGGGCAAAGATCAATAGATCGGGATTATCAAATGCCAAATTAATCTCAGCGTCAATATAATTGTCGACCTTCTCTTCAAAAGAAAGTTCCGAATTCAGATTCTCTTTAAATGCGACAATAAATTTAGAGATCACTCCTTTCATCACTGTCTGAGATAACAACTCCTTATCGCGGAAATAATAGTGTAGCATCGATCTGTTGATCGTAGCCAAGTCTGCAATATCTTGCATGCGGGCACCTTGAAGTCCGTCACGCAAGAAGATTTTCTTTGCAGCCTCCAATATTCTTTCTTCCGTTGTGTTATCTTTATCTTTAACCATAATTGTTCAACAAATTTGTTGATGCAAAGGTAAACTATAAATAGAATATGTGATGTGATGCTTAACATATATTTACGCAGAATCTCTCCATTTTATATTTATTTTAATATCAAGTTTCGAATTATCGGTTCACAAATCGCCTCAGCAACAAAATATTTTAGTAATTTTACTATTCATTAAACGAAACCATTTTATCAAATACTTGTTATGAGAAATTCATTGAAAAGAAATTACTGCTACAGCCTTATGCTATTATGCTGCCTAGTATTTATAAGTATTCCAAGTCACTCTTTGGGTACAGAGATCCAGATAGCCAATCGCAATGTCACACCCCAAGAAGACAGTCTTCAAACCGAGAAGCAAGATTCTATTACCTTCGTAAAGGCCAAATGGACAGAGAAGAAACTTGGTTACGGTGCAAAGTTACGCTACGCTCAAATTCAGCTATTCAATTCCATCCAGTCAATATCGGTATTGATCTATCCGTCCAAACAGTACACCACCCATGTGCTCCAACCCGATAAAGCGGGTACTACCAGCGAACTGGCCAAGAGTGTAAATGCCGATTTTGCCATTAACGGCAGCTTTTTCAGTATGGACAACAGAGAGCCTGTCACATTTGTCATGGTAGACAAACAAATTAAAGGAGTCAACAAACTCAGCGAAGAGGAGAAATGGATTAACGGCATATTACTCATCAACCAGACAAACAATCGCTGTCACATAGACATCAGACCTTACGAACCGAACGAATGGGAAGGTGTCCGGAAGAACTACACTTCGGCACTGGTATCGGGTCCTGTACTGATGACCAATCACAAAATTCCCGCATTCAACGACACCAAACGCCATCCCCGTACCATCATCGGCACAACAAACAAAGGCAAAGAGGTGATCATGCTCGTCATAGACGGACGTTTCAAAGGAAAAGCCGACGGAGTGTCGTTCAAAGAATCGGCCACCATAGCCCGTTACTTGAAGATGGAGAATGTACTGAATCTCGATGGGGGCGGATCTTCCACACTATGGACCAAAGAACTGGGAGTAGTCAATTATCCGTGCGACAATCATCTGTTCGATCATGCAGGAGAGCGTACGGTGTCCAACATCATCTATGTATCCAGAGTGCATCAATAGCAAGCTGAGCATCCCCTTTATTGCAGAAGAAATTATTTTTTTTCAAATTCGATAAAATATTTGCTGCCTTCATTCGTCTACTTAAGAAAAGAGACACAATGAAAACAACAATTGATCTTTTCTCATACTCTTGTGTCGGATGCGGCAAATGTATAAGGGTATGTGCAAAAGATGTACTTAAACTGGTAGACAACGGCAAAATACGCTTCATCAATGTAGCGCATGCCGAGGCGTGCGACCGTTGCAGAAGCTGCGAAGAGGTATGTAGACACCACGCCATCCGGATTGTAAACGAACACGCGTAATAATAAAACAAAAACAATACAATATGAGAATTGGAAAAAAGAAAATCGGATCGACTGCAATGTTCGCTATCATATTAGCGTTGTATGTAGTTATTGTATTCATCATTATGGGATTGTGGAATTTGCTTATTCCGGACATTACCCATTGGAGCAGTATCAATTTTTGGCAGGCATTAGGCCTTGCCGTTCTATGCAGACTCTTGTGCGGCACCATGCACCATTTCAAAGGATGTTTTCCGCATGAGCATCGTTTCGGGCACCATCATCACCACGGCAAATTCCACAACATGTCGCCCGAAGAGCGAGAGGCCTTTGTACGCAGACGCTTTCAAAATCTGGTAAACGATGAAACAAGCGGGAAAGAATAACCTGACGGCTATTTTTACCACATTCCGGCAGAAGTTGCTCACATTCATCACCTGTCGGGTATCATCCGAAGAAGATGCCGAAGATCTTCTTCAGGATGTTTTTCTCCGTTTGCTACAGACCGAAGAGAATGTATCGGTCGAGCAAATTTCGGCGTGGCTATACAAAGTGGCTCGAAACCGCATCATAGACTATCGGCGCAAAAAGGGGGAGACTTCCTTATCGGAGCCTTCCGACAACGAGGGTGAAGACGATATTCCATTGAAGCAGATCACCAATATTTTAATCGAGAACGATGCCGACCCCGAACAGGAATACCTGCGCAAGTTTATATGGGAAGAAATCGAAAACGCATTGGACGAACTGCCCAAAGAGCAAAGGGAGGTTTTCGAACAAACAGAGTTCGAGAACAAATCGTACGAAGACATTGCGGCGGCTTCGGGCGTTCCGCTCAAGACGCTGCTCTCCCGAAAGCACTATGCGGTTGTGTTCTTGCGCAAGAGACTGAAAAAGATCTACGAGATGATACTCTATGCCGATTGATGCCACAAGACACAGACACCGTTACTGCAATACAATCAGACAAACAGTCCATACATCATGACAATAAAAACGCGCAACGAAAGTATGTTGCAATACAACGGCGCCATATCGCCCTTTATGATCAGAAAGACCGAAGAGGTAAATGCAAATATCGCCACCTCTCCACACAGACACAATTACTACACGCTGTTATGGTCGTTCAACAAAGCGGGGCGTCATGTAGTAGACTCTCACGTCTACCCCATTTGTCCCAAAACGATTTGGTTCATCGCTCCCGGAGAAGTACATTGCATTGAGCCTCCCCAACCGCAGGGAGTAATGATACAATTCATCCCCGAATTTTTTCCTGCCAAGTCTGTGAATGGAGAGTTCCTTTCGCGCCTTGAATTGTTTCGCTCTCACGGGCATCCTCTTGTTCTGTCCGACGACGATGCGGCTGCATTAATGCCTCACCTCATAGCCATGACAGATGCTTTTCTTTCTTCCTCGCCCTTCCGTATGGACACGATAGAGGCACATCTCAAACTGTTCCTGCTCGAATGCAATAGCCGATACCCATTGACGGCACACACCGTGACCGACTCCAAAAGCCAACATCCGGCCATAGCTGCCTTCAAAGACATGGTTGCCCTGCATCTGCACGAGTGGCACAAGATAGATCAATATGCCGAGGCCATGTGTCTGTCTCCACATTATTTATCAGAACTATTCAGACAGGGCACCGGACAATCGCCCAAGACATACCTATCGTCTCAGCTCATTGCCGAAGTCAAGCGAATGGCGCTGTTCTCCGAATTGTCTCTCAAAGAAATAGGTTATCACCTCGGCTTCGACGATTCATGTCATTTCAGTCGTTTCTTCAAACAGCAGACAGGCATTTCGTTTCAGCATTTTCGCCGTACCATCGTCAAATAACTCCCTTTTTGGCATTTTTTCCTGCATTTTTGATATCGTTCAACTCGCCCGATAGCTATAGCTTTGCATCGAATTTAAAACAAATAGAATAATGAAAAAAAATGATGCAACAGCAGTAACCCTCAAACCACAATTTCTAAAAATAGGAATCTTCTCGGCAGGACATCTCGTCAACGATTTGTACATGAATCAGATACAGGTACTCATCCCTTTTTGGATCATCGCGGGACTCAGTGCCGCTCAAGGTGGTTTTCTAGTTGCCGCCTTCACTATATCATCCTCATTGCTACAGCCGCTGTTCGGCATCCTGTCCGACCGCAAAAGCTACCGATGGCTTATTTTCTGCGGCACAGCCTGGATGACAATTTTATTGAGTTTGATGGGACTCACCCACAACTACCTGCTATTATTCACGTTGGCGATGCTGGCGGGTTTAGGAACGGCAGCTTTTCATCCGCAAGCTTCCAAGATGGTCGCTCAATGCAGCGGCAGTCAGAAGTCATTCGCTCAAGCCGTATTTATTGCGGCGGGCAATGTAGGTTGGGCGTTAACGCCTTTGTGCTTCGTTCCGTTGGTAAACCATTACGGAATGAGCGTCTCTCCCTATTTTATTATTCCGGGACTATTCATCAGTCTGCTTCTGTGGATCATCTCCCGAAACCGCACATTTACCGTCACGGAATCGAAGGCAAAGGCTCCAATATGGAGCACATTAAAAGAACACAGACACGAACTGACTCGGATATTGCTTATCGTAGCACTGCGTTCGCTCACCTACAGCAGTCTGATAGCCTTCCTGCCTCTCTACCTCAAAGAACACCACGTACCCTTAGTCACTAGTAGCCGAATGTTATCGTTCATGCTCTTCACCGGTTCGATAGGAGGATTGGTCGGCGGTTTTCTGGCAGACAAATATGGGCGCCGACTCGTTCTTATCACCTCGCTGACATTAACCACCCCGCTATACATCCTATTTCTGATAACGCAGGGATGGGCCAGCATCTTTTTTCTGGGCATAGCCGGAGCGTGCCTGTTGGCTACGTTCTCCGTAACGGTCACGGCCGCCCACAAAGTGATACGCAACAATGCCGGTCTGGCATCGGGACTTACTCTCGGTTTCGGACAAGGCATCGGAGGTCTGGGTGTAGGCATTATGGGAATCGTTGCCGACACGGCAGGCTTCGACATCACCATCTACTGCCTCATCGCGCTACCACTATTGGCGAGCCTGCTCTGCATCAGACTGAAGGATATAGACTAGCGAGCATTGCGTAACTCATAGAGTCCATACACCGCATACACAACGGATTTTTACAAGTCGGTATCTTCCAAAGTGAAAATATCTTCTACATTCTTCGCGAATATCTTGGCTATCTTAAGCGACAAGATAGTAGAGGGAATATACTTTCCTTTTTCAATGGCATTGATCGTTTGTCTGCTCACCTTCACCAATTCAGCCAAATTTTGTTGTGTAAGATCGTGTATGGCTCTTTCTACCTTTATATTATTTTTCATCGTTCGATCTGAATTTATGAAGTGCGATATTGAATTTGATAATGAACAGCACATATACGGTAAAAATAAAACTAATCATAAAGCTCAGATATGGCTCGCCATATACAAACAAAGTAGTCAGAACAATCAATAGCGTGTTGACCTTCAATGCCCACACCAGAGACTGCATACGAATTTTCGAAATACATTCGTCCTCATCTTTCTCGCGCGCAAAAGAGATAAACAACAACGATAGAGACAAGCCGATAAACAGCAACTCATCAGACAAATCATTTGTAACAATAGAAAAATAGGTCGTCTTTCCAAAAATGCCTCCCCCGATGATTGCAAAAGTCTTGGAAGTCAAAAGATCATCCGGAAAATGTCCCGAAAGATAGAAAATACTGGGAACCATGAAGATTATGAACATCACATAACCAACCTTTTTCATCACTGCTGGAAATAAATAATCTGCTTTCATAATTTATAGTTTTTATTGTCCACCAAATGTAATGTATACTTTACACATAGCAAAGCATACATTACATAATTAACATTATTTATTCATTTCACCCTGTTTTTTCTGTCACGCACTTGTTCCATAACTTTTGCTGAAAAGCGATAATCAACTTATCAAAGAGGATGATCCGACAAAGAACGCGAGGCTTTCCACTCCGACGACTTCCAAGGGAGAACTTACTGTCGATCGAACAATACTATGCCGCCAAAAGGCATTTAACAAAAGAATTGAACAACTAAATTAGCAATATTACTTACAAATTATTAAATTTGCCGATGAAATTGGTGATTGACTATTTTTCAAGTTCGGCGACCAACATATATGTGTACGCTGCCGACGGAACAAAGTTGAAGACATTGCAGCAATGGGATGGAGACCATAAGCAGACAAAATGCTTATAAAGTATACGATATTACCAATATTCAAAGCAAATAAAATCTGAACTAATATCGTATCTTTAGAAATAAAAAGAACTTATGGGAGAATGTCGCAAATAATAAAATTATGAAGCAAAAAATTATATTACTAATTTTTTTGAATTGTTTTTCATACTGTTTCGCACAGTGTGACGAATTCTCACAAGAAAGCATAAAAAAAACATATTCAATAATTGATTCTATTTACCCGGCTTCCCTGACAAAGCATTTTCCAAAAATAAAAAATGAATATCTCATAGATTTGGACTTAACCTATCCTGGAGCTTCAAGTATAAATACGGTTTACGCTGTCGTCTTATTTGATAAAGAACATTTTAGAATCATAGAAAATGAAGCAAAATCAAATTCTATAAGGCAATATCATTTTGTAGATTCTTGTCTTAGAATAATAAAATATAATTCACGCTTATACGAAAGGGCTCCTTTTGTTTTGAAGCAATCTCACGATACATCAAATTTATTACCTATTCCAGATTTTGATATTTTAGTAAAATCACCATTGTCATCTGATCTTTTTAAAACTGCGACTATTTATCTACTAGGTGCAGAAGAAGGACGATTTTTACCATCAAGCGAACTGAAAAAGGAAAACTGCTTAATTGATAAATGGAAGCATGGCTATTCAAGAGGTATCGTTATATTTAAGAATAATCTAGCCCTTTTTTGGCTTGAAATCTGGTGATTCCAAGGGTATTTCAGTTTATACCTTTATTACATAGTAGCAATAAAAGACAAACAAATAGATTATGATGGAAATATGATAGACGAAAACGGCAAAAACAGGAGCATAAACTACAGCTATAACTTTGAGTTGCTGCTATTTTCTGATATTGAATGGAGAGTATCATCGGGCATAGATGTTGCCGATTATGTTTGGGGAGATGATTTTTACAATTGGGTTGACGAAGAAACAGGAGGAAATTAACATGTGGATTTATAATTTTTTATTTTACAAAACTTTTTTATTAGCACAAAAGTCAAGGAATTTTGATGATACACCTGTCTTTGGGGGAATACTATTTATCATACTTTGTGTAATGTTGAATATTTTTGCAATACTTGGATTCCTTGATGGTATTGGATTTCTTAAAAGTATTGGACTGAAGGCAGGTATAACATTCACTAAACCATACCGATTTCTTTTTGCCATAGCATTGGTAGGGTCATTATTATTTTATTACCAATATAAGGGAAGATATAAAAAAATAATTGAACATTATGAGGGAAAAACAGGGTTTATAATGCGATTGCATCCACTTATAGTGATGCTTATTTATTTTTTATTGAGCCTTTTAATAGTGACTATAGCAGCTGCATTCAAAAATCATCAATGGTTTTTTGCTCCTTGAATGTTGTGTGTCGCTCGTCTGCTTTTGCAAAACGCATTGGTATCGAATAAATATATATGACCATAGAAAAATGATGAAAAAATACGTTTTATTAATAAGCATGATCCTTTGTATCGTTGGCTGTGAGGGAATGACAAAAGAAAGGAAAGTCGATAAAAATCACTTAACGGGTATGGATTATCGTCTTTTTCAAGGTACGCCTGCATGGGAATTGGCTAAAGCAGTACAAGATGAAGATGCAGAAAAGATAAAACAAATAATTGATAAGAGCCCTAAGTTAATCAATTATCAGGAACCAATATATGGTGGTACACTTTTAATGCTTACTATCAGGAACCAACAAATGAAATCTTTTAGATTATTATTGGAACATAAAGCAGACATTAATATTCATGACACTTTTTCGGGAACTTCTGCAATTATAAATTCCTGTGGATCAATCGAATGTGATATTAAGTATGTGCAACTTCTTATTCAAAAAGGAGCTAATGTAAATGATATTGAAACAGGGAGGAGAAAAAAAGATAATAGCACAAGATTTACACCGTTGATAGCAGCAAGCGGATTCGGGCGATTGGATATAGTTAAATTGCTAGTGTCTAATAAAGCAGATATTAATTACATGAATGAGTTTGATCAAACGGCCTTTTCCGAATCGGTAATGACAGAATCTTATAATGTATCAATCTTTTTACTACAACACGGAGCGGATTACAAACGCCCTGTTTTTTACAGACCGGATTATTCTATTCCTTCAGAGAATCGAGATCCGAACGATAAAGGGAAGCCAATGTATATAGTAGATGTATTACGTGAAGACTTTATTGACTTAGGAACAGATAAACATAAATACAAAATGGAGATCGTAGATTTCTTGAAAAGTAAAGGCATCGATTATAGAGCTGCACCAATTCCTGACTATATCAAGAAAAAAGCTCAAGAAGATTATCCAACGACTTGGCAGGAATATTTAAAGGAATATTAGAATTTGCTTCAAATAAAAAATACAATCAAAGCAATAAATTACTTACAAATCATTCATTTTGTCAATGAAACGTACAATAGCCAATATTGGGTTGACGAAGAAACAGGAGGAAATTAACATGTGGATTTATAATTTTTTATTTTACAAAACTTTTCTATTAACACAAAAGTCAAGGAATTTTGACGACACACCTGTCTCAGGGGGAATACTATTTATCATACTTTGTGTAATGTTGAATATTTTCACAATAATTGAATTCCTTGATGGTATTGGATTTCTTAAAAGTATTGGATTGAAAACAGGTATAACATTTACTAAACCATACCGATTTCTCTTTGCCATAGCATTGGTAGGGTCATTATTATTTTATTACCAATATAAGGGAAGATATAAAAAAATAATTGAACATTATGAGGAAAAAACAGGGTTTATAATGCGATTACACCCGCTTATAGTGATTCTTATTTACCTTGTTTTGAGTTTTTTTATACTGGCTATAGCAGGTGCATTCAGAAATCATCAATGGTTTTTTGCTCCTTGAATGTTGTGTGTCGCTCGTCTGCTTTTGTAAAACGCATTGGTATCGAATAAATATATATGACCATAAAAAAATGATGAAAAAATACATTTTATTAATAAGCATGATCCTTTGTATCGTTGGCTGTGAGGGAATGACAAGGGAAAGGAAAGTCGATAAAAATCACTTAACGGGTATGGATTATCGTCTTTTTCAAGGTACGCCTGCATGGGAATTGGCTAAAGCAGTACAAGATGAAGATGCAGAAAAGATAAAACAAATAATTGATAAGAATCCTAAGTTAATCAATTATCAGGAACCAATATATGGTGGTACACTTTTAATGCTTACTATCATGAACCAGCAAATGAAATCTTTTAGATTATTATTGGAACATAAGGCAGACATTAATATCCATAATACTTTTTCGGGGACTTCTGCAATAATAAATTCCTGTGGATCAATCGAATGTGATATTAAGTATGTGCAACTTCTTATTCAAAAAGGAGCGAATGTAAATGATGTTCAAACAGGGAGGAGAAAAAAAGATAATAGCACAAGATTTACACCGTTGATAGCAGCAAGCGGATTCGGGCGATTGGATATCGTTAAATTGTTAGTATCTAATAAAGCAGATATTAATTACATGAATGAGTTTGATCAAACGGCCTTTTCCGAATCGGTAATGACAAGACACTATAATGTATCCATATTTTTATTACAACACGGAGCGGATTATAAACGTCCTGTTTTTTACAGACCGGATTATTCTATTCCTTCGGAGAACCGAGATCCGAACGATAAAGGGCAGCCAATGTATATAGTAGATGTATTGCGTGAAGACTTTATTGACTTAGGAACAGATAAACATAAATACAAAATGGAGATCGTAGATTTCTTGAAAAGTAAAGGCATCGATTATAGAGCTGCACCAATTCCTGACTATATCAAGAAAAAAGCTCAAGAAGATTATCCAACGACTTGGCAGGAATATTTAAAGAAATATTAGAATTTGCTTCAAAACAAGCAAGTTACTGAATAGCAACGAATAAATACATCTTAGCAAACAATAGACAGCTAGATGAAAAACTTGTAGATAAGAATCCAAAAGACAATACAAGCACACTCGAATTTTCGATTGGCACACCCCATTGACATCGAAATGAGCTGTGATATAACACTTTGCATGCAACCCATTTTTCAGAACGTTCTGAGAGGTGAACATTCGCCGACATTCTGATACTTTCTTATCCGAACCTAAGAGGTAAGGCCCTACAAAGCACAATTTTTGTACTCAATTCACCGATCGAGTGTAAACCGGATCAGGACGAAGCATAAATATATCACTCGCAATGCATTGATAAACAGTGATAAATTCATAATGACGAAAATAAAAGTTTGTAACTAGAAACATTTATTTTCGCCATTATGAATTTTTGTGTTCGTCCTTATCATTTTCCAGAAATGACGCTTGGGGCTGTATATCAAGAAGTACCACCGAGGTGTGGTTAAAATAGTATCAGTATCAGCTCCAATGTTCACCTTGAAAAACGTTCTGAAAAACGACTTCGAGACAACCACTTATCAACCAGCGGAATATGATGTCAATGGGGGTATGCACCACGCAAAATACAAATCGGATAAACCCCAATCATTTAAAGAAGTCAGTGCCATTGTTCTATTTTACAGCCGAAAATAAACCTTACAAATAATAGTCTATTACCTTCCTGACCAATAATTTTCCTCTTTTTCTGAAATCAAGGGAATTAGGGTGAATAAGGCATTTTCTATTAATATTAAATAGAGCTATAAATGCTTGCCTTAATTACATAATATTATCTTTATCCAATCTTTTGCGACATTATGAAATAATGGTCAACTCTACAAAAATATGCGCCAAATCTCTTTTTACAAAAAGTGAAGAAATTATTGGTCAAGTCAAAAATCGCACTCACAATATATCACAGCCTTGAAAATCGACAAAGCCCTGCGGAATGTGCGGAATAGGATTCCCTCCTCTTTAATTTTTTTTATTTTTTGTTTTTATGTAATCATATTTCATGTAATTAGAGTATCATAATGATAAACGTGCCATACGCCAATAAAAAAAATATTGAGTTTATAGGGATTCTATTCCGCACATTCCGCATTTTTGATAAAATAAGGCAACACAAAATGATTTCGTATCACGTCCAAGCATAGCTTTATTGTCGAAATCCACGTATGTACCTTTTTTTGTTGTCGTATGTACGTGGCGCGAAAAACTTAAGGACGTCACCGAAAAAACTAACATACGACAACGACAAAAAATCAACCGTATGTCGCTGCCATAACTAACGGATGTTGTTGACGAAACTAACGTTAGTTGTTAGGATAACTTCCGTTAGTTACCGCAGTAAGTAACGGAAGTTATGGCTGCGACATACGTTAGTTTTTTCACAGATGCTCGCGGATCAAATAAATTCAGTGATATGCATTGCATTTTTGGTAATCTGTTACAACATAAAACGATTTCGTATTCTCCCGCACAGCCCTTTATTGATCAAATTCATGATGTACCTTTTCCCATTGTCGGATATACTCCACACAAGAAATTTAAGAACTCCACCGAAAAAACTAACATACGACACCAGCGACTCATGGGCCTATAATCTCTTCGCTCATGCAAGGAGAACGGGACTAATCCGAAAGAACTGCTTACGCATATATAGAAATTCCCTACTGGCTACCTATAAAGAACTCTAATAATACTCCAAAGATTATATAAATACAGAAGAGAGGCCTTAACGCCTTTTTTGAGTATTCGGAAGACTACAATGTGTATTTTATCGAGGGCTTACGTTATTTTTGCCTAAAATGCATTTTATGTGCTACATAAATATCTCATATTCGCTAATTATTTGTATATTTACAAAAAAATATCATTTATGGGCATCAATACTGCAAAGAAAATTCTGAAGATTCAAATGCTCAAAAAGAGTATTTCAGCAGAAGATTTACAAAAGCTATTGAAATCAAAAGGCTATATTTATACCGTGGCAAGTATTAACAGTAAAATTAGCAGAGGGGCATTCAGTGCCACTTTTCTAATTGAATGTATGGAAGCCATGGGATATATGAATATTAATTTAACAGATTTGCTCGATAATGAAGAATCAAATAAATAAGATAATTGTATTACTATTAAAGCATTTTGAAATAAAGTTTGACAATAATTCTGTATACAATTTAAGTACATATGTTTCTGTTTTATATGCACTTTTATCACAAGGAGTGCCTATAGACGATAATAAGAATGTATTTGCAAACAAATTTTATAATATTATCTCTAAGAGATATAAAAATATCATTTCTGCATATGAAAAGGTACATTGTGAAATAGCTCCATCTGATGAAAAAAAAATTTGTAACATTTTGACAGCTTTAAAAGAACAACAAAACGCATCTGATGAATTTATTTTATCAGATATTTATCAACAGATTAAAGCATATTTGTTAAAACAAGTTCCAACAAAAAATAATAGTTCTATTAAAAAGAAGGAAGGTAAACATTTACTTTTTCAAACTCAATTTTTCACTGACAGATATATGGTGGAGTACTTAGTAGAACAAATATTTTCCACATATGATGACCCAAGTAGTCTCTTATTTGTTGATCCAGCATCAGGCGGTGGCAATTTTCTAGCATTTATTTATCGAAAATTATTTAATTGGTATAAATCCCATATGCAAGAAACGAATATAGCTCAAACGATTCTTGCAAATAATTTATTGGGATTTGATCTCGATTCAGATTTATCTGAAATTGCAAATTTATCTATTTTTATGTTAGCTTATAAAACCTCAAAATCTTTTGATTTTGGTCCAATATTTAATTTTGGTGGAATCAAAAATGATTTTAAGGGTTTTCTTAATGAAAATGTATTATCAAAGAAAATTGAGAATCTTAGTTTTAATGACATTCTTTTAAAAGCTAGAAAATCAGGAAAAAATGTAATTTTTCTAACTAATCCTCCTTTCATGGGCAAAAGAGATATGGATTCAAAGGTTAAAGTTTTTTTACAAGATAGATATCCTATGGCCAAAGGCGATATGTGCTTCTCTTTTTTACTTGAAATGATGCGTCAAATTAAACCTAATGATACTATTGCTGTTGTAGCTCAAAATGGTTGGTTGAATTTATCAAGCTTAAAAGACTTTCGAGTAAATATCATTCAAAATATATTTCTTCGCAGTTGTGTCGATTTAGGCAGTAATGCTTTTAAGAATATAAATGGAGAAAAAACAAACGTAGTATTAGCTATTCTTCAATTAAAGAATGATAAGAATAAAGATTATTCTACAGAATTTCTAAATTTACGCCAATTATCATTGCCCAATAAAATGACAGCTCTAAAAAAGAAAACGCTTCCTATTTATTCAGTCAAGACTTCTACCTTCTCTAAGAATAAAAGCTATGAGTTTAATTACCAATTTGGTAATGATCTATCTTCTCTCTCTATGTATCATCGATATGGCGATTTTGGTAAATGTATGCAAGGAAGTTCGACAGGTGATAATGACACAATGGTAAAATATATATGGGAATCTAATGATCCAGATTGGTGTCTTGCAAGTAAAGGTGGTGGATTCAGCAAATGGCAAGGTCTAAATATATACAAAGTAAAATGGGGGAAAGATGGTGAGTGTATAAAAAATAATAAGGGTGGAGTATTACGTAATCCATCTTTTATACCAAACACCTCATTGGTTTTTAGTGATACAGGAACTTTAGGCCTTAATGTTCGAATCAAGCTAAAAAATCAGGTTTTTATTGCTTCTGGTCCAGGAATAAGAATTATATCTGGAGATGTTTTATGTCACATGGCATTCTTAAATTCAAAAATAGCATCGTTTTTCATGAAAATCATCAATCCAAAATTCACCATTAGCGGTGGATATATACAAAAATTACCAGTGGCTGATGATATACTTGATAATCATGAGATCAAAAGTCTTGCTCTATTATGTAATGAACTAAAGCATGATTTCTTAAAATCAAAACTTCCTAATTATGAGTTTGTACATATTTGTTATGATTCAGTTAAAGATGTTGATCAGTTTATAGAAGAAAGTTTCAAGCGAGATATGCTCAACATGCATGAGCGCCTAATATGTGAAAGACTTATTGATGATATTGTACTCAGTAAATATAAACTTACACCTCGTCTAAAAAAGGAATATTACGAAAAGATGTCAGGACATGAAAATCATATAAAAACAAAAATAAATATTGCGCAACTAGATGAGCAACTTTCAAAGATGTTGAATGTTAATTGTATGCCTAATAGTAAAAATATTGAAGGAAAACTTATTGGAAGTGAAAATTGTATTGAAATGCTTTCATACCAAACAGGTATTCAAAGTAGTGTCATTTTATATACATTATATCAGAATGTTGAACAGTTTAATAAAACATTATTTATTTATAAGCAGGATTTCATACACAAAATCCTTTTAAAGGTTGCTGGTATCAATGAATTAAATGATGTTGGTCATGTTCATAGAATTTTGAGTAATACTTTAGATAATATGTTTAAAGATAAATATTATCAAATATATTCTCAATTAAATATGTCCGAACAGATAATAAGAGAAATAATCCGTACAATTCATGTAAAAGTGTTTTTTAATCATCCCATTATACAACTATAATGAATAAAATTTTATATATATATAAAAATATTCTTCATTCTCTTTTGATGTACTATCATGAAAATGAATTAGAGATAGACCCAACAAAAGTAAATCGTGCAAAAGCAATAGCAAGAGCTTCTATAGTTATTCTTTTGTATACAAAAAATAAAAATCAAACAGTCAAGGATATCTTGTCAGGTGCATATTGGCTTAAGAATAATTTAAACGATTCTTGTATTTTAGTAGAATGGATTTGTAACTTGAACGAAATAGAACAGAATATTATTAATGTATCTTCTGATAGTGTTGATTACATAAATATTAGTGATGCTTACGAAAGTTTACTTTCTGTCGACACAATAGGCTTTGACTTGTCTGATGGAAAAAAATACCGCAACCAATTGGGTAGTTATTACAGTCCAAGTGAATTGGTGTCTTTTCTAACAAAAGTTTCAATAGACTATTACATTTCGACTAATGGTATCGATGGTATTAAAACAGCTAAGATTGCAGACTTCTCTTGTGGGGCTGGAGCGTTCCTTCTTGCAGCACTAAAATATATTAGTTGTATTCTAACTGACAATTCTAAGACATCACACTACAATATAATTAGACAAATTGCTTCTAATATATACGCATGTGATGTTGATTGCATTGCTTTAGAATTGGCAAAATTATCTATTGTTGACTATGTTGGTGACTACAACTTATATAAAACGCTTAATAGTCATTTCACATTTGGCAATTTTTTGCTTCACAAAGACATTGCTTCTACAAATACGATAAAAGAAAAATTGTATTTAGATGGATATGTTTATCATCAAGATTTAGCTGTAGGCACAGATTTTTTACAAAAGTATGATATTATTTTAGGAAATCCGCCATGGGAAAAAATTAGATTTGAAGAAAAAGGAGTTTACTCACAGTATTCTAAAGAATTTGCTCAACTAAATTTCAAATTTAATGTGGGTAGTGTTATAATGAAAAATGAATTATTGAGCTCGTTTGCAAATGACTATCGCTTAGCTATAGAAGATTGTAAACGTACAATAAAAAAGTCTCCATATTTTAGGAATTCGAATTCAGGTGAACTTAATACAAGCACATTATTTGCAGATGCTTGCTATAACCAAAAATCCAGGTTCGGTGTTATAGGTATTATTATTAAGAGCTCATCGATTACATCTGCAGTGAATAAGAAATTCTTCAATCGAATTAAAGCTGATATTATAGCTGTATACGATTTTATCAATAAGAATAAATATTTTGATATTGATAGCCGAGAAAGATATTGCCTTTTACTTATAGGACATAATCATGATTCTGATTCTTTCTTTACAGGTATGAATCTTACAGAAGTTGATGAAATTAATGGTTCTCGAATTAAGATAAATACAAGTGATCTGACTTTGCTTAATCCTGAGACTCACATGTTACCTAATATCTCAAACACTACTGATCTTAAGATCATACTTTCCTTTTATCGTAAATTTTCAACTATCAACAAGATTTTTCCTTATATTAAATACGGCAGAATTGTTCACATCACAAATCATGTAGCATACTTAGATAAAGAAGCTAATCGCTATAATATACCTGTATACGAAGGGAAATTTTTTAATTCTTTCGATGGTGTGTATTCTGGGTTTAATGCAGTTCCTGTAACCAATAGATATAAAAACAAAGCTAGTGCAAAGAAAATTTCTGAACAGGATAAAATACATGGCGTAAAGCCTTTGTCTCGTTTTTTCATCCAGCGAGATAAATGGGAAAAATTATCGTCCAAATATAAAGCAGAATTTATGTTAGCATGGCACAGCTTAACATCAGCATCAAATAAAAGGGTGTGTGTTGCAACAATTTTACCTTTTATTCCAGCATCTCAATCAGTTCAATTTCTTATTACACCTAGTAATGAAGAATTGATTTATCTTGCTTGTTTATTCAATTCTGTGATTTTTGATTATATAGTTAAGAATAAATTGAATGGAATAGACTTAACCCAGACAATAATAAAACAAATTCCAATTCCATCTTTAGATCAATCAAAAGATATATTTTTAAATGGTAATTCTATTTTTAATCATTTAAAATCAATATGCTATTCATTCCTTATTGGTGATGATAGATTAGCAGGATTATGGAAAGGTTTAGATAATTTGGAAAAGAGAGATTCTTCTAATCGAACAGAGTTATTTTTCGAATTGGATGTTATTATAGCCAAATTATATAATCTTGACGCCCGTTCTCTGAAATATATAATATCACAATATCCACACATTTATGATTTAGAATCTGCTTCAAAATTAGTAAAACAGTTTATGGCTATTTCTTAATTGATATAGCCATAAGCTCTTCCATTTGTATTTCCCATTGTAGCCCATTCTATAGAAATACTTTTAAACTGATCAATATATTCTTCATCATGTATATGTAGCTTATATCTATCTTGTTCTGTCGTTTTTTCAAAAACTAGTATTTTTTGCGTTAATCCACCTGGTATTCCTAATTTTGGATTAGATAGGTAAGTTATTTTTGAACCATCGTCTGCTTCACCTTTAATTTGTAAACGCCAATTACTGTTTCCATCTGCATATTTAATAGTATTTCCTTTATAAATTTTACCATTATAGTCTAACTCAATATCTTTTTCTATAGTATAATTATCTTTATCTATACCGAAAAATTCAACACTCCCGGGTTTCGTAACACCATTAGAAACTCCTTTTTTTGATAAATCCAATATATTTCTTGACCCACCTGTCATATCCTTTGTTTCTATCCACATCGAATTTCTTTCTATTTGAACTGATTGAAAGTAAATAGAGGTATCCCTATTTACATCTTTCTCTGTATAGACATTTTCTATAAATGTCTTTCTATGAACTACTTTAGAAGGTGGAATTTTTACAGATGAAAAAGTTTTTTTTAATTCTTCTTGATCATTTATTGCAGTTTGATTTTTCTTATTCTGTTCATTTGTCTGTGCTCTTGTTTCCTCGCTTGTTAGAACGACTTTATTCTTATAAAGAATATCTATTATTTCTTGAGTTAGAGGCTGGCAATATGCAGATTCATTCGATAGTATGGTATTGTAATAATCGTAAATATCAGATATTACACTTCTATCTTCTTCATTATTTTCACATGATATACAAATCGAAGCTTCCATATTCTGATATAATCCAGACAGAGTCATATTGGAAGAACCAACTATAAGCATATTAGTATTTTTTCCCTCAAAAGAATAAATTTTTGGATGGTACACAATTCTATTGGTTGAATATACTACATAACATTGAATGCCTTCAAGAGAAAGTAATAATTGAAGTGCATCTTTTGACGTTCCATGAAGATCGACGCCAATATACAAACGTATACAGCCACCATTATTTACAAATTTTGTAAAGCTGTCTTTCAGTTGATTAATGCCATCTACACTTACGAATGCTACAAATGCAGCAAACGAATTATATGCCGTTTGTGTCAATGCGCTATTTATAGTATCTCCTACAGGTACACTTTTACTTTCTGGAATTCCTTGTGCTATGAATTGAATTTTCATAAATCAATTATATCGAATTATTATACCATTTTATTTATCCACTTCTGTTTCATTCCTATATCAGAATATAAACAAGAATAAATGGGCCTACAAATATAGGCTATTTTGATGAAAGGATAGTAAAAAATATTGAGAATCGATTGATTATTAGTCTTTTTTAGACTAGAATGAACAATTCTACAATAGAGTAGGTATATGAAGACGTTTATTCAATCATTAAAATAATTTTCTATTTTATCAGCTAATCAAGAATTTCTTATTTTATTTTTTAAGTATAGTTGTTATCTGGAAAATATATAGTTTCACGATAGGAACAAATTTGCAAATAGCCACCAAAGAATATTCATTTTCATTTCAACTAATTGCCAACATATTGTGTACTTATTTACCTATATTTGGTCCAAACCAATGTTAAATATTATTCCTTTCTACACAGTTAAAATTTTTAATCTCCACATAAAGTGAGGATAAATAATTAGGTGAAAAATTAAACTCACTATTTTTATATTGGACCATCATTTGGTAGTATATATAAATAATTCCATATATTAATTATTTTTTTCTATTTTATTCCATGGGCTTTGTCATCAATTTCTAAAAGCTATTTGCTGCCAAGTCGCCTTTTTATATGATTTTCATCTACCAGTAGCACGACAAGGCCTTAAAATAGGCACCAAATTATTCTACATTTTTTATTACGTTTATTATGCTTTCTTTATTGTCCTCAATACGATCGCATAATATTATTCACCCGAATTTGTAATATAATTCAGATATTTATCTACCAGCATTATATTTGTGGGTATCAAATTAATTTTCAAATGATGTTTGGCTTTAAACCTTATGACACACAAATCGAGATCGCCGCTAAGCGTTTCTTTATCTCCGATATTGACGAAGGTGGGATATAACACTTTTTCGCCCGTTTTATGAAGACGATCATAAGTCAGATTCTCCATCTCTTTAGTGTGGATCGGTTGCATACCGATATACTCGAGATCGTTTTGGTCGTATGGCAGAGCAAAGCTAAAGGCATTGACCGCTTTCAGATTTAAGCCCTTTACCGTTAGGCTTATAATGTCGTCTTTGGCATATTCTTTTGCAACCGAGTCGACTAAAACGATATTCTTGGAGCACCTCTACAAAAATATCATTCAGACAAATAACGTTTAGAAAACGCATCAAATAAATTCAAAATAACCCATTAAAAGAAACTTTTGTCAACTATTACATTAAAACACAAAATTGGAAATAAAAAAATCAACAGAATAAGCACAATTTCATACAACATAAGCACATCATTTTGCTAAATGAACACAATGGCTATATTTAGGGGTTGCCGCTTCATATTAGAGTCCATATATTTGCAAATAATTCTTATAACATAAATTTATCAAAGATGAAAAAACTACTTATTACATTATTATTGGGAGCAGGCCTATGTTCATGTTCCACTTATGTTAGCCAGACAGCAACAAGCCTCGGTATTGCAACTGGTATAAAAAGCTACAATGAAGCCGATTTAATCGTTTCTTCATCCAAAATTTCTTATACCATGATAGTCCCTAAGAAAGATGCAAAGCTGGGATATAAAAAAGTACACGAAAAAGCAGTAGCATTAGCATTGAAAGAAAATGGCGACGCGGACGTATTAGTAGCGCCACAGTACGCAACATCTATTAAACTCCACAGAATTAGAAAAATAGTAGTGACCGGCTATCCTGCTACCTATAAGAATTTCACAAAAGTTACACCATGTTCAACCTGCAAATAACAAATATCATGAAGAAAATCAGTTTATTTGTATGCTTATTAGGAGCCATTTTATTTAGTTCTTGTTCTACTAAAATAGCATGTACTTCTTCCGTATCGGCCATAACAACACATGTAGAGCAATATCCGACAGTAGCAGATCTTGACATCAATACAACAAAGATGGAAAAGAGCATTACATGGAATTGGAGTTTGTTTCCTGAAAAATACACATTGTCAGACAGGAAAAAAAATCTAGTAGCAGAACTTCTAAAAGAACAATCAGGAGATGTTCTGGTAGAGCCCGAATATATATACTCGAAAAAACCTTATGGTCCACGTTCACTGACCGTAATAGGATACGTTGCTAAATTTAAGAATTTCAGAAAGGCTACAGACGAAGATATAAAAGCACTACATGCTGTAAACGGTCTTCCTAAAATAAAAATGGTTTCAGAAACAAAAAGATTATTCCCTCATAGATAAAAGGCATATTAATACATCAGAGCGTGCAAAACAATCTCTTAAAAACGCTCAAGAGGGTGTATCATAATTCATGGTACGCCCTTTCTTATATCTATCCCTGGGAATCTATTTCTTTGGTCCTTTTTAATTATGATCCATGTTTTTTGGCTGTTAAGAAACGATTAAAGCCCTCACTTT
>JAYRGW010000039.1:0-33100 GCA_041907665.1 Bacteroidaceae bacterium
CATAAACCTATATAGTTTCTGCGAAAATCCTGAAAAGGCATGGCTGCAAATCATTAATCAGTCTAGTTCTCCTCCTTCTCAGCCGTCACTTTTTGATTAGGGGGCTTATTTTTCAAAAAATACTTCAGAATACCATTGTATAGGTCCTCTGAAATCCTTTTTCATACTCTTAAGGTTTTACCGGACACCAATAAAAACAAAATAAACATTGATTATAAGGTCCAAAAAATAATGGCATGAACTCAAGAAGAGAACATGCCACTACCATCTTTATAAACTGAAAATTACTTCTCCGTAACAGTCAGTAGGGCTTTAGGTCCTGCCGCAAATGTTACAGTAAAGACATACGTTTTGCCCGAAGTCAAGGTTTTTCCGGTAACGATACCTAAATTACCGGAATCTCTTCCGTTATTGCCATCACCTACATATATAACATCACTTGTTGTTGATAAGATAGACGAGATATTACTGGTCCAACCTTTTTCGTCGAAGAACTTAAAGTTGATTGCGTCCGTCGTTATCTGTTGCCCGGCTACAAAAGTCGTTTGATAGACAGCCGGTGATATCTGAGCCATGCATAAAGCATTGTCCGTACTCCAGCCTACCTGATTGTTTGTAACCGATGGTTTACCACATCCTTCACCTATAATCCAAATTGCTCCAGATCCATCAGCGGTGTTGAGCGAAGCCGGTGAACCATTTTTCATGGCTTCAACACGTAGGTAATTGTATTGATAGTTGAGTGTTACCTTGTATTCGCCTGATACCGGAACAAATGTCAGTGTGCCATCATTATTCAACTTGAAGAAGTCCGGATCTATCCATATCGAAGACAAATCAATACCATCAGTAGAAATGGTCTGCCCTTGAGTGAAGGTCTTATCTACATAGTAGTTGTTGTCGTCTGCCATAGTCATAGCCTGTCCGTCGAATTTAAGATTCAGGAATGGACTACCTTCGTAAGTCAAGGTATTGAACGTGATGGTATAATGTCCGGCTCTTGTGTTGGTAAAAGTGATAGGCGATGTACTACCTTGGGTGATGGTATTGTTTTCCCAACCGAAGTTGACAACATTACCACTGTTACCCATGGCAGGTGCCTGAATGTATCCTTTTACCTTCATATCGAAATCTCCTGTTACACTATATTCATTTAGTCCTACACGGGTCATAGTCAAATTGCCGTATTGATCGGTTACTAAGGTCAGATGATCATAATCAGGACGTGTTAGTGCCAAACTATAGGTTTGTTCCACTTTTGTAAAGTGAATGTTCTGTAGGACAAACTTTAGTGTTGCCGTTCCATTGGGAATGTTTTTGAAGAAAGGAATATATATTTTCCCTGCATATTCCTGATAGTTCTTTGTACGGATAGTGGTGCTCGAAACCAGTTCGTCACCGAAATAGAGTTGCGCCTTTAAGGTTGACAACGGGATATTCCCTTCGTCAGAGACTTTCATCTTGAATGCTAAGCTGTCGCCAAACATTGCTGACGAAAAGGATGTTTCGGATGTCATTACGGGTTTTCCAGGAGCATCGTTATTATCGTTATTGCTACAAGAAACCGTTAAAAGTAGTCCGAAAATAATTGATAGAGTATATTTCAATGTTTTCATGTCTTATAATTTTTCTAGAATTAAACAATTTACCATTGGCACGAAACAATACCGTAAGCCGGAATTGTACAAGAGAAGTGATGTGTCCCGTCACTCAATACCAATGATTTTTGCGTACTATTATTATTGCACAGAACCGCAGCGTATGTATTGTCGGCATTTTTAAAGGCGGCATAAGTCAATCCGTCTTGAGAAAAGCTTCCAACTGTTGTTGCTATTCTGACAGCATTTGGTTTTACCACGCTTGCCAGATGTGCAAGAATATAATAATGAGAATTGTAGTTGATGGTAGCATAATCGTTGGGATTAATATCTACCGCACCATAGCATGTTTGGCAACCGCCATCCAGATTGGGACCTTTGTTTGTATCGAGCATCAAATTCCATACAATAACAGCAGTACAGAAGTTGTTTACTGTTCCCAAAGCAACATCTTGCATATCGTTCATTAACCGAGCCGAAAGGTTACGTCCGTCGTTCCATTCGCCGATAGATGTTTCCGAGAATATCAGCCCTTTCGATGGTGCTTGATTATGTATGTTTGCCAATTCGGTGTAAGAGCCTCCATAGTTATGGTATGCTGCGCCTACAATATATTCTGCGCCTTCTACATTACCAAGCGTATTGTATATCTTGACAGGATAATCTGCTTGGTCAGCATTGCCGTCATAATTGAAATTATGGTCGAAAACGTAAACCTTTGTTGTCAGGTTGCTTGCTTTTAAAGTAGGAGCCAATACTTTCAAAAAGGCGGCTTCTTCTTCCCACGGCATGAGCGTAGAAGCGCAGTTACCGGCATTCAAAGGTTCGTTTTGTGGAGTTACGGCATAGATTGGTATACCTGCATTCTGATAAGCTTGAATCCATTTAGTGAAATAGGTGGCATAATCCTGATAATAGTCAGGATTTACATGCCCGCCTGTCCACGAATTGTATGGAGTCTTGCTTTCAATATCAGTAACCTTCATCCAGCGAGGACATGTCCATGGCGAACCGATAATGCGAAGTTTGGGGTTTATGGCTAATATCTCTTTCAATATTGGAATGACATAGTTGTTGTCATCACTCTTCAGACCGAAGTTGGATATATCTTTTGTATCGCAACAAGTATATTCCGTACTCGAGAAATCAGAGCATCCAATAGAAATTCGGACATAGCTGAATCCGTATCCTTCGCTATCCGAGAAGGTCTTTTTCAAGAATGCTGTACGATTAGCACTAGTCATCTTTAGTAGATTGTAGGCTGTCGAATAGGTTATGGCTGCTCCGAAACCGTCCATCTTTTGATATGATGTGGAAGCATTCAAGGTAAGAGTACTCGGCGACATATTGTCGGTAGTGCTGAAAGCAGCTGTTGTTTTGCTCAGTTTACTACCGTTCACAGAGGTCGTATAAATAGTTACGTCTTTTGCTGTTTCTCCTCCACCATTGTCGGGATCGGTTGTTCCGCTGGCAGAGTTTCCACTACCACAAGCAGCCAGAGCAAATAGTGTGAGGCTGAAAGTCACTATGAGGTATTTTAGGTTCATGCGTTATAATTAATTAATATCCCGGATTCTGGATTAAGTTATTATTTTTGTCCAAAGCTGTTTGTGGAATTGGCAGTAAATAAGAGTTCTTGTCGAACGTCTTTTTTTGCGCAAGGCGTCCACTGTCTTTGGCATAAACGGCATTCATTACAGACTCTACTTTATCGTTGCGGCACAAGTCGAACCAACGTTGACATTCGAATGCAAGTTCCAGGCGGCGTTCTTTTAATACCGCATTGGCCATTGCAGTCTTATCCGATGTAACGGACGATGGCAGATTTGGCAAGCTTACTCTATTACGAATTTGGTTGACAAGAGTAGCTGCATCGCCAAGACTACCTAGGTTGACTTTTGCTTCTGCTTCTAGAAGAAGAATATCAGCCAAACGAAGTTTGATGATGCTATTTACTGCAGAGCGCGCTTTGTACATGAATGGATAGTTGCTGGCCGGATAATAGTTACTCCATGTGCAAGCATAGTAAACGATAGATTCGTTTTTGCGAATAACGTCTCCTTCATCATCGAAAGCTTTAATCAAGTCGCGTGAAGGGGTGATCCATTTGGCCCATGTAAAATAGAAGTCATAGCTGGTCAGGTCTCTACCGAACATCCACGAAGCCCAGTTGGAATCGCCTGTTTGATATTGAATTTCCAAGATGCTTTCACTGGTATTCCGTTTCTTGCAATCTTTTGCAGTAGAGTCGTATCCAAACAAGTTAGAATAGTCGCTTTCGAGGGTTAGTCCTGGTGTGCTTTTTACCATGTCAGCATATTCTACAACTTTATTGTAATCTCTGATAGGCTTTTCGGCATATACTTTAGCCAACATTGCTTGAGCTACTGTTTTCGAGAGCAGCGTTTTGTCCGATGTCTTCATGTCTGGAGCATATTGAAGTGCGCTGGTCAAGTCGCTCTCAATTTGTTTGTAGCATTCTGCTGCCGTCGTTTTAGCCGGATAATAAATAGGATAGATTTCTTTAATATTACTAGCTGTAATGGTTTGAGCTACTTTGGTAATCAAAGGAACTCCGCCCCATATACGACACATGTCAAACAATACCAATGCCCGGAAAATTTTTCCTTCTGCTTGCCACTGATTGTATTCGGCTTGCGAGACAAGGTTCTTTTTCAGCAAATAATCCAAGCCGTTTATGAGTACGTTAGATTGAGCAATATCTTCCAAATATCTATTCCAATCACGTTCAAGGTCAGGGTTGCTTGCATCGAGACCATTATTTTCGAAAGGTACAACTTCTGCACCTGTAGTACCGGCGTATGCATTGTCCGAATGGCTTTCGGCTATTAATTCCAAATCCAGGTACCAATGCTCTTGACGGTTTCTGAGCAGCTGATACAATACTTGGCGCTGACTAACAGCTGCATCTCTGTCTTTTAAGAGAACTTGTGTTGTATCAGAAGGTACGCCATTCGTTAGTTCCGTATACGTTGATACTGGATTGTAATCAAGAGTACAGGATGTCAGAGCGCCTACAAACAGACAACTTAATAAGAGTTTTATATTTTTTGATTTCATGATAAGCTTATTTTAAAATTCAATATTCAAACCAAGCAAGAAAGATTTACTTTGAGGATAAGTACCGTAGTCGACACCTTGTACCGTACCGCTATTGCCATATTGGTTTACTTCTGGATCCATTCCTTTGTACTTAGTCCACGTAATCAGGTTGTTGAAGGTTACGTAAGGTAGTAACTTGGTGATGCCCCATTTACGGAGTAACGAATTCTTAATATCATACGAAAGTGTAATATTCTTCACTCTCAAGTAACTGCCGTTTTCTACGAAGTACGAAGAGTTTTTCATATCAAATCCGGCCTTGGGTATGTTTGTTATCTGTCCGGGTATTCTCCAGCGATTCAACACTCTGGTCGACTGATTTTTTCCATCATACATACCTTCTGTCTCCATGCGAGATACGTTATAGATGTCATTACCATAGCTTCCTTGTAACAATACGCTGAGGTTGAATCCTCTGTACGAAAAAGTGTTACTCATACCGAATGTGAAATCGGGATTCGGGTCCCCAATGTATGTTCTGTCCGATGCCGAAACTACACCGTCGCCGGTAGTATCTTTATATTTCAACTCTCCTGTTTCAGGATCTACTCCCTCGGCAATGTATCCCCAGAAGCAGCCTAATGGGCGTCCCGGTTCGTTACGTACAACGTAGTCGCTCACTTGGTCTGTCGTTTTTGCATCATAGTATATTTTCGACAATTCCAGTTTTTTCAATTTATTTTTATTGAACGATATATTGAAGTTGGTTTCCCACTTGAATGCACCTACCAGGTTACGTGAGTCTATCGAAAATTCAAAACCTCTGTTTGTCATTGTTCCTTCGTTGCGAGTAAACGTATTTGCCGGAGCAGATCCAGTAGGTAATGATACGGTCATGAGCATGTTTGTCGTCTTCTTGTAATAATAGTCCATTGCAAATGTCAGACGATTCTTTAAAATGGTCAAATCAAGACCAATATCTGTCTGAGACGTGGTTTCCCATGTCAAATCAGGATAGCTTAGTGTAGATTGGTCAGTCGTATTGGGCACGGCATTGTTGTTTCCTGTTGTGAACCACGCAATACGGTTGATGTTGTATGCTGCTAGGTAAGAGTAGTCGCCTAGTCCCGATTGGTTACCTGTTTGTCCCCAACCTCCACGTATCTTCATGTCGTCTATCCATGTCAGATTTTTCATGAAGTTTTCACTCGATATACGCCATGCTCCGGAGAACGATGGGAATACGCCCCAACGGTGGCCGGGAGCCAATTTCGACGAACCATCAGCACGTAGATTGGCCGTTACCAAATATTTGCTGTCGTAGTTGTATGCCAAACGCCCCATATACGACATGATTGCCCATTCCGATTCTGAGGTACCTGTACCGGTCCACGAGATTTCGTTGGCTGCATTCAATGTTTTGATATAACCATTGGCATAATGAGATGCATTGATCCAGCTTTCCGACCATTTTGAACTTGTCCATGATGAACCGGCCATAACATCCAATCCATGTTTACCGAATTGTTTATTATATGATAAGATATTATCGAATGTCAAGATCGTGTTCAAAGAACGTTGATCATATCCTGTTCCATAATTCTCTCTACCATTTGTTGTAGCGATAGGATCAAGGAAATTGAATACTTTTTCGTAGCCTCTATCCAGTGTCATTGATGAACTGAAAGTAAATCCGGGCATGAATGTGATCAATGCTTTTCCTGTAGCCAACAATCTGTCGGACGTTGTTTTATTGTCTTTCTGTCGAGCAACGTTTTCTGACGGACTGGTGATGTTTACACCATAAAAATTGGTGTAATATTGTTTTGGATTGGCAGGATCCCAAACGGGTGCATAAGTAGGGGTGTTGATTACAGCTAGTACTACGCCGCCTCTGTTAGATCCTGTACCCGAAATAATATCGCCCTTACTTGCCATATCGGCATAAGAGACGTCTGCACTTATTTTCAACCAACTCTTTATTTGATTGTTCAGCGAAGCGCGAAAGTTGTAACGCTTGTAACCCGAATAATCGATAACGCCATTTTCTCCCGTGTATCCCCCCGAGATATAATAATTCATTTTGTCGTTACCATTCGTTATTGATAGCTGATAGTTTTGTGAAGTCCCTGTTCGGTAAATTTCATCGAACCAATTGGTCTTGTCAGTCAGATTGTCTGGTAAAGAAACCAATCCTATTTCGTCTTGTAAGTCTTTGTATTGCGCTGCATTCAGAGGTTTTATCTTATTCTGTATTTTGTTAAATCCAAAATGTGCATTGAAAGATATTTTCGCTACCCCTGCTTCTCCCTTTTTGGTGGTCACCATAATGACACCGTTGGCAGCACGCGAACCGTATATCGCTGCCGAAGAAGCATCTTTCAGAATCTGAATGCTGGCAATGTCGTCGGGCGATAAATAAGAAATGTCGGTTGTAGGAACACCGTCTATTACATAAAGAGGATCGTTGCTACCGTTCATAGACGTCGTACCACGAACACGAATAGTCATTCCTGCTCCAGGCATACCATTAGGAGATGATACCGAGATACCGGCAGCTTTACCTTGAATGGCTTGGCTTACCGAGATAAGTGGGCGTTCTCCTAAATCTTTTGTCGAAACAGACGAGACGGCAGTTGTTACGTCTTTTCTTTTTACACTACCGTAGCCTATTACTACAACTTCATCAAGAAGTTGATTGTTTTCCTGGAGTACTACGGTCATTGCGCCCGTGGCTTTCAATTCCTGTGTCTTATATCCTATGGACGAAAAGACGATGGTGGCGCCACGTTTTACGCTAATTGAGAAATGTCCGTTAATATCTGTTACGATACCATTTGATGTACCTTTCTCAATTACACTTGCTCCGATAACGGGTACTCGTTGTTCATCTATTACCACACCAGTAACCGACATCTTTTGAGCAAAACCTGTTAATGATACAAATATTGCCAGTAAGGCAATCAGTAACTTTTTCATACGTACCAAATTTTAATGTTAATATAATCGTCAATAGATGGTCGCCCATCTGTTTACAAAATTAGTCGATTCTGAGGCACGCTGTTCGTATTCCAATAAATAAGTGGATGACTTATGATATTATTTATCTGAAAATCAATTGTTTGATTTGTTTACTGTGAACCTAAAAAGTGGATAAAATATGGATATGTCAAAGATAAAAAGTAGACTAACGAATCCTTTTTATCGCATCTTCGAAAGTGCTTCTTTCTACTTTTGCACTATTTTTTACTTTTGCTCGATAATTGTAAATCGTGTTTGCCGAATAGCGTAAGAATTCAGCTATCTGTGAACTGTTGTCAATGCCCAGACGTATGAGGGCAAAGATGCGGAGTTCAGTATTCAAAAGTTCCCCTTTTTTGGGAATGAGTTTTCCTTCTTCTTCAAGCAAATCATTTATCTGCTCTACAAAATCTGGAAATAGATGTAGAAATGCCGAGTCGAATGTGGCATACAGTTGATCTAACTCTTTGTTTAGTCCCTCTGAAGAGCGGGTCATGTTGTACAATTCGTCGGTACGTTTCATAGTCACCATTTTGTTGACCATTTTTCTGTATGCGTTGAGTTTGTCTATGTAGGTAGAACAAAGATTTAAAAAACGCCCGATGTATTCTTCTTTTATATGATTTGATTCGGATAGATCGTCATTTGTTGATTTCAGCTCATCATTGAGCGATTGCAGTTTGAAATTTACTTGTTGCAGCGCGTTCTTTGCTGCCGATAGTTTACGAAATTGTATACCTATATATATAAAAGCTAATGCGAGGGCTACAAACAGAAAACTGATTAGAATGAGATTTAACTGAAGTTTGTGATTTTTCTTTTCAATCATCGATTGGAAAGTTGCGTCTATCAGCGATAATATTCCGGCACTCTGAATATTTCTCAAGCGGGCGTTATACAGTTTTGTTTCATTCCACGAAAAGCGCATATAGGTGTAGGCTCTTTCAATGTCTCCATTGTCATATAGCAATTTGGCCAATGTCCACAGAGAGGCATGGTCCATTATGGCCGATTGGATATCCGAGATGGAAGAAAGGGCCAAGCAGCTCATCTCTTCCCGGCTGTTGCGCTCCAGATTATAAATAAGAGATCGATGATACATCACCAGCGCATAGGTGGGTGTGCCCATTTGGGCTTGTGCCAATCGTTCGTTATTTATTTTCATTGCCTGTTTATAATCTTTACAGTCTCTGGCCGATGTCTCTTGCATCTGTCGGTATTCTTCGGTATTCTTGGGTAACAGCTGGTAAATCAGATTCTTGTAATTTTGTGAGATATTCTCATATTTCACTTTACTCAGTCTGTCTTGCGAGTAACACCCCATTTCGCCATAGGCATGATCATAGCACATGTAGTATTGAAGTCTCAATGTCGCAGGAATCTTTTTTTTGTCGATACCGTTTAGTAGGTCGATCGATTCCATGTACATGCCCGACGAGGCCAACAAGTATGATAATTTCAATTTGCTGTCTATTATCCACGATATATTGCTTACAGCTGTTGCTAGTTCGATGTTATTGTCTAAGTAGGCAATGGCCGAATCGCACGAATAAGGCTTGTATTCTTCGTATAGCTTTTCGTTGATCAGATAGCGCTCTTTAGATTGTGGCAGAGCCTTGGTTAGCTGGATTTTTAGTCTCTTGATGCGTTGCTCGCGTTGGTCTTTATATATTTGGTGATTTTTGATTGTTCGATCTAATACATTCAATAGAGAATCCAATTGATTATTGTTGGCAAATGCAGGAACGAAGCCCATTATTGCGCATAGGATAGATAGTATTAAGAGTCGGTGTTTCATATCGTTAGGATATTGTTCTATTTGCTTTTACAAATATATGTATTTTCTTTGATACAGCCATCAAGTAATTCGAAAATAAGCCCGATTATTTTTGTTATTGCTCTCAACTTCTTTTATCTTTGCCTCGCAAATTCAGTACCACTTAATTCGATACGATAATGGGATTTTTTAAATCAATATTCAGTACCAGTGCTTTGGCGCCCGAAGAGGAAAAGAAAAAAGAAGAAGGCAAAAACTTTGATATATTCAAGTACGATGGCATTCGTAGCCAAAATATGGGCCAGTTGGACTATGCCGTCAAATGTTTTGGCGAGGCTCTGAAAATTCACGACGACGAGGAAGTGTTGGCTCATTTAGGACAGGTGCTTTCCATTCAAGGTAAATTGGATGAGGCTTTCGATGTCTATTCTCGGCTCACCGAAACGTATCCTCTCAATGTAGAGTCTTTTCTGGCATTCGCCAATGTTTGCTTCTTGCTCGACAAGTTCGATGAGATGCTCTCTGCGGCAGAAAAGGCTATCGCTTTAGACGATAACAATGCTGCGGCTTATTTCTTGCAGGGTAAGGCCTTGTTTGGATTACACAATGAGGTGATGGCTGTTGCGGCGTTGACCAAGTCTGTTACCCTTCGCGATTCTTATGTGCAGGCGCAGCTGCTACGTGCCGAGGTATTGCTGTCTATGCGGCAGTTCGAAGAAGCTTCGAAAGATATTGATGATGTATTGTCTCAAAATGAGGCCGACGAAGATGCTTTGCGTCTCAAGGGTAAGATGCTTGAGGCTCTTGATCGCAAGGATGAGGCTGAAAGAGTTTATCGCGATTTGATTGCAACTGATCCGTTCTACGAACAGGCTTATGTCAATCTGGGTGATTTGTTTATTACCCAAAATCGATTGTCCGATGCCATTGAGTTGTTTGATGAAGCGATTGAACTGAATCCTAATTTTGCAGAGGCGTATCGTGAAAGAGGGCGCGCCAAATTATTGAATGGCGACGAAGCCGGTTCACTTCAAGATGCTCAGAAAGCCGTCGAACTAAAGCCTCAAGAGGTAGATGTCAGTGGACAGTTTCAAATCGAAGAGAATAAACCCATCAATATATTAGGCATCTATAGTTGATAATTGCGAATGGGGTAGTGGTGTTACCTCTATTTTATATTGGTCTGCTGTAAATGTAGCGAATCGTATTTCTGTTTTTTCAGTACAAATTTTATTTTCACATTGGCGTCGTCTATTGATGCTTTCAGCTTCTGAATGGAAGTGAGCACGCCTGTTAGTAGGTATATCTGCTTCAAGGCTTGTCGATCCGAAGCAAGCATTGTAGTGGTATACTTTGAACCTCCCAAAAATTCTACTCGTATGTTTTTGTTACAGTTGGCATACAGAAAATTGATCACTCCACCGTCTGCGCCATAATGAAAATCAGCCTGCTCAAACTTTAGGTTCGAATAGTTGTCTTTGTATACGTTGTTTGATGTCGGGGTTTGGGCGTAGCTACCGTCCGGTGCTATCACTTTGATAAGGCGGTGGTTGATGTACTTGCCTCCGTGATAGATCGATGTCAAGGTCATGATGCCTAACTCGTTCACCTGAAAACGTAAGAAGCTGCGGCGCAGGTTGCGCTCTACGGTTTGGGTACGCCAGAAATAGTTGCCTATTGTTTGGTATCTTTTATCTTTCTCAAAAGTATATTCTCCTTTTATGGCATCCAGTTCCTGTTCTTTGCTTTCCAGCATCGACGACAGATAGCGCAGGTTGTGTTGTTGTTCTTTCAGCACCACAATACATAACAAATCTTGCCCCGCCTTGCGTAGTTTGAATTCTTCCGGATAGAGTTTGTTCAGACTATCTATCTCTAGTTTGGCTGTATTGAAATCTTCACGTCCCAGAGCTGCACGGGCAGATTCGAGCCGTGTTTCGGCTTTCTCTTTCTTCGAACCGCTACAAGAGACAATCAGAATAAGAATATTAAATAGTATAATAAGTTTCTTCATCGCTTGTTTCTTTATTACTCACAAAATTACGAATTAATTCTGTATCTTTGCACACTCGAAAGAGAATAATAGTAATTTCATGATAAATTTGAACGAGAAGGAATTGAGAGATTGTTTCGCAGCTCCTATATTTGGAGAAATTTCGGCTGCGGCAGACGAATGGGGACTAGAGTGCTATGTCGTCGGTGGATATGTTCGTGATCTCTTCTTGCAACGTCCTTCCAATGATATAGATATAGTAGTGGTGGGTAGTGGCATCGATATGGCACATGCCCTCAAAAGACGCCTGGGAAGACAGGCTAGTGTCGCTGTATTCAAGAATTTCGGTACCGCCCAACTCAAATACAAAGACTTTGAGATAGAGTTTGTCGGGGCTCGCAAAGAGTCCTATCGACTCGATTCGCGCAAACCGATTGTCGAAGACGGCACCCTCGAAGACGACCAAAATCGTCGGGATTTCACCATCAATACCTTGGCAGTATGCATGAACAAAGATCGCTTCGGCGAGTTGGTCGATCCCTTTGGCGGCATTGAAGATTTGCGTCAAAAGACCATTCGGACGCCGCTCGATCCTGATATTACTTTCAGCGACGATCCCTTGCGTATGATGCGCTGTGTGCGTTTTGCCACTCAACTCAATTTTTATATCGACGATGCCACTTTCGATTCGCTCTGCCGTCAGTGTGAGCGTATCAAGATTATTTCGGCCGAGCGTATCATCGACGAGCTGAACAAGATTATCTTGTCGCCTGTTCCGTCCAAAGGCTTTGTCGATTTGGAGCGTTGCGGGTTGCTCGAACTTATTTTCCCCGAACTAACTGCACTCGAGGGTATTGAAACGAAAAATGGGGTAGGGCATAAAGACAATTTTTATCATACGTTACAAGTGCTCGACAACATCAGCAAGCATACCGATAACCTCTGGTTGCGTTGGGCGGCTTTGTTGCACGATGTAGGTAAGGCTCCTACCAAGATGTGGAATCCTAAGAGCGGCTGGACTTTCCACAACCATAATTTTATGGGCGAGAAAATGGTTCCTGTTATCTTCGATCGTCTCAAACTGCCGAAGAACGAAAAGATGAAATACGTCAAAAAGCTGGTCGGGCTCCACATGCGTCCTATTGTCATTGCTGACGAAGAGGTAACTGACTCTGCTGTGCGTCGTTTGCTCTTCGAAGCGGGCGACGATATAGACGATCTGATGACTCTTTGCGAAGCAGATATTACATCCAAGAACAACGAGCGGCGCCAACGTTTCCTGAACAACTTTCAGCTAGTGCGCCAGAAGTTGGTCGATTTGGAAGAGCGCGATCGTGTCCGCAATTTCCAACCTCCCGTATCAGGCGAAGAAATAATGAAAATATTTGGTTTGTCGCCATGCCGTGAAGTCGGTGCGCTGAAAAGCTCTATCAAAGACGCTATTCTCGATGGCATCATCCCCAACGAATACGAACCTGCACGCCAATATATGCTGGAGAAAGCTCGCAAAATGGGGTTGAAACCTGTAGAATAATGGTTCTAACCTTCATTTTCTGAGTGGTCAGAAAACGAAGCAAAAGAACCACCGGCGCATCTTTACCAGTCTCATTCCGCACCGGTCTGAAGCCGCAAATCCATTAACGCAGTCGTACCTCCTTTGAACGGAATGGATTTATCGACTTCATCCTCGGCACTCCATTGAGACGTAAAGATGAAGCCGGGCAGAGTGGATTGGACGCGGATTGGACAATACAAATACTTTATATCAAACAATACTCAGTGGTAACTATGTCTAATTACGTCCAATCCAGGTCCAATCCCGGAGGCTTCCGGCTTCACGAACTTTCACTCAACAAATCGGGCGCGGATGGGGTTAGGAAATTCATACCGTTCAAACGACTATCGGGAGAGCGTTTATGAATTTTCAATCCCAGGCCGTTCGATTTGGAGTGAAATTCGTGCGCCGGCAGTTCTTCTTGTTTCGTTCTTCTGTCTGCACAGAAGAATGAAAATTATAGAAAGCCAAGCAAATGTACAATGGCTATTTATCCTACGAAAGAGGAAATTTCACAACAGAAAGTGAGTTGACGATTTTCTAGCGAAAAAAGTCATTTTACTCGCCCATTTTCTTGTTTTTCGAGAAAATGGGCCTTTTTTCGCCTTTTTCAATTTTGCCTTTATTCCCGCTATTGCTATTGATGGCTGACACTATGTACACGTATAGATTATTTTGATAACAAAGTGCTTTTTGCGAAAGCCTAGATAATCAAAAAATGGATGAAAAAAGTGAATTTTCTTCATTTTTGCAAAATGCCCCTACACTATATTAAAACTTGGATTTGCCCTTCTGTATCGGGGTGTTCGGGGTGTTCTTTCTATAGGAAATTATAACTTTTTTTGTTGTAAAGATAAAGGATAATACAGTACTATCATTATGATAGTACTAAATATTTACAACACAAAAAAAAGAAAAAGTCTCTAAGGAAATACACCCCGAACACCCCGATGCGAAGTAAAACATCGAAACAAATCGCATCTAAAAAAAGTGCATTCTTCATCATCTCTTATTCAAGTTTCATGCAGCTTATCCTCAACACGATTCATCTTGTTTGCATGCTCGAAAAATCATAAGGACGAACATAAAAGTTTATCCTTATGAAAATAAAAATTCATAGTTATGAAAATTTATTTTCGTCATTATGAATTTCTATCTGTGTATCAGTGTGTTGTAAATGTATAAGGTTGGCCTGCTTGCAGATAAAATGTTTTGTACATCATTAGTCTTTTATCTTAGTCGTAATAAGAAGGGTAGAGCATTCCGTAAAAGATGGATAAATGCAATACTCCAAAAGGCTATCTTGAATCCACGGTTATAGTAATAAGAGCAAAATCCAAAACAAAAGACAATTCCAGCCAAGCCGGCATAGACAATATATAGTAATGAATAAGTATGAAGCGATCCGAAGATGACGCCCGGAAGTAATATTTGTACTGTTATACTTTTTGTAAGATACTTTTTTGTTAAAAATATAAGAATATACAATAATCCAGTTTCCAAGATTGGAGATAGGATGCAAGCAAACAAAAAGCCATTAATAAAACTCATCTTTGCTAAAACAGTATTCGGTCCTTTCATGTCATATCCTAATGATAGGAAGAATACTGAGACCAAGGAACAAGCGGTAATTAAGAAAAATAGAATGATGATGGATTTCCATATTGGCTTTTCCGAAAATCTTAGGGCTAGATTTGTGATGTATTTGTCTATCATTTTTATTATACCTAATCGTAGTTGATAAAAGATTGTGATGTTATATTGATAAATATGCAACGCCATAAGAAATGACCCTACTTAGTATTGTTTCAGGTTAAGAGATTATCAGACTCTTGTTTATTATTGTTGTGCCTTTTAAAAAATATTGCAAATACAAGATAAGCAATACAACAAGTAACGAATTCTACTGATCTAATTTTATAATATTTTGTATCAATTGTATAATCAGGGAAAGCATGTATAGTGAAGGTGACCAATATTAATACAAATACATGTTTCAATTTAATGTGTTTTGTGAAAGCCCAGAGTATAAAAAAGATACATCCGATTTCATTTATAATATAAAAAGCGCAAGAGAAATACTCCTTATACATGAGACTGTTTAAATTAGGAATGATCAATTTAGTTATAAGTGCATTTATAATCAAAAAACTGATTCCTATACTAATTTTTGAAACTTTATTCACTTTGGTTGATTTATTATTTAAAAGTATGGATAGATTTTCGTATAACATTGGTCATATACAGATGTATTAACGATAAAAGACGCTATAAAAGAGATAAAGATTATTTTTATCTTTATAATCCCATTAATATTGCTGAACTTGAGAGAAGTTGCTAATTGCTTCATATTCGTTTCCTGTTTGACTAATATATATTACTGTGGGTGGTCTCCTTTTTAATATTTAGTATGACAACGGTTGATTTCAGTTTGTTTAGCCATAAATAATCGTTTAAATTTTACTGTAAATATAATGGTATAATGAATACGTTATACTAAGAGAGGGCTTTTAATTGTAAATAAGAGAATAAAAAAGAGTTTTTTGTTTATTTTGTCGTACTGAATTTATATATTTGTTGTAATATTGCTACGAGTCTTATAAGAATGATGGGAACATTAATATTAAAAAGAAAGCGGGATGCTACCTTTCGGTCAATTCGTGTATTTGTTGACCGAAGGGAGTATGTGCTAAACCGTAATGCTTCTCTGTGTATTGATTTGCCTGCTGGTGAACATCCTCTGTTCGCTAAATTAGATTGTTGCAGTGGGATGGGGTTGATAACTATAAAGGAAAACGATGTGCATACAATCTTAATAGAAAGATATATACCAGACTTATATCTTTTTATTGGGGTTGGGGTAATATGCTTACTTTTTATCGCTTCACTTTTTGAATTAATTCCCCTGGTTTATCCGGCCCTGTTACTAATGTTATACTATATTCTGCTTGTGATTGAGGCTTTCATTCACAGCATAGTTTTTTCAGATTTAAAAGTGTTGTGACGACGCCAACTATCTGATTGGATACTAATTATTATTCTTCTGCCTTTTGATCGTTTGGTCAAATATTATTATTACTGTATTCTCTTATTTCATCTTTTAGAATTTATGTTACTTTGGAATATTTCGGATGGCGTATATCAATTCGTCTTCTATTCTTCCATTTTTGAGCAGTGCACCTTCAAAACGGGCTTCCAATTGAAAGTCGGCTTTTTGTAATACTCGTTGTGAAGCTTTGTTACTGCCGAAAGGACGAGCAAATATGCGAGTGAGACGGAATGTGCGGAAGCCATAGTCGACAATCTGCCGGACTGCTGCAGTTATGATTCCGTTGCCCCAAAAGGGTTCGGCCAACCAATATCCGATCTCTGCATTGAGGCAGTGTATATCCGATTGAGGGAAAATACCAATTGAGCCGATCGCTTCTCCATCGATGTCAATGGCAAAGAACTTTTCGGGTTGCGAACATGCCATTTGAAGAAATGCTTCGCCCGATTCTTTCGTGTACGGATAGGGAAAGGCATTGGTAAGATAATTGGCTATTTTGGCGTTGTGTGCATATTTTATCAGACTATCTATGTCGGAACTTTGCCACGAGCGTAATATGAATTTCATCCGATTTACTCCTCTTCTTTTATGTGGACGGTACGTCTTAGCTGACCGCTTTTTCTTTTGATATGACCTTTAATAAAACGTATTGAATGGGTTGGTAATAGTCGAAAGGTGAACTCTCGGGGAGGGCAATCTTTTCGACTGACAGTACATAATTGAAACCTTGCTCGTAATCGAATCCTGAGATTCTATTAAATGGTCCGACAGTCCAATCATCTTTCTCATTTTCTCGAATCTTCATTCCTTTGCTTGGCATATCTTGTGTAAGGGCACCATATTTGAATTTTCCTATTTCGGAAGAAACATATAGTGTAACTTCTGTTCTTGTGCCTTCGGCTTTTTGCTTGGATAGTATTTTGATTAGTTTGTAAGTATACGAACTTCCATCGGCTGGTGGATTGGCTAATGTCGTTCTCTGGATCTTGAGTTTATATTCATACCCTCTTTCATAGGTGAATCCTTCGATGGAAGATAATCCCATAAAGTTATATTTGGGACTTGAACCTACTTTTACGGACATTCCTTCAAAGATCTCATCACTCATGAGAACTCCCGAAAAAGAGGTATACGGGGATACTTGGGCATCCATCGTCTCTACTTTGTCTTGTGGCTCGTCGTTATTAATACAACTTGTAAAACTTACTGTGCAGCATAGTGCTAGTAGAAATGTCTTTAGTTTATTAGCTTTCATATATTAAACTTTAGTAATTGTTTATTGTATAAATGCAATACTTTCCGCAATACTGCATTGAGAGAACTTATAATTTGAAAAATAAAAGCAACGATAGTATGAAATTGGTTTATGTGCTACGATTGGCTGATCATTAAAAGTAAAAAAGTAAGATTCTTATTAATTGGGTGGTTGTCAAAACTTGAGACCTTACTACAATGGCAACTGATATGTGTCTCTAACTGGCTTTTAAGAAAGGTTATACGACTATCTTTTTAAGTGGAACATGTAGTTGTAAACCTCTGTCGTAAAAAATTTCTTTTCGACGTTTTTTTAAATATATTCATTTTGTTTCTCTGAATCATAAAAATGATTAATTTTGCTGCGTAAATTAGACCAAAAAGGAATGGTAAATTGTGAAGATTCGCAAATCATAACCGATTTCTTGAACGGAGATAAGAATGCATACGTCTTGCTATACAAGAAGTATGTAGACGAACTATACACGTATGGTAAAGCCTTTACCTCGAATACGGAACAAGTGAAGGATGCTATTCAGGATGTTTTCTACAAAATATTATGTAAAAAATCATTGTTGGAAAATGTGCATAATTTGAAATGCTTTTTATTCATTTCGCTCAAAAACAGACTTATAGATATGAGTCGAACAGTGATAACTGTTAATGAAGATGAATACCCTATGACCAGCTTCACCGTGAATGATGTAACCGTATTGGATAATCTGATCGAAGAAGAAAATAGGAGGGAGATAAGTCGCAGAATTCAATCGTTATTGGGACAACTCACCGATCGTCAACGCGAAGCTGTGTGCTTGCGCTATATTTACGATATGGAATATAAGGAGATTGCCCAAATACTAAAAATGGAAAACGAAAAATCGGCAAGAAATCTGGTATCGAGAGCGATTCAGAAGCTGAAAACTGAAAACGTCTATTTCTTATTCTTTTTACCTCTTATCAAACTGAACTGATACACCCCTTGCACGGTTCGAAAAATAGCGGGAATGAACGGTTTCTGTTCGTCTCTTTAGATCTGTTTGTAACTTCCTTTTTTGCATAATAAAACTTTTTTGAGAAATTTTTCTAAAAAGTGATGTTATTTTTTTAATTCTTTCGTCCTATCCTAGAACAAAAGTAAAAATGCATTTTTATGAAAATAGAGAATAAATATCATCATTGCTCAGCGGCAGATTTACTCAAAGACGAGAAGTTTCTTTGTTGGGTATTGAACCCCGATGAAGAATCTAATAAGTTTTGGACGGAACAGCAAAATGAGCATCCGGAGATGAAAGACAGTATAGACCGTGCAATTGGAACGCTCCGTACGATGAAAATCAATCAGCCCGGTTTATCAGATGAGGAAAAAACGAATATGCTTTCGAATATATATCTTAAGTATAAGAAAAATAAAGTTGTGCGAAAAATGTATTTTTATGCAGCTTCGGCAGCTTGTCTATTGCTTGTACTAGGTTTCTCCTTCTGGCTCAACCAATCTTATTTTAAACAGCATTCTTTGTCGGGTATGACGGCATTTATCCCAACATATCCGTCGTCTGTCGATTTTGATAAATTGAAAGATGTTGAACTTATATTCGATGGACAAAAGAAAGTTGTAACAGGCAAGAGCAATGTCGATGTTTCTCTTGCAGCCAATAGTGTGCTGAGCGTGAAAGAGGGCCAGAGTGTTTATAGCTCTAGGCTTGACGATCATTCTAATAGCTATACCCGATTGCTAGTGCCATACGGAAAGCGTTCTTCCCTGTCTCTTCCCGACGGAACCAAACTGTGGATAAATTCGGGAACTGAAGTTCGCTTTTCCAATGTGATGAATGGCAAAGAAAGACAAGTGTTTGTGGATGGAGAAATTTATATAGAAGTGGCCCACAACCCCAAACGTCCTTTTTATGTCCGTACTTCGGACATGAATGTCAGAGTTTATGGTACAAAATTCAATGTGACAGCTTATCATAGTGACAAAACCAAACGTGTATCACTCATTGAGGGTAGTATCTCTGTTGGTTCGAACAAAGGCAAAAAGAATACTGTCATGCTATCTCCAGATCAGGAATATACTCAATCGAACAACGGCTTTTCTGTGAATAAAGTAAACGCAGCCGATTTCATGAGTTGGAAAGACGGTTTATGGATTTTTACGAATGAAGAACTGGGCAGTATCGCACTTCGTTTGTCGCGCTACTACGGTAAGCCAATAGAGTGTGCTTCCAATATTTCGGACAAATCGTGTACGGGTAAGCTTGTGCTTTTCGATGATGTTCATGCTACGATGGAGACAATAGCCGAAATACTTTCAGTAAGATGTTTATCGATAAACAATAAAATATACATTAAAAGCAAATAAAATAAAGAATTAAGCCTATGAACGAAGAGAATAGCTAGAGTGGTAATAGAGAGCCCTATAAATCTCTAATAATAAACCCAATTTTATATATAAACAATAATCTAATGAAATGAGACTTGAATTCGTTTTACCCAAAAGTAAAAGATCAATTAGTATAGGGACACTTCTGTTTCTATTGTTGGTAATGTTTGTTTCTCCGGTAGCGGGTAGTCAGCAAATGCCCCTATTGTCTATTCGTGTAAATGGAAGCATTAAGGATGCACTTCATGTCATTGAAAAGAAAAGCAACTTTGTGTTTATCTATTCTGATGATATTTCGAGAGATCTGAACGAAAAAGTTGCGTTGAAAGCCGATCGTGAGAGACTTGATAAAATATTGGACGATATTCTGGCACCCAAAAATTTGTTGTATCGGGTTCATGAAAGACAAATTTCAATCATCAAATCTTCGCGCAGTCAGCAGTTACAAAAAACAAAACCGGCAACTTTAAAGGTTTCCGGCCGGGTTGTAGATGAAAAGGGAGAACCGCTGATAGGTGTGAGTATTCAAGAGGCCGGGACAAACAACGGTATTACTACTGATGCCAACGGATATTATACATTGTATAATGTAGCAGGTTCCAAGTCGGTATTGAAATTCACTTATATCGGTTACGTTCCTCAAGAAGTTACTATCGGAAACTTGCGCCAGATAAATGTCGCTCTGCAGCCCGATACTAAGAATTTGGAAGAAGTTGTTGTGGTAGGTTATGGTACGCAGAAAAGAGCCAGTGTAGTAGGTGCTATTACTACCGTGAAACCATCAATCTTGCAGATGGATCAAACGCGTTCGTTAACCAATGCGTTGGCAGGTTCTGTAGCTGGTATCATTGCCGTGCAAAGAAGCGGTGAACCGGGTAGTGATGCTTCCGATTTTTGGATTCGTGGTATATCCACTTTCTCTAGTGCAGCCTCAAGTCCGCTCGTTTTGGTAGATGGTATCGAAAGGAGTATTGACAATATATCCCCCGAAGAAATTGAATCTTTCTCTGTATTGAAAGATGCTACGGCAACTGCCGTTTATGGTGTGAAAGGTGCCAATGGTGTAATTCTTATTCAGACCAAACATGGAAAGATAGGTAAACCGACTATTTCTGTCAAAGCCGATTATGGTGTATCTACACCTACCAAGTTGCCTAAATTTGTGGACGGCGCCACTTACATGGAAGTGATGAACGTAGCAAGCCAGTTTACTTCCGGAAAAGATATGTATACACAAGACGCTATCACGGCAACCCGAAATCGTACAGATCCGGACTTGTATCCCAATGTGAATTGGCTTAATACGGTGACAAAAGATTATGTTCCCAACGGACGTGTCTCTTTGGATATAAACGGTGGTACCGAACGCTTGCGTTACAGCATGGTAGCTTCTTACTTCGGAGAGAAAGGCATTACGGTGACAGATCCAAGTGTGGATTATGATGCTTCAAATAAGCTGTCGCGTTACAATATCCGAACCAATCTGGATATGAACTTGACTCCCTCTACATTAATTAATGTAAGTGTGGGCGGTTATATTATGGGTCAAAGAACACCGGGATGGTCGCCTACCGATATTATTTACCTAGCGTTTAAGAATACCCCCGTATGCTATCCTAAAATCTATTCGAATGGGCAGATCCCTACCTATACGTCGCAAACCAATCCATGGGCGGCTGCTACACATACAGGATTTATCTCGACAAATTCGAGCAGTATTCAGTCTCAGTTTGTAGTGACTCAGGATATCGGTAAATTATGGAAACCATTGAGTGGATTGAATGCAAAAGGAACATTCTCGTTCGATTCTTATGGATGGGATTCTTTTAATAGGACAAAGATACAGACCACCTATATGGCAACAGGAAGAGATAAGGACGGCAATTTGGTAACGACAATGACCAATCAGGGAAGTAATTTCTTGGGCTATCAAAAAGGAAATGGTGGCAATCGTTCTCTCTATTTCGAAGGTCAGTTGAATTACAGCAAGCGCATAGCTAAAGATCACCAACTCGATGCCTTGTTTCTCTATAACATGCGCAACTATATTGATGCCAGTGCTGCAACGTCCATTTATTCGCTTCCTTATCGTAGCCAAGGTTTGGCTGGCCGTGTCTCTTATAGCTTCAAAGATACTTATTTTTTGGAAGCCAATTTCGGATACAATGGGTCAGAAAACTTTGCTCCCGGTAAGAAATGGGGATTCTTTCCATCAGTAGCCGGTGGCTGGCTTATTTCCAACGAATCTTTCATGAAATCTCTCTCTTCTACAATATCAAAAATGAAGGTTCGTGCTTCTTACGGTTTGGTCGGCAACGATCAGTTGGCCGGCCGCCGTTTTGCCTACTTGTCCACTATTGCCGGTATTGACGGTTATACATACGGTACAAGTGGTGACAATGCTTACAACGGTTATACCGAAGGAGATTTTGGTGTTAATAAGTTGACTTGGGAGACGGTGAAGAAGCTAGATTTGGGACTTGAACTCGGATTGTGGGACTGTGTGAATATTCAAGCAGATTATTTTCACGAACGTCATGAGAAGATCTTCATGCAACGTAAAACTATTCCCGAAACAGCAGGCTTTACATCGGCTCCATGGGCCAATTACGGTATTGTAACCAATCAAGGATGTGAGTTTAGCTTGGAAATGAATAAGCAATTCAGTAAAGATCTCTTTTTATCTCTTAGAGGTAGTTTTACTTATGCCCACAACAAAATAATAGAATATGATGAACCCGCAGCGTTGAAAAAAACGACTCGTTCTTATACGGGCAATCCTATCGGTACCTATTATGGTCTGCAAGCTGTAGGTGTGTTCCAAGAAGAGGATTTCTTAGCTGATGGTTCAGTCAAAGGCAGTATACCTCAACCTACTTTCGGTACGGTACACCCGGGTGATATCCGCTACGCCGATACAAATCACGACGGAAAAGTTGATGCAAATGATTATAAACCTATAGGTAGACCTTATAATCCGGAGATCGTATATGGCTTTGGATTCAGTCTACGTTATAAGAATTTCGATTTCAGTGCTTTCTTCCAAGGCGATGCTCGTTGCTCAACGATGCTTTCAGGTGATTTGTTGATTCCCGGCAGCGGTGGCGGTGGTATGGGCAATATCTATAGTAACTGGGATGATCGCTGGAATCCTGCTGATCCATACAAAAAGAATGTATTCTGGCCTCGTTTCTCGACCACAAAGAGTATCAATAATAACCTGCCTTCTACATGGTGGCTCAAAGATGCCTCTTATATCCGTTTAAAGAACTTGGAAGTAGGCTATACTTTACCGAAAAGTTGGCAAAAAGCAGCCTTAATGCGTGGAGCGCGTGTGTTTTTCAGAGGATCTAATCTTTGGACGTGGAGTGCTTTTAATATGTGGGACCCCGAAGTCGGTTCGTCTGATGGTCTGAAATATCCTCCAATGAAGGTTTATTCTTTAGGTTTTCAAGTTACATTCTAAAAAGATTTATGGATATGAAAAAATATATAACATTTATATTATTGGCAATAGTAGCGATGCCGTTCTTGTATTCATGTAGTAATTATTTGGATAAAGAGCCTGACGATATGCTGACCTTGAGTGGTGTATTCAGTGATGCGACGAATACTAAGAACTGGTTGGCAGGCGTCTATGATGCAGTCCCCGATCCTTTGTGGGGCTATCTTAGTTATTCTTACGGCTATTATTTAATGAGCGATGAATCTCAGATCAATAGCGAATTGGGACAATTCGGTTGGAACGGCTTGCTCAATGTTCAGCAAGGTAGCTGGTCGCCTGTACAGATGGTACCTAGCTTTGATTTGTGGGGGACTACATATCAGAAAGTGAGAGCAGCTCTTCTCTTTTTGGCAAATGTCAAAGCTATCCCAGAACAACGCCAGACAGCAGAATTGGTTGAAAGATATAAAAACGAAGCTCGTTTCTTGATGGCCTATTATTACGAACGCATGTTGGAAGTATACGGACCGTTTCCGTTGGTTACAACATTGGCTAGCTCTACTGCTTCTCCTGCCGATTTACAATTGCCTCGTACGCCTTACGACGACATCGTAACTTATCTGGATAAAGAACTGCTTGACTTGTCTAAAGTGCTACCGGCTTCTTACGACGATACAGATGTAGGTCGTGCCACTTCGGGCATGTGCTTGGCTATCAGAGCTCGCATGCTTATGTTTGCAGCCAGTCCTTTATTCAATGGTAATGCCGACTATGCCGATGTAGTTAACAAAGACGGCAAACCGTTGTTCAATTCTACATACGATGTGACTAAATGGAAAAAAGCGGCTGATGCAGCCAAATTGGTGATCGATATGCCTCAGTATAAACTTTATACCGAGAAAAACGACGATGGAAGTATCGATGCTTTAATGTCGTGCATGAATGTTCATCTAAAAGGTGTGCAGCAAAATCCCGAAATCATTTTCATATATCCAAAGCTGACTCATTATTATTACGAATATCATACACTGCCTCGTGGCTCCGGTTTTGCCGGTTGTGTAGGAACAACTCAGAATATGGTTGATGCTTTCTTTATGAACAATGGAAAGAGCATTACGGACAACGGTTCCGGATATGTCGCAACGGGCTTCTCAGCTTCCGACAACTATTATAATACTAAATATAATTATGGCGATGTAAATCGTACAACAGGTTTGGTGACGCGTGCCGGAACATTCAATATGTACGTCAATCGCGAACCTCGTTTTTATGTCAACATTCGCTATAGCGGTCAATATTGCAGCTTTGATGACAACGGACGTGATGTAGATTTCAAGAAGAACGGTTTGGATGGCGCTCCTTCGCACGATAGTCCGTATGCCGGCTATCAAATTAACAAGGCAATCAATCCTTCCGATCATAGTGGACAGGCGTTCCAGTATAGGCCTGGTATCATCCTTCGTTTGGCCGAGATGTATCTTGACTATGCCGAAGCATTGAATGAATGTGATCCGGGCAATGCCGATATTGCAAAATATGTCAATCTGATTCGTGAAAGAGCAGGTCTGCCCGATTTGGATGCAGGTTTGTCACAAACTCAGATGCGTGACGCCATTCGGCACGAACGCCAGGTAGAGTTCGCTTTGGAAGGTGGTACGCGCTATATGGATATTCGCCGTTGGAAGATAGCAGAAGATGTATTCAAAAAACCAATTCAAGGTATGAATACCCAAGGTTCTACTCCAAGCGATTATTTTAAAGTCGTTGATATCCAGACACGCAATTTCCAGAAGAAAATGTACTTGTGGCCTATTTATCAGAATTACATGGATAATAATGCTAATTTGGTTCAAAATAAATATTGGTAATTGATATGAGCATGAAATATTTTTGGAAAATATTTACACCATTATTATTGTTGTTTGTCTCTGTAGGGTGTAGTAGCTCTTCGAGTGATGGACCTCAGAAGGTGAGTGTCTCTATCTCTCCATCCAAGAAAGTGATAGAGGAGAGTGCTGGTGGAGAATTGTCGTTCTCCATCACTCCAACTCCTTCTTCTGTGGGACTGAAGTGCATTAGTAATGCCGACTGGATGACTGCTGTGTCCAACAAGGACTATAGCTGGGATGTATCGGCCAATATGGCCAATTTGAGTAGAAGCGGGCGTATTTACATATTAAATAAACAATCGCTAGCTCCTATCGATACGATTCAAGTTGTTCAAAAGTCTATCTTAGGTACCATAGACGAAGAAAGCGCATACAGTTTCACCGAGACCGATGTTCCTGTTGAAGTGCCTTTTGCCGGAAACTCGTATATTACGACTCCGCTATATGGAAGTCAAATAGACGATAATAGTGGCGACTTTTCTGGCGATTGGAACGATGCTTCCATCGTCGCCAGCACATATTTCTATGTAGGTGCTTCGGGTGTTTTGAATTTGGCGATGGTTGCGTCGAATAGTAATGGCTATGGAAAGATTAAGGTGACCGTTAATAACAGCAAGTCATATGTTGTAACGGTTAACGGCCCTGCGTCTAAAATATACTCCATAGACAAAGTACAGATCGATGCTCCGGGATATGTCAAACTTGATGTACAGGGAATAGAGAAAAGCTCGAAATACTTTGCTCAAATACTCGAATACCGTATAGGAGGAGCTGCTACGACAGGTAGCAACAATCATTTTGTTACTCTTGCTTCAAAGGCAAGTGATACAGGCTTCTATTATCAACGAAGAGGAGCTTCGTCGCATTGGTTTTACACACTTCCTGCCGAAGATGTTGAATACTTTTATAACGAAGTGACGGTAGATAATGCAGTGAACAATTCTTATTACGAGATGAATGGGTTTAGCGAAGGCTATATGGGCATTCAACAAGTTGGAGATGGTACTCATAAAGTGCTGTTCTCCGTATGGGGTGATTCAAAGGATGTTGATGGTACCCGTCCTATACCTATCAAACTAGGCAAAGATGTTGTTATCAATACGTTCGATAATGAAGGTAGTGGCCGCAACTGTTTCTTGGATTTCGATTGGCAAGAGGGGCAAACGTATAAAGCATTGGTTAAGGTTCAGCCCGATGGACAAGGAAATACCATTTATACAGGTTATTTCTATACCGGTACCGAATGGCGTTTGCTTGCTTCCTTTAAGCGTCCTAAATTGTCGACTTACTACAAATCACCTTACTCTTTCCTTGAAAATTTTAATCCGGTAACCTCCATTACACCCCGCCATGTCTTGTACAAAAATCAATGGGCCTATACGGTTGGAGGAGAATGGAAAGAAATAACAAATGCGACTTTTACATGTGACGATACAGGTGTACAAGGTTTGCGATGGGATTACAGTGGCTCTGTAGATGATGTAAATCATGGTTTTATCTTAAAGAATTTTGGATTCTCCAACGACCATACACCGAACAATACCACGTTCAGTCGTAAGGCGGGTGGTACGAAACCCAATATCGATTTTGATGCGTTAGATAATTTATAATTTAACTTTTAGTTCTTGAAATAATGAATACACAAAAAATATTTTTGGGGAGTTTGCTCCTCGGCCTAGCATTATTCATGAATAGCTGTAAGGATGATTACAGCGTAGACATAGCTCCCGGCCCCGGTGTCACACCTCAGGCTACATTTACCCCCGAAGGTGATATCTCTATTGGCGGAAGCGGTGGCTCTTCGACTATTCAGGTCGTATCCAATATGCCCGATAGCACTATTAGTGCTGCTCTAAATTATGCTACTACCGGCGAATCGTGGTGTACCACAAAGATTGTCGATAATAAGGTGACACTTACTGTAGCTCAAAACACAAGCTATTCACCTCGTGCCGCTACGTTGAAAATCAAAGCTTTCACTCTTCTAAAGACGTTTGCCGTCGAACAAGATGGTAAAGATTATGTGATTGACGTCACTTATCCTTATAGCAAAAACTATAAGATAAATATTCCTTCTGTTTCTGATTTTAATAATGCAAAAACAAATATCTTTGCAGTTATGGATGGAAGTCAGAAGATAGCTGAGATTTGTCTGGAGTATATTAATGCTACAGGTATGTCTTCGCGTGCTATCGTCGTCTATGGAGTTGCTGCACGCGACGGCAATTCGGCCGATTATAAGAATGGATATATAGCTCAATTTATCGACGATAGTGGTAATGTGAAGCAAAGTAATGCAAACGGAAGTGCCGCATCGTTCAATTACGATACAAATGAATGCAGTTATATTCCTATCTTGCGCAATTTTCCTACTATTAATACCGTCTATCTTTCTACTACAGGCGTCACTAATAAAGAGATTGCCGGTGCTACCGAATTGACGGCTCAGCCGTATTACGTTACAGATAAGAGTGGCAATCAATATCCTATTGTCAAGGTTGGAGCCGATGTTTGGTTGGGGTCTAACCTGCGTACGTTGAAAATGGGAGATGGTACAGACATAACCCTCACCAATACTCCTACGGCTAATTGTGCTATTTATCCGCGACAAGATACATCGCTGGATCCAGCTGTGTTTGGTTACCTTTATTATGCTTCGCTTGTGATGGGCAGTAATGTTGCCAATATGGGAGCGTCTATTGTCGATAGCCACAACAGTACTTGGCGAGTATCTACAGGTGGTGGCAGCAATGCATCGGGCATTATGGGTACGACTACCGATTGGCAGCGGTTGTTTAAATATATAGGTAAAGATCAGTTGGGCGCTATTCTGTCAAAGGGATATGATTGGGCCAGCGGTGGTGCAGGTGGATTTGATTCATCAACCGTAACTAATATTACTGGTATGAGTATTCCGGCAGCAGGTGAAATTTATGGAACTTATTTTGCCTGGGGTGGTGAGAACCAAGCTTTTTTCGTATATCAAGGAGGACAGGGATACAGTCTCTGCGAGGTCGATGGCAAAGCTATAGACCAAGTGGGAGTCCGTGCTTGGCCTCATAGTACAGATGCTTGTTCTGTTCGTTTAGTGCGTGTAGACAGTCATAACTTACAATAAATATTTATCATGAAAAGAATTCTTACATTTGTCATCGCTTGTATGCTTTCGATAGGCATCTTTGCCGATGATGTCTCTACTTTTAAAGGACTTGTTAGTCGTTTATTACCAAATCTTTCGTCGTCGATCATTGCCAAAAAGCTACCAAGTGGCAGTGAAGACTATTTCCAACTCTCTTCGCAAGATGGAAAGATAGAAATTGCAGGCAATAATGCCAACAGTATGGCCGTCGGTCTGAATTATTACTTAAAATATTATTGTCATACAACCGTCTCGTGGTACGTAGATGATCATTTCGATATGCCGACTTCACTGCCGGCTATCGAAAAACCTATAACAGTCAATGCTCGTTGCAAAAACCGTTTCTTTCTTAATTATTGCACCTTTGGGTATACCATGCCGTGGTGGAATTGGAAAGATTGGGAACATTTCATCGACTGGATGGCATTGAATGGGGTTAACTTGCCGCTTGCTATTACCGGACAAGAATCTGTATGGCACAAGGTGTGGATGAAGCTGGGGTTGAAAGACAAGGAAATACGTCATTACTTTACCGGCCCTGCCCATCTTCCTTGGCATCGTATGTTGAATATCGATTATTGGCAGGGCGATCTGCCTATGTCTTGGTTGGATGATCAGGAAGAGTTGCAGAAAAAGATTGTAGCTCGCGAACGTGCGTTCAATATGCGTCCCGTCCTTCCTGCTTTTGCAGGTCATGTGCCACAAGAGCTCAAACAGATATATCCAAAGGCTAAGATCACCAAGCTTGGAGCGTGGTCGGGTTATTCGGATCAGTATGCTTGCAGTTTTCTCGATCCGATGGATCCGCTTTTCACCAAGATTCAAAAGCTTTTCTTGCAACAACAAAAGGCTATCTATGGTACCGACCATATTTATGGCATAGATCTTTTCAACGAACTTGCACCACCTAGCTATGAGGCTTCTTATCTGAAACGGGTGGCCAATCAGGTATACGGTTCTTTGGCTAAGGCAGACAAGAATGCTATCTGGTTGCAAATGACGTGGCTCTTCTATGACGACGGTAAAGCCTGGACCAATGAGCGTATCAAAGCTTATATCACAGCCTATCCGGCAAGCAAGTCCATCTTGCTCGATTACTATTGTGAGCAGCACGAAGTATGGAAACAGACAGACAAGTATTATGGTGTTCCGTATATATGGTGCTATCTAGGCAATTTTGGAGGCAATACGATGTTGGCCGGCAATATAGCCGAAGTCAATAAGCGTGTTGAAAATGTATTCAAAAACGGAGGTCGTAATTTTACGGGCTTGGGTTCTACATTGGAGAGCTTCGATTGCAATCCGTTTATGTACGAATATATTTTCGAGAAAGCATGGAATTTCGATACGCATAAGGATGTGAATCGTTGGGCTGAGCATTTGGCTGACGAACATACCGGCAAAGTGGACGACAATGCCCGCAAGGCTTGGAATATGTTGGTCAACAAAATCTATATTCAGTCCGATTATCCGGGACAATGCCCCGTTATTAATATCCGTCCTTCGTTTGGTGGTTTTAAAACCTATTATTCGAGTCCACGCATTCCTTACAAAAATAAGGAGTTGCTCGAAGCTACAGAACTTATGTTGCAAGCCGATAGCAAGACTCAAACGTATGCTTTTGATGTTGTAAACCTCGCACGCCAGCTCATCAGCAATTATTATGGTGATGTATTTAAAGAATATGAGCAGGCTTACAATAAAAACGATTTCAAAACGATGAAGGCCAAAGAGTTTATCATGCTTGGTATATTGGACGATGTCGATCGTTTGGTTTCGTCGCAAAGCACATTCCTTATGGGCAAGTGGATAAAAGAAGCACGCGAAAAAGGGGTCGATGACGCCGAGAAGTTGTATTATGAACGCAATGCTCGAAACTTGCTCACAACGTGGGGCGAGAAGGCTGGACTGCTTAACGACTACGCCAGCCGTACATGGTCGGGTATGACAGCAACTTTCTATGGTCAACGTTGGCGCATGTTCTTTGCTGCTGTGGATAGGGCTGTTATTGAAGGTCAGAAGTTCGACGATGTCCGATACAAGGAATATGAGAAAGAAGTAACCGATTACGAGGAAAAATGGTGGAACGATTGTATCGGCAATTTCCCCAGTACGCCTCAGGGTGATGGCATCGCTATTGCCAAAGAATTGGTTGCTAAGTACAAACCTCTGATAGAGCAGTAAGTGTATCTTGAGGTAGAACGATGGCTTGCTTAAAATCAAAATACCGGATTAATGAAAAATAGATTGTTATTGTTGTTGGCGATGGTCTGTATCGGCCTGCAGGCTCAGACTGTTAAGTTGCCTCGGCTTGGCAAAGATCGGATCGACCGAATCATTGCTGCTATGAGCCTGCAAGAAAAAGCACAGTTGCTGGTGGGCGTAAGTGATAGTGTGTCTCAGACGTACGTCGGCAATCTGAAAGATGCTATTCCTGCTGCCGGAGTCACCGCCCGACTTGTACAATTCGGCATTACGCCATCGTATATGTGCGACGGACCATGCGGAGTACGCATGGATACGTTGCGCGAAGGAAGCACAACGAAATATTATGCTACAGGTTTTCCGGTAGAGACCCTTTTGGCCTCTACTTGGAATACCTCTTTGCTCTATAAAGTAGGACTGACTATGGGTAACGAGGTAAAGGAGTATGGCTGCGATGTATTGCTTGCTCCAGGACTTAATATCCATCGTAATCCATTGTGTGGGCGTAATTTCGAGTACTATTCCGAAGATCCGGTACTGACCGGAAAAATGGCGGCAGCAATGGTTAGCGGGCTTCAATCGCAAGGAGTAGGTGCTACTATCAAACATTTTGTCGCTAACAACCAACAGACGATGCGTGTCACAACAGATTCGCGCGTTGCTCAGCGTCCTCTGCGCGAAATCTACTTGCGTGGATTCGAAATAGCAGTTAAGGATGCTCAGCCATGGGCTGTGATGTCGTCATACAATAAGCTCAACGGCGTTTATACCCAAGAAGACCGTCCGTTGCTATCGACTACTCTTCGCGACGAATGGGGATTCAAGGGTATTGTGATGACCGATTGGACGGGCACGCGCAATACCGTTGCACAAGTGCATGCCGGAAACGACTTGATGATGGAAGGTAATGCACAACAGGTACGAGACATTGTCACGGCGGTGCAGACGGGCAGATTATCTATTGCCGATGTAAATCGGAATGTAAAACGTATGCTTGAGTTTCTTCTTAAAACGCCACATTTCAGAGCTTATCCTTTTTCAAACGCACCGGATCTGAAAGCTCATGCACAGGTTGTGCGCGAGGCAGCCGATGAAGGCATCGTTCTTTTGAAAAACGACAGTTGTGCTTTGCCTTTCCCGCAGGCTACCAGACGTGTTGCTCTTTTTGGTATCGGGGCATACAACTTTTATGCCGGTGGTAGAGGCTCAGCCGATGTCAACAAAGCATATATTGTGAACATGAAACAAGGGCTTACAGATGCAGGTCTTACTCTTGTCTCCAAACTCGATCGGTATTATACTAAATATATAAACTGGCAGAAATCTGCGCTCGACGAAATCAACGCTCCAGATTGGTATACTTGGTTCTTTGGTCCCAAAATGCCTCAGGAAGCTGAAATTGATACAGCTTTCATTCGGTTGAGAGCCAAAGAGGCAGATGTCGCTGTTTATACCATTGCCCGCAATGCCGGCGAAGGTGCCGATCGGCACAACATTGAAGGCGACTACTTGCTCACCAAATCCGAGCGATTGTTGCTCGAGAATATTACAGTTATCTTTCATTCGTTAAAGAAGAAAGTAGTGGTGGTGTTGAACACTGGTGGGGAGGTAGAAACCGCATCTTGGAAGAATCTTCCCGATGCAATAGTATTGGCTTGGCAACCAGGACAAGAAGGAGGTAGGCCTGTAGCCGATATTCTCACAGGAAAGGTCAATCCTTCAGGTAAACTGCCGGTGACGTTTGCCAACGATTATTTTGACATACCTTCATCCAAAAATTTCCCATACGATTATTTCTACAAAGACTACAAAACGTATTGGGCCGACTGGACTGATTCGGTGATGCTCAAAACAAAGGATAGAGGTTTTACCAATTACGAAGAAGGTATTTGGGTAGGTTATCGCTACTTCAATACGTTCAAGAAAGCAGTGTCTTATCCTTTCGGTTATGGGCTTTCGTATACCACTTTCGGCTATACAGATGCTCGTCTGAAACAAAGCGGCAATCATTGTGTAGTAACTGTAAAGGTGAAGAATACTGGTGTAGTTGCCGGCAAAGAGGTGGTGGAACTCTATACTACGGCACCTTGTGGCAAATTGGAGAAACCTGCACGCGAACTAAAGGCTTTTGCTAAAACAAAGCTGTTGCAACCGGGAGAATCAGAAACGGTGACGATGCATTTGACTTTGTCCGATCTGGCTTCGTTCGATGAGCAGTCCAACAGTTGGATTACGGAATCAGGTAAGTATGTCATTTCCGTAGGGGCTTCGGTTGAAGACATTCGCCAGACGCTATCGCTCAATGTTCATCGTTCTATAGAACGTAAAATGTTGACTAAACTCTAGGTCTGCCGGTGTCAACGCGAAGTAGCTTTAATAAATACCGAAATAAGGTTGAACAGGGTATTTTCATAAATGTGAAGTAGACGTTAATAGACTTGTGATAATGACATAATATTATTGCAAGTCTATTTTTATGATATTATGAGATAGTGCTGTATACCTTGCCACACCTCATTCATACGTTATACCTCAGTTCGGGATAAGTAGTTAGAATAAAGAAAGTTGTTTTGTGTTTTCAAAGGTATATCCCATAAGCGCTTTAGGTTTGTTCTCAAAGAAGCAGTATGCTCCTAATGCGGAGATGAGATTCATGATGAAATTATTGATGGAACGATGTCTGGAATGTACAATTTGTGCACTATTCTTCAAAAGATCATTGATCGTTTCAA
>JAYRGW010000040.1:0-33006 GCA_041907665.1 Bacteroidaceae bacterium
AGAGAATAAAGCGGGAGTGGAGCTTCTCCAATCTTATAACGATGATAAGACAAACGTTAATGTACTACATAAACATATATAGTTTCTGCGAAAATCCTGAAAAGGCATGGCTGCAAATCATTAATCAGTCTAGTTCTCCTCCTTCTCAGCCGTCACTTTTTGATTAGGGGGCTTATTTTTCAAAAAATACTTCAGAATACCATTGTATAGGTCCTCTGAAATCCTTTTTCATGCTCTTAAGGTTTTACCGGACACCAATACTTTAGTACATTTGTCTGTACAAGAAAAAATGCCCAACAGCTATCTGTAGAGGTGTATTTAGATCGAGTCTAAATAGATCCCTACTGGAAATAACGTTCCTGCAATATGCTCTTGCGCCGATTTCGGGGCTTATTTTTGCTGGCGTTGTATACGGTGTGTCGTTAACTTGCTGTAGGATAGTTCGTAATGGTGTCATACCGAAGTGACAAAGGTTCTGTTGTCGGTGAAGTGGAAAGATTGAAATGTACACTTTCATCGGTGGGCCCAATGGTTGATAAACAATCAGTGCACTATTATGAATCGTTCATAATAGTGCACTGATTTGGGCTTGGATGTATACAGATACTTCCTATTGCTTTGCTGTCTTTGCATAAACTTATATGATGTGACAGAAAGTGTTGTCTATATTTGATAGGAAAGTAGTATCTCTATTTGTGAAACCCTGACTAATCTTTATTCTTTTTACCTAAAAATAACTCTTATCCTAAGTATGTTTTCAGCAATTTGCAACGTGTACTTGTACGTAACCGCCTAATTGCTTTTTCTTTGATTTGGCGCACGCGTTCCCGTGTCAGACCGAATTTGTCTCCAATTTCTTCGAGCGTCATTTCTTGTTGTCCTATTCCAAAAAACATTTGTATAATGTCTTTTTCTCTTTCGCTTAGTGTTGACAGGGCACGGTCTATTTCTTTGGAGAGCGACTCGTTAACCAATTCTCTGTCGGCCATAGGCGAATCGTCGTTTACCAAAACGTCTAATAGACTATTGTCTTCACCTTCGACGAATGGGGCATCTACCGAAATATGGCGTCCCGATACTTTGAGTGTATCCGATACTTTGTCAACCGGTATATCCAATTCTCCAGCAAGTTCTTCAGGAGATGGGCGACGCTCGTTTTCCTGTTCGAATTTCGATAACGCTTTGCTAATCTTATTTAGTGAACCTACTTGGTTGAGCGGAAGGCGTACAATGCGTGACTGTTCGGCCAATGCCTGCAAAATGGATTGGCGAATCCACCATACAGCATAACTGATAAACTTGAAACCACGCGTCTCATCGAATTTCTCGGCAGCTTTGATCAAACCGAGATTGCCTTCGTTTATTAAATCGGGTAGGCTTAAACCTTGGTTTTGATACTGTTTGGCTACGGAAACTACAAATCGAAGGTTGGCACGTGTGAGTTTTTCCAGCGCTCTACGGTCTCCTTTTCTAATACGTTGAGCGAGCTCTACCTCTTCTTCCACAGTGATTAAGTCTTCACGGCCTATTTCCTGTAGATATTTGTCAAGAGAAGCACTCTCTCGGTTCGTAATACTTTTAGTAATTTTAAGTTGTCTCATCTACGAATCTTTTTTTTAGCGCGCAAAAGTACAAAAAACTTTTGAGCATTTATTATCAAAACAAATAAAGCACCAATATTGTTTAGGATTGGTGCTTTATTTAGCTTATATTAAACTTTTCGTTAAAAAAGGTCCTTAGCGACGATGACTGCGGGGCTTATTCTTCCCGGTGCTGTTGTCGTTATTGTTGTTTGTGGCGTTGCTGCCATCCGATAGATCGACTGCATAATTGGAACGTTTACCGCTTTGGAACATACCACTCATAAACAATACTTGTTCGGGTGATTTGGTGGCTGCGTTGAATGCATTCTCAAATTCGCTTAGCGAATGAACCTCTTCGCCGTTTACTTTCATAATGATGAAACCTTTGCGTACTCCGGCATCCATCATCTTGCCTTTTGTTACTCCTGTAACTTCTATACCATAAGAAATTCCCAACTGTTTCTTCAATGACTCGGGAACTTCGCGGAATGCAGCACCAAGGATGTCTAGTCCTTCGTTTTTAACCAGCTTGGTATTGCCTTGTTGGTTCTTTAGCAATACACTGATTACTTTTTCTTTCTTGTCACGCATTACTTTTACTTTGATAGTTTGTCCCGGGCGGAATTTGGCTAGCGCACCTTGTAGATCGGCCATTTTGTGGATAGGAGTATCGTTAAGTCCGACAATAACATCGTTCTCTTTCAAATCGGAACTTGCAGCAGAGCCTCCTTCCGTGATCTTGGAAATAAGTACTCCGTCGACTACTCCAAGTTCTTTCATTTTGGCTTGCAATTTATTCAACGCGTCATCGTCTTCTGCATTTTGTTGCGCGTCAGGAAGCGATGTCCCTTCTATACCTAACATTGCACGCTGAACCGTACCATATTCTTTTAAGTCTGTGATGACTTTCTTCAAGATGTTTGAAGGAATGGCAAAACCATAACCGATATTGGTTCCTGTGGGTGAGGTGAGTACGGCATTGATTCCAACCAATTCGCCTCTTACATTAACTAAGGCACCTCCACTATTTCCTTGGTTTATAGCAGCATCGGTCTGGATGAAAGATTCGACTCCGCTTACACCGTATGTACCCAATGTCCGGGCTTTGGCGCTCACAATACCTGCTGTTACGGTCGATGATAGATTAAAGGGATTTCCTACTGCAATGACCCATTCGCCAACTTTTAATGCGTCGGAGTCTCCTACAGGTAGAGTAGGGAAATCATTGCCCGTTATTTTGATTAATGCCAGATCGGTACTTTTGTCTGTCCCTATTACACGTCCTTTGAAACTACGGTTGTCGTTCAGCGTTACTTCTATTTCGTCGGCTCCTTCAACTACGTGATTGTTGGTTACAATATATCCGTCTTCGGAGATAATAACTCCCGAACCAATACCTATTTGGGGTTGAGTCCGCATTTGGCGTTTGCCGCTACCGCCTCTGCCACCAAAGAAATCATCGAAAAATCCTCCGAAGGGATCATCCTCAACCGTCACTACTTTTGAAGCTTGGGTAGAACGTATGTGAACCACTGCGTGTACGGCTAATTCCGAAGCTTTTGTTAAGTCCACAGGTTGGGCTATTGCATCAGAAATTACAGAACGGGGATTCTGCTTGAATGTTTCACTAAATGTTGTCTTGTTTTTGTCCGGCATTGATGTCTTTTCTGCCGTCATCGCAGTTGCACTATTTGCAATGAGTGCAACCATGCTTAATCCAAAAATGATTTTCTTAGTCTGTTTCATAACAATTCTAATATCAATTTAATTCGTTAATTGTCTGTTCAGGTTTAACATTTCGACGTTAAAATAACAACAAAAAAATAGGATTTATCTCACTCGTGGTGATTATTTTTTCTCTTTTAACGTACTATGTTCCAACTTAACAGCGATTAACGGCACAATCTCTTGTTTTTTATATTTGATATATTGTGATAGTCAATATTCTTTGTGAATTTGTCATTATTACTGATTTTGTAGGCTATATTTTGGTTTTACAGAATAAACGATTATCTTTGTTCAACCTAATTGCAACTTAAATTAATGAATATGGAAACTGCTGCTAGCCTTGAAAGTATTATTCACGAGATCACCCCATTGTCGGATAAAGATTGCTTTTATATAGTTGATAGACATAAAACAGAATTTACTTATCCAATTCACAATCATACGGAATTTGAGCTGAATTTTTGTGCTAATGTTGCAGGTGTACGCCGTGTAGTAGGAGATTGTGCGGAGATTGTCGGAGATTATGATCTGGTTTTGATTACTGGTAAGGATTTGGAACACGTATGGGAACAACATGAGTGCCATTCGCAGAGTATCAGGGAAATTACCATTCAGTTTTCAAGTAATTTGTTTGATAGTGTGCTTGGTAAAAATCAGTTCGACTCCATCCGATTAATGCTCGACAAAGCTCAAGTCGGTTTGTGTTTTCCTATGAAAGCGATCATGAGAGTTTATCCGCTACTTGATGATTTGGCTACCGAAAAAATGCGCTTTTCGGCTTTCCTTAAGTTTTTGACTATTTTGTACGAATTGTCTTTGTTTAATGATGAGGCTAGGACTCTCTCGAGCTCTTCGTTTGCCAAAATCAGTATTCATTCGGATAGCAGGCGGGTAGAGAAAGTTAAGGATTATATCAATCAGCATTATAAAGAAGAGGTGCGCCTGAATAAACTTGCCGATTTGGTGGGGATGGCTCCGGTATCTTTTAGTCGCTTCTTTAAATTGCGTACAGGTAAAAACCTGTCGGAGTATGTTATTGATATACGTTTAGGGTTTGCTGCCCGTTTGTTAGTCGACTCGACAATGTCTATTGCCGAAGTCTGTTACGAATGCGGCTTCAATAATCTTTCTAACTTTAATAGGATATTCAAGAAGAATAAGGATTGCTCTCCTAAGGAATTTAGGGAAAGTTATCGTAAAAACAAAATTATTATTTGATTTATTCTTGTTGGCCCTATTCTTGAAGGGGTATCAAACGGCTTTGGTTTGCCGAGATATTAGGGGGCATACTTTGTCTTTAGTGCGTTATTTTTGCTGAAAATTTACTCGCCAACTTTCATCGGAAAAGAGTTGTTTATCAAGATGGATGAAACACGCATGCTCGTGTGGGAACAGTCTCTCAGTTATCTCTAGGTTATCGTTTAGATCTGTCCTAAAAGGGTCTACTAGAAATAGCGTGCCTACAATATGCTATCGGACCGATTTTGGGGATTCTTTTGCTAGTAAAGTAGGAATGTTGATGTGTAGTCGTTATCGTATCGTTTGGAAGATCTCTTAGAAATGTCAATTCTTGTTTTGTGAGTAGTTATAGAACAAAAAAAAGAGACATACTTTTTGAGTATGTCTCCATTTCTTTTTCTATTCGTGCTTGCTTATTTTGCAGGAGCAGCAGCAGGAGCAGCAGCTGTAGAATCAGTTGCAGCTGTAGAATCAGTTGCAGCGCTATCAGGAGTTGCTACTTGAGCAGCAGAATCAGCTGCCAAGCTGTCGGTAGCTGCTTTTTCAGCGTCAGCTTTTTTGTTACCACAAGATGCAAGTGCTACAGTAGCCAATGCTACAACGAATAAGAATGCTAATTTTTTCATTTTTCTTTGCTTTTTAAAATTGTAATACAATTAATTTTGCTTATTAAAACGGTACAAATGTACAGCCTTTTTGGATAGGCTGTTCTTTTTTTGATGAATATTTTTTGCTATTAAAGCATTTTTAACAGAGCGATTTCTTTAAATTCCCGACGCCATTTAAAAAGATTATATTCGAAAGGTCTTGTCTTTTATTTCTTTACCGAGATAGAATCTTGATCGGAAGCAATATTGTTGTATAGATATCGTTTGATTTTACGCGTAGGTGTACGGATAAATTCGGTAGGGTATAATTGTATTTGGCTGACCTTCTCGTATGCTGCGATCTGACTGTTCAAATTCTTTAAATTTTCATCCATAATGGTTTTTAGTATGTCTGGATGATTTAAGTCTAGAGCTTCGAGTTGTTCGCTGTCTGGATTGACAAGTGCCACTAATTTTTTATCGCGTTCGATAACTAGACTTTCATGAACAAATGGCATATTATTGAGTATCGATTCAATTTCTTCGGGGAAGATGTTTTGTCCGTTGGCGGATAGGATCATTGTTTTGATACGCCCTCTTAAGAAAATATTGCCATAGGCGTCGACAGTTCCTAAATCGCCCGTACGCAACCAGCCGTCTTCGGTAAAGGACTCCTTTGTCGCCTCTGCATTTTTGTAATATCCGCTCATTACGTTTTCGCCTCTTACTTGTATCTCTCCAAGTTTCGCCTCTGGTCTGTCTTTCCATACTCGAACTTGCATAATGTCGAGTATTTTGCCTGAAGAAGTAGGAATAAACTCATTCCAGGGCGCATAGCTGATAAGGGGGCCGCATTCTGTCATACCATATCCAATGGTGAAAGGGAAATGTATGCGGTGGAAGAATTCTTCTACTTCTGGGTTCATGGCTGCACCACCGATAATGATTTCTTTGAATTCCCCTCCTAAGGCATCAATAAGCTTTTTACGTATCTGACCGTATATTTGAACATCTAACAGAGGAATGCTCAAAGCCCATTTCATACTTTTTTTGTTGATGAGTGGCTGGATAATATTCTTATATATCTTTTCGATAACTAGTGGAACAGATATAATAAGGTGTGGCTTTACCTCGTTGAACGCTTTTGTTACAATTTTTGGTGAAGGAATTTTCCCGAGTAAAGTAATGTGGGTTCCCACGGCTGTTGCCGTCAAAAAGTCAAAAGCGCAGCCATAAGCATGAGCTAATGGAAGAAAAGCAAGTACTCGTTCGCCTTTTTTGAGTAATTCGGTGCGGATACCAAAAGTGACATTCCCTGCTAGGCTATTGCCGGATAACATGACTCCTTTACTGAAACCTGTTGTTCCAGACGTGTAATTGATTAGCATTAATCGGTCATTGGGTATCGATTTGTATTGTACATCTTCACTATGAAACCCTTTTGGATAGGCTTTTCTCATGTGATTTTTGATGTATTTCATTAATTTCTGAATGGTCTCTCCGTCTCGTTGATATAGACAGCGATAATCCGTGAGCGAGAAAGCACCTCGTATACCATCCATTTTGCTCTCTTCGAGTGATTCCCAAATGGAATCGCTGGTAAAGAGAAACACTGATTCGGAATGTTCGATTATATAGTGTACATCATTCGGATTGAAATCTTGCAGAATGGGCACAACGACACATCCGTATGTGATTGTAGCCAAGTAGGCAATGCACCAACGTGAGCAATTCTTTCCGATGAGTGCGATGCGATCGCCAGGTTGCAATCTGCAATGGTCGAATAGCAAATGAAGACGTGCTATTTGTTCGGCTACTTCACCATAGGTGAAAGATATCGATTCGCCATAATCAGTATAACATGGAAGGTTCCAATTTTCGCGAAAACTGTTTTCGTACAGTTTGATGAAATTATCTTTTATCATTTGTTAGTCAATAATTTCTGCAAAATTAATATTAAAGTTTTATATTTCGCATAAGTTAAGCCTTAAATGTGTAACTTTGCAGCCATGATAGATACTACGATATATCAGAATAAAAGTGCTGTGTACTATACGCTGGGCTGTAAATTGAATTTTTCGGAAACTTCTACTATTGGAAAAATACTGAAGGATGCGGGCTTTCATACAGCTCGAAGTGGAGAAAAAGTTGATGTATGCGTTATTAATACTTGCTCGGTGACAGAGGTAGCTGACAAAAAAGGTCGTCAAGCTATTCATCGTATCGTGCGCCAGCATCCGGAGGCTTTCGTAGTTGTTACGGGGTGTATGGCTCAGCTTCAACCTGACGAGGTTGCTCAAATAGATGGAGTTGATGTCGTATTGGGCGCCGACCGGAAAAATGATATTTTAGGTTATTTAAATAACTTGCAAAAACGTCAAGGCGATATAGCTGTGACTCCTACAAAAGATATTCGGACTTTTGTTCCATCGTGTTCGCGAGGTAATCGCACTCGCTTTTTCTTGAAAATTCAAGATGGATGTAACTACTTTTGTACCTATTGTACTATTCCTTTTGCACGAGGGCGAAGTCGTAATCCAAGTATCGCTTCTTTGTTGGACCAGGCTCGAGGGGTGGTCGTTGATGGTGGAAAGGAAATAGTTTTGACGGGTGTCAATATGGGTGACTTTGGACAATCTACTGGTGAGACGTTTGCTCAATTGGTAAAAGCTCTCGACGAGGTGGATGGTATTGAAAGATATAGGATTTCGTCGTTGGAACCAGATTTACTTTATGATGAAACGATTGATTTTGTTGCTCATTCGCTTCGTTTTATGCCTCATTTTCATATTCCACTTCAATCGGGGTCTGATACGGTGCTTAAATTGATGCATCGTCGTTATGACAAGGCTTTGTTTGCAGAAAAAGTACAACGCATTAAAGATAAAATACCTGATGTTTTTATAGGGGTAGATGTGATTGTCGGAACTCGTGGTGAAACAGATGAATTGTTTGAAGAAAGTTTTGAATTTATAAAGAGTTTGGATATAACGCAACTTCATGTTTTTAGTTATTCTGAACGCCCCGGAACTCAAGCTTTGAAGATAGATTATGTGGTACCCTCGCAAGTAAAACACTTACGCAGTCAGCGGCTTATGGAATTGTCTGATGCGAAATTGAAAGCATTCTATCAACGCTATATTGGTATGGTAATGCCTGTGTTGGTAGAGAAACCCAAAAAGGGAATGCCTGCTCATGGTTTTACGCCCAATTATATTAGGGTGGAAATGGAAAATGCAGAACAATTGAATAACCAAATAGTGCAAGTTCGTCTGGGTGAAATGAATGAAGAACAGACAGCGCTTAAAGGATTTATTTTGTAGAAGAGTTGAAATGAAGTCTAGATTAATATATATATTGGTATATGTCGGAATGTGGCTTTTTTCTTTATTGCCCTTTCGATTACTATACATCTTTTCTGATATTAATTATTTCTTCACCTATTATATTATCCGTTATCGTCGCAGTGTAACGCGGCAAAACCTGTGTAATTCATTTCCTCATCAATCTAAGGAATGGCGTAAGAAGGTAGAAAAACGCTTTTATCATTATATATGCGACTATCTGTTGGAGGAAATTAAGTTGATGCATCTGTCGCTTCAAGAACTTGAACAGCGTATGGACTATATCAATAAAGAAGAATTTCTTCGGATGATAGATAAATATGGTGGTATTATATTGATGATTCCTCATTATGCCAATTTTGAATGGATTATCGGTATGGGGAGTATTATGAGACCGGAAGATGTGCCTGTTCAGGTATATAAACCATTGCATGATTTTTACTTGGATCGCCTCTTTAAGAAAATCCGTTCTAAGTTCGGTGGATATAATGTGCCAAAGCATTCAACGGTCCGTGAAATTATAAAGCTGAAGAAGCAGGGTAAAAAGATGGCTATAGGACTTATTACTGATCAGTCGCCTAATGTTTTTGAGGCTCATTATTGGACTACCTTTTTGAATCAAGATACTGTTTTCATGAATGGTGCAGAGAAGATTGCCAAATTGATGAAGTTCCCTGTTTTTTATTGCTCGTTGACGAAGAAAAAGAGGGGATATTGTAGCGTGGATTTTCAATTGTTGACGGAACATCCCGAACAAACGACTGATGGCGAAATAACAGAACTATTTGCACGTCGTGTAGAGCAGACTATCATTTCTGAACCTGCTTATTGGTTCTGGTCTCATCGGCGGTGGAAACGTAAAAGGGAGGAAACAAAGAAGGATAAATAAAGAACTATCAGTGATATGAATAAAGTTGCGGTTGTTATATTAACTTGGAATGGCTGTGCCATGCTAAAGAAATTCCTGCCTTCGGTCATTGAATATTCAGAAGGAGAAGGTGTTGAAGTTTATGTTGCAGATAATGATTCGAAAGATGATACGGTGGCAATGCTTAAAAAGGATTTTCCTTATATACAACTTGTTTTACTTGATAAAAATTATGGCTTTGCTGATGGCTATAATAGAGCTTTGCAAAAGATTGAGGCAAAATATGTGGTACTGCTGAATTCAGATGTTGAGATAAAAAATCGATGGCTTGAACCTCTTGTTGATTATATGGATATGCATCCAGAAGTGGCGGCTTGTCAACCCAAAATATTGAGCTTTCGTTCACCACAGTTGTTTGAGTATGCAGGAGCATCGGGTGGATTTATAGATTGCTATGGTTATCCATTCTGTAGAGGGAGAATTTTCAAAACCATAGAAAGGGATGCTAGACAGTATGATCAACCGACTTCTATCTTTTGGGCAACTGGGGCGGCACTTTTTATTCGTTTGGAAGATTATCGTGGTGTGGGCGGACTTGATGGTAGCTTTTTTGCTCACATGGAAGAAATAGATCTTTGTTGGAGGCTTCATTCGAGGGGAAGGAGTATTGTTTGTATTCCTCAAAGCGTAGTTTATCATGTTGGAGGGGCGACATTGAAAAGGGAGAATCCAATGAAGACGTTATTGAATTTTCGTAATAATCTGATTATGCTTTATAAAAACATTCCTGATGACAAGGCTTTGGAGAAAATTATGCGTGTTCGTCGCTTTTGGGATGTAGTTGCTGCTTTATCCTTTTTTGCAAAAGGTCATTACTCTAATGCAATGGCTGTTTTTAAGGCCCGGCGTCAGTTTTTGGAAAGACTTCATCGGTATGATGAGGCGAGAAAAGAGAATAAGTCTAAATCTAAGCAAAGTGTTATTTTAGAACAGTTCCCTCATAGCATACTAATGGAGTACTTTTTCTTTAGGCGGCGAAAATTCAGTAGACTCCGTTGGTAAACTGTCGCAACGATCACAATTCATTTCTATACCAGCTTCCTTAAGGTCGCCACCCATTGGTGGATTACGTTTTGCCAATGATATAAAAATATTAGTTATCGCCGGCAGTGCATCAAATAGATGATTAACAATGCGGGCACTAACATGTTCTATGAGCTGGGAAGGCATTTCCATTTCCTCTTTTATAATTTGGTAAACATCAGCATAGCTTAAAGTGTCTTCTAAATTGTCTGTAGAACAAGCTTTTGAAATGTCGTACTCTAGTTTGATGTCAATACGAAAATCGTTACCTACTTTTTGTTCTTGTTTCGATACTCCGTGAAAGGCACGTAAATGGATGTCGTGTATGAAAATATAGCTTTTAGAGATATTAAAGTTCATTGTCGTGTGAATTATTGATAGCGACGTTTTTAGTAAGTGATGAATTGATTTATCTGTTTATTGAAAAATGATAAATGGTATTCCATTGGTATCTTTGTCCCGGCTTTAGTAAATTAGAAGGCCATTTGGACGATGGATTTGTAACATCCGGAAAATCTTGTGGGGCAAGGACTATTCCGGCATGTTGGTTATATGTAATATTGTGCTTCCCTATAATTGTTCCGTCTAATTGATTGCCTGAATAGAAAAATATGATGGGCTTGTCTGTGAATATTTTTAAGGTAATTCCCGAACGTTGGGAAAATAGTTCCGCGCTCTTCTTATTAATATCTTCTTTGGTCGAGAGCAAATAATAGTGATTAAATCCGTTTCCGTATTTTAATTGGTTGTTACATCCTTCATGGATGTTTTTGTCTAATGTAGTTCGTCTATGAAAATCAAAAGGAGTCTTCGTAATAGAAGTCATTTTCCCTGATGGTATTGATGCTTTGTTGATAAGTAAAAAGTTTCTGGCGTGGATCATAAGTTGTTCGTCGGTACAAGGTAGCGATGGATCACCACTCAAATTGAAATAAATATGACTAGATAGATTTATTGGAGTGGGACGATCCGTTCCAGAATCGAACGATATTTTTAGGGAATTGTCGTCTGTAAGTTTGTACGTTATCGAGCAGATTAGGTTACCTGGAAAACCATCTTCTCCATCTTTTGATATGTAAGTGAGTACGAGTTTTTGGTCACTGAACTGCTGTGCTTCGAACACTTTGCTTTGGAAACCTTTATTGTTATCTTTATTTATATCTGTTGCATCTTTAATCGGGTGGTAGTTCATGTGCCTACTATGTACACCACCAGTGACTCGCCCTATAATTGCTCCCATATCCGATGCCTCTCTCAGGTAGCTACTAATGGAATCGAATCCCAACACAACATCTTGGAATTTTCCTTTTTTATCTGGTACCATAATAGAAACAACTCTGCCACCGTAATTGGTAATGCATACTTCCATTCCATTCTTATTGGACAATACATATAATCCGACAGTTTTTCCATCAACAACGGTTTGAAAATTTTTAGTTTTTAATCCCGAACGTGTCGTTGGTGGTCTGTCACCACAACTTATAAGTAAGAGTGGAAACAGTAGTGTCCAAAAAGTCCATCGTCTCATCATAACGCCATTTGACCGTAGATGTTGTATCTATTTCATTCTTCTTCCATATTGATGCCCGATTCTCCACCTCCAGCATCGAATTTCTCCAAATCTTTTTTATCGAAAAGACAAAATATGTGATGTAAACAACCGATGCTTACTACTACTTTATCTTTTCCGTATCGCACTGTGCCGATCGAAAAGAAGTAGTAGTTGTTTACGGTTATTACATTTGCTACAGCCGCATCGACGAATTTTGCTATAACTTCCGATCCCAAAGTACCTATACCTGTAGCAGATGCCACACTGTCGTCTTTGATGATGTTGACGACTTTATTGGTAATGGCTTTTTGATGGGCGCTTTTGTCGGGGCAGGTCATTATAATGCCGAATACGGCAACGAGCACCACAAGTAGTATTAATACTCCTTTGTTACTCATTTATTCCTTTCTAATTAGATGACGAAGAAATTTTTCGTAAGCCGAGGGATGATATTTTCATGAAATTATCAACCTCAAAATTTACACCATAGTTGACAAATGTTTCGCCAGGTTCAGTGCGCTCAATCTTCTCATCTACCGTACAAGTGACTGCGTAAGAATATTGTCCGTCTGATAGTTGTTTTTTCGCAATCTTTAAGTCATTGTTGACAGTAAACGAAAGAGCTGTCATGTCAGCAGCATGCATTTGATTCATGAAAGCTAAAACATGTGCTTTGGTTGCGTTTCGTTTATTGAGGAATTTGGTCATCGTCGATTCAACACTCGATAGTAGTTGACTTTCGTCTTTAGTGGCAATACCATTAAAGAATTGACTGATAACGTTAGAAATTTGATTCTGTTCGTTGGCAGTAACTTCCATGTCTTTTAATTGACTTGTCTTTTGTTGAGCCTCGCTAAAATATTTTCCATTTGGAAAATCGGTCATGTATTGAGCATAAGCTTCCGGTTTGTTAATATTGCAAGCATCTACCCAACTTAGAGAATCTAGTCTGGTCTTGGCTTGGTTTGCACAGACACCATTCGGATATTTGGCTAAGAATGCTTTTACTGCATACTTGTCTACCGAACTTGAAACACTAGCCCAATCTGTAAGTTCGGTACTAAGCTTATCGTATAGAGCTTTTGCCTCTGCATAATGTTTGCCATGAGGATATTCCGCAAGGAATTCTTGATAGTCGTTTAAATTTGTCGATGTCTGTAATTTGTCCCATGCATCATCTTCAGCTTTGATGCTACTGAAAAAATAGAAAGCAACACCTATTATTACAACGGCTATTAAAGAGAGAATTCCAATAATAGTATTTCGTTTAATGCGTTTTTTCTTCTCTACCTTTTGATTTGCAATTTCTAGAAGGTGTTTTACTTCAATATTTTCGGGGTCGAAAGATTTTGCTTTCATAATTATTTCGACAGCTTCTTCTGGCTTATTCGCATCAAGCAAGGTATTTGCTTTTTGTAGTTGCTCTTTCACGATAGCCGAAAGAATTTGATCTTTCAATGCTTTATACTTGTCTGCGGGGTCAATAGCGATTAGTTTGTTGATGAGAGCCAATGCTGAAACATTGTGCTTCTCTTCAAAAAGATGGTTCGCTTCATTGTATTTTTGCTCATTGATCTTCAACTTTGATTCTATTTTTGATTTCAGTTCAATAAGTTCTGGATTGTTAGCGTCTTCATTCAACGCTTTTTCTACATAACCAGCTGCTTGAGATATTTGTCCCGAGTTGAAAGCGTCAAATGCTTTTTTATAGAAAAAGTCTTCATTAGCCTTTTTCTCTTCCAATTCTTTGATGGGACAATGACATTTTGGACATTCGGTATAAGATTTTAGTACCACTTCTCCACATTCAGGACAATGACCTATGTTACCATTGATAGGACATCCGCAACCGGGGCAATTGGCAGCAAGTTCGGAAACCGACTGGCCGCATTCAGGACATTTTATAATAGCCATATTTCTTTTATTAATCTTTGATTGTTATGTGAAGCAAAAATAGTAAAAAGGAATCATAAATCGGCAAAAAAGCCATTTTTTTTCAATATCGTCATACCGATATTGGTATTATTTTGTACTTTTGCTACATTTAAAATTAATATTAACTAAATTGAATGGATAAGCTCTATGACAAGATTGAGTGTAAATATTAATAAGATTGCTACTTTAAGGAATGCCCGTGGTGGTAATTTGCCAAATGTTTTGAGTGTGGCTCTTGATTGTGAAAAATTTGGGGCGGAAGGAATAACAGTTCATCCACGTCCTGATGAAAGGCACATAAGGCGGGCAGATGTTTTTGAATTACGCCCTGAACTCCATACCGAATTCAATATAGAAGGCTATCCAACAAACGAGTTTATCGAATTAGTGTCGGAAGTTAAACCGCATCAAGTGACTTTGGTGCCTGATGCTCCTGCTCAACTTACCTCGAACGTGGGGTGGGATAGTAAGGCTAATCAAGACTTTTTGAGTGAAGTGCTTGATCGTTTTAATCATGAGGGAATTCGTACTTCTGTTTTTGTTAATGCAGATGTAGAGATGGTGAAGTATGCTGCTAAAGCCGGGGCTGATAGGGTGGAGCTATATACCGGTCCTTATGCGGCCAAATACGAGAATGGGCGCGAAGAAGCGGTCGCTCCTTTTGTTGAAGCTGCAAAAGCTGCTCGAAATTGCGGTATTGGGCTGAATGCAGGTCATGATTTGAATCTTATTAATTTGGCCTATTTTCATCAATGTATTCCTTGGCTTGATGAGGTGTCCATTGGACATGCTCTGATTTGTGATGCACTTTATCTGGGCCTGAAAGGGGCTATTGAAGAATATAAAAAATGTTTGCTCTGATTATATGGATTCATCTGTAATTATTGTGGCTGGAGGTAAAGGCTTGCGAATGGGAAGTGATATTCCTAAACAGTTTCTGTCTGTTGGCGGAAAACCAATATTGATGCATACAATAGAGGCTTTCTATAAGGCGGATAAAACTCTTCGTATTATTCTCGTTTTGCCTGCAGATCAACAAAATTATTGGAAGTCTCTTTGTGTACAATATGATTTTCTTATTGAACATACTATCGTTAATGGAGGTGATACCCGTTTTATGTCTGTCAGAAATGCGTTAGAACTTGTTCCTCTCGATGGAGTCGTCGCTGTTCACGACGGTGTTCGTCCCTTCGTGGCTTCTGAAGTAATAAAGCGCTGCTTTGATGAGGCTCAAATTCATCGTGCAGTTGTGCCGGTCGTTGATATCGTCGAAAGTGTCAGACAAATATCTCAAGAAGGTAGTATTGCTATATGTCGTGATCAATATAAATTGGTACAGACTCCTCAAATCTTTGATTCCGCTCTTCTGCACGAGGCATATAAACAACCTTTCTGCGCGAATTTTACAGATGACGCTTCGGTAGTAGAAAATCTTGGGGAAAAAATCTTTCTGACTAAAGGAAATAGAGAGAATATTAAAATAACAACTTCATTTGATTTACTCATCGCTAATGCGTTGCTCAAATGTCCGATGTAACATTTACAACCGATATCAGTGCTCTTTATAATGTCACTCCAAAGCGGGCTGCACTTTTCAATAAAGAGATCTCCGTTTATACGATTCATGATCTACTCTATTATTTTCCGTATCGTTATGTGGATCGTAGTCAAATGACTCAAATACGGGATATCAATCTTGCTATGCCTTATGTTCAACTCAAAGGTCAGATGTTGGGTTTTGATACGATAGGAGAAGGACGTAGTGAAAGATTTGTAGCTCATTTTTCTGATGGAACAGGTGTTGTCGATTTAGTCTGGTTTCAGGGAATTAAATATGTTGTCTCAAAATATAAAGTAAATAAAATTTATGTTGTCTTCGGAAAACCGACTATCTTTAATGGGCGGATTAATTTGTCACATCCTGAAGTAGAGGAATTCAATCCTGAAAACGATACTTTTGTAGGATTGCAGCCTTTTTATAATACATCAGGCAAAATGAAGCGAAGCTTTCTTAATACTCGTTCTATTGAGAAAGTTATGGCGGTGGCGGTTAAACTTTATGCAGGGCAAATGATGGAAACTCTTCCTTCTTATTTGATAGAACGAAATCATCTGATGTCAATACAGGAGGCTATACGTAATATTCACTTCCCGTCTAATGATGCTATGCTTCGTAGAGCGCAATACCGATTGAAATTTGAAGAACTCTTTTATATTCAACTTGATATTTTGCGCTATGCCAGTGAGAGGCATCGTAAATATAAGGGGTATATCTTTGGTAAAGTTGGAGATTCCTTTAATGATTTTTATTTCAATTATTTACCTTTTCAATTGACTGAAGCTCAGAAAAGAGTGATAAAAGAAATACGTGCCGATATGGGTAGTGGGCGCCAAATGAACCGGTTGTTACAAGGTGATGTGGGAAGTGGGAAAACCATGGTCGCACTGATGAGCATGTTTATTGCTCTTGATAATGGATATCAAGCTTGTCTGATGGCTCCTACAGAAATTCTTGCTAATCAGCATTACGAAACGATTGCTCCTATTCTGAAGAAAATGAATATTAAAACGGAATTACTTACCGGTTCTATAAAGGGGAAGAAGCGTGAGAGAATTTATGAAGAACTAAAATCTGGTGATATCTCTATTGTAATCGGTACTCATGCGTTACTTGAGGATACTGTCGCTTTTCATTCTTTGGGCTTGGTGGTCATTGATGAACAACATCGTTTTGGTGTCGTGCAACGTGCCAAAATGTGGAGCAAGAGTCAACGACCTCCTCATATACTTGTTATGACGGCTACTCCTATTCCCCGAACATTGGCAATGACTGTTTATGGAGATCTAGATGTTTCGGTGATTGACGAATTGCCTCCTGGTAGAAAACCCATAGAGACCATTCATCAATATGATGACCGTATAAAAGAATTGCATCAGTTTATCCGTCGAGAAGTAGAGCAAGGCAGACAAATCTATATAGTTTATCCTCTTATCCAAGAAAGTGAAAAAATGGACTTGAAAAATTTGGAAGAAGGATACGTTCAAATAAAAGCGGCTTTTCCTCTATATAATATATGTAAAGTTCATGGCAAAATGAAGTCTGTCGAAAAAGATGAGCAAATGCGTCTTTTTGTTTCAGGAGAAGCTCAAATTATGGTGGCGACGACTGTAATAGAAGTCGGAGTTAATGTTCCGAATGCCTCTGTGATGATTATAGAAAATGCCGAACGTTTTGGACTTTCTCAACTACACCAATTGCGTGGTAGAGTAGGGCGCGGTTCTGATAAATCATATTGTGTGCTTGTTACTTCCTATCAGTTGGCGAGCGATACTCGACAGCGGATTAAGATCATGTGCGAAAGTAACGATGGCTTTAAAATTGCTGAAGCCGATTTAAAATTAAGGGGACCTGGAGATATGGAGGGGACGCAGCAAAGCGGTATGCCTTTCGAATTGAAGATAGCCAATATTGCAACAGATGGTCAGCTACTACAGCTTGTACGCTCTGAAGCTCAACGCATTATTGAAAAAGATCCGGATCGAACTTTTGCTGAAAACATGGTTTTGTGGCAACAACTAGATCAGTTGCATTCACAAAATGTAAATTGGTCTTCCGTAAGCTAAATTTATGTTAATAATCGGGGTCCGACGTCTTTTTATGCTGAAAAACATGTTATGCAGTATTTTTACCGCTCTATAGTATTTTGACGTGCTTTGTTCCTATTCCTTTACTTTCCAAAGAGAAAAAAATAGTTAATGGGGTTATTGCTTTTTCAAAAATTATTATTACCTTTGAACTGAACGTAAGATCAAACGGCCTTTTTAGGTCATATTAATATAATAACGCTCGCATTACTTACAGTTTCAATCGAAACTCTTCATGAATCATTAATTAATAAATAGCGAGCCCAAATTAATATTGAATGGAATTTAGTTGGATTAAAACATTACTTATTGCCTCGGCTACAATGATGAGTGTGTCGTGTATGGCACAGGATCTCATTGCTAGACAAGCTCCTATTGACAGAAAATTAAGAAGTGTGGACTCTTTGGCATTGCAACGGCAAATTCGTGCTGAGCAATCAGCTTATCCTGCTCTTAGTTTGTATCCCAATTGGGATAACCGTTATGTAACAATGCGAAGCGCTATCGTTCCTCGTTCTTATACTTTCGATTTAAGGGGCTTTGTAATGCCTATACCTAGTCGTAAAATTACATCTCCTTTTGGTCCACGATGGGGGAGAATGCACAAAGGACTTGATATTAAATGTAATATAGGCGATACAATTTATGCTGCTTTCTCTGGAAAAGTTCGAGTAGTGAATTATGAAGGGGGCGGTTACGGAAAATATATCGTTATTCGTCATTATAACGGATTGGAAACTGTTTACGGTCATTTATCCAAACAGCTGGTCTCTCCAAATGAGAATGTTCGGGCGGGTGAACCTATTGGTCTGGGTGGTGCTACTGGGCATGTCACAGGATCTCATTTGCATTTTGAAACCCGTTTTTTAGGTATTGCCATCAATCCTGCGTTGATGTTTAACTTCCCGATGCAAGATGTCGTTGCTGATACTTATACTTTCCATAGTACCGGACCGAATAGATATGCGGGGACAGAAGAAGCTGAAAGTAATTCCGATGTTGTTCGTTATATCGTTGTCAAGCACGGTGAAACGTTGTCAAGAGTTGCTCGCCAATACAAAATATCTGTAGACAAATTGTGCGAACTCAATCGTCTCACTCCTAGTACTAAATTACGTCCGGGGCAGATTTTACGATGCTCGTAATTTTTTTTAAAATACAAAGAAGGACGCTTTAATATAATTTGGAGCGTCCTTCTTTTTTGTTTGTCCAAATATTGTTACCTTTGCCACGTAGAGTAACAAAGATGAAAGATACTAAACAACAATTTGAACATGAAATAGCTGCTTGCCGTGAATTGTTTGCAAAAAAAATGCATGATTACGGTACTGCATGGCGTGTGATGAGGCCTTCTTCGATCACTGATCAGATATTTATAAAGGCCAACCGCATTAGGAGTATAGAAACAAAAGGCGTAGCCTTAGTTCATGAAGATATACGTGGAGAGTTTATCGCTATTGTAAATTATGGCATAATGGGACTTATTCAATTGGAACGGGGATATGTCGATCAAGGCGATGATGATGAGAAAGAAGTACTCGGACTGTATGATAAATATGCCAGGCAGTCCATGGAATTGATGTTGGCCAAGAATCATGATTATGATGAAGCTTGGAGATTGATGAGGATAACCTCTTACACGGATATGATTCTTCAGAAAATTCGTCGAACCAAAAGTATTGAAACTCTTGCGGGTAAAACATTGGTGTCCGAAGGTATTGATGCCAATTATATGGATATGATAAACTATGCTGTGTTCGCGTTGATAAAGATTGATTTTGGAGATTAAAAAGTCACATATTGCTCTTATTTGGTGCGTAAACATTTGCCGTACTATTCTGGCTGTCGTATTTCTGTTTTCCGGATTCGTCAAGGCGGTTGATCCGATGGGTACACAGTACAAGATAGAGGATTATTTGCAAGCGTTTGGAATGTTGTCTATTCAGCATTCAATTATTCCATTGATGCTTTCTGTTTCTCTTGCTATTATTGAATTTATTATAGGGGCTTTCTTCCTTTTTGGTATTCGTCGTATTACGGCGTCTTTGTTATCACTTGCCTTGATGATTTTTTATACCCCTCTCACTTTATATATAGCAATAAAAAATCCTGTAAGCGATTGTGGATGTTTTGGAGACGTTTTGATTCTTACTAACTGGGAAACATTTCTTAAAAACATTGTATTGTTGATTTGTGCCGTTGTCGTTTGGCGATATAAGAGATTGATTTTTCGTTTTGTAAGTGGAAAGTTCGATTGGCTGGTGGCACTTTATTCTTGCCTCTTTGCATTGGCTTTCTGTAGTTATTGTCTTTATTATTTGCCGGTACTTGATTTTCGCCCGTATAAGATTGGAACCAATATCCCAGAGGCTATGTCGGTCCCCCCAGGAAAACATCTTAGTGAATTGCAAACTGTTTTCTTGATGAAGAAAGGTAATGTTGAAAAGGAGTTTACTGTCGACAATTATCCTGATAGTACTTGGACTTATGTAGACCGTCGTACTATTGTTGTCAAAAAAGGATACGAACCTCCTATTTCTGATTTTTCGATGATTGATATTGATACGGGTAATGATATCTCTCAACAAATCCTTTCTGATCCGAATTATACTTTTTTACTAATTTCTCCTCGTATCGAAAAGGCTGATGACAGTCATATTGACGTTATCAATGCACTTTACGAATATTGTCATGCTAATGGATATCACTTTTATGCTCTTACTTCTTCGCCTGATGACGAAATTGAAGACTGGCGTGATAAAACAGGTGCGGAGTATCCTTTTTGCCAGGTAGATAATATAATTCTAAAGACGATTATTCGTTCTAATCCGGGACTTTTGCTCTTGAAACATGGGACGATACTTAATAAATGGAGCTATAATGACCTTTTTGATGAGAACGATCTTAACGGTAAGCTCGATAAAATCGCTATTGGTCAGCCAAGCCATTATACTAATGATAAAGCAATGCTGAATATACTATTATGGTTTTTTGTACCATTATTATTTATTATATTTCTTGATATATTGCTTGGTAACAAACTGGAGAATCAGTTGGAACATGAATGGAACAAATATTTTAACCCTTTAATAAAAAAGAAAATGAGAAAGAAAATTGTTGCAGGAAACTGGAAAATGAACAAAACTCTCCAAGAGGGTATTGCTCTTGCAAAAGAAGTAAATGAAGTTTTAGCTAATGATAAACCTAATTGTGATGTTATCATTTGCACTCCTTTTATTCATTTGGCTTCGGTTGTTCCCGTTGTAGATGCAGCCAAGATAGGTGTTGGTGCAGAAAATTGTGCAGATAAAGATTCTGGCGCTTATACTGGCGAAGTATCTGCTTCTATGATTGCTTCTACGGGTGCCAAATACGTTATTTTGGGACATTCAGAACGTCGCGCTTATTATGGCGAAACAGTAGAGACATTGAAACCGAAAGTTAAGTTGGCTTTAGCTAATGGCTTGACACCTATTTTTTGTGTTGGTGAAGTGCTCGAAGAACGCGAAGCCAACAAACAAGAAGAAGTTGTTGCTGCTCAGTTAGAATCAGTGTTCGAACTTTCTGCAGCCGATTTCTCTAAAGTGATAATTGCTTACGAACCCGTTTGGGCTATCGGTACAGGTAAAACTGCTACTACTGATCAAGCTGAAGAAATTCACAAATTCATTCGTTCTGCTATTGCTAAGAAATATGATAATGCAGTTGCAGAGAATACTTCAATTCTCTATGGTGGTAGTTGCAAACCTTCTAATGCTAAAGAATTGTTTGCTCAGCCCGATGTTGATGGTGGCCTGATTGGTGGTGCTGCTTTGAAAGCTGCCGATTTTAAGGGCATTATTGATGCTTGGAAAGATTAATAATTATTGATATAATAATCGAGACGGGGTTTCTCCTGCCTCGATTGTTTTTAATTTATTTTTTATGCGATTAATCAGTATATTTTTGTTGTTTTCCTTGTCCCTCGCAGCTAATGCTCAGACTAATATTATCCAACGGCTTCAATCGGATGTCCCCGGACAAGGTAAAGTGGTGATACATCAAGATGAGGCTATCACGGCATTGATTGGAAATAAACATAATACAGTTGCCCGTAAGCCTGTAAATGTTTCTCCAGTTGAATCCAAATCAGTGAGCTCTAAGAAGGAGGCTTCTGAAATACTATCCCTTGATAGTTCAAAACACAAGAATATGCGGAAAGAGGAGAGTGCTTCTTCTATGGATTTGACGCTTGATGATGTGGAAAGCGAAGCTCCCAAGAAAATAGTCAAAGCTGCTGGTTATCGTGTTCAAGTTTATGCAGGGAATAATACCCGTAATGCGAAACTTGAAGCTATGCGAGTTGCCTCGGATGTTCGTAGTTTTTTTCCTGAGGTATCTGTATATTCGTTTTTCAGTCCTCCTCGATGGTTGTGTAGGGTAGGCGATTTTCGTACAATGGAAGAAGCCTATTCGATGATGCGTAAACTAAAAGCGACTCGCGTTTTTCATGAGGTGTCTATTGTAAAAGATCGTGTGAATGTTTCGCTATAAATAAATCATTAATATTGTTTGTTATGCTTGATAATCCCAAAATAGACACAACTAATTTAATAGAGCTAGAAGACTATTATCGTAAAATTATTTCACTACTAGGGGAAGATCCTGATCGCGAAGGGCTTATTAAAACTCCCGAACGAGTTTCGAAAGCTATGCTTACTTTGGTACGTGGTTATCAGATGGATCCTGATTCTGTATTATCTTCGGCCAAGTTCAAAGAAGATTATCGCCAGATGGTCATTGTCAAAGATATTGATTTCTTTTCTCTCTGCGAACATCATATGCTTCCTTTCTATGGGAAAGCTCATGTTGCATATATTCCCAATGGCTATATCACGGGATTGAGTAAGATCGCTCGTGTTGTCGATATTTTTGCTCATCGTTTGCAAGTACAAGAACGGATGACCACCCAAATAAAGAAATGTATTCAAGAGACATTAAACCCACTAGGTGTGATGGTCGTGATAGAAGCTCGACATATGTGTATGCAAATGCGAGGCGTAGAGAAACAAAACTCTGTTACAACTACATCCGACTTTACCGGTGCTTTCAACCAAGCCAAGACTCGCGAAGAGTTTACGAATCTCATACGTCCGAAATAATTATTTTCTGCATTCCTTGCTCTTTATGACGTTCGAACCTGCGGCATCGGCAAAATTGTCGTATGTTAGTTTTTTCGGTGAGGTTCATATGTGGTTTGTAGGAATACCGAAATAACTGAAAATGTGTACTAAATCTATTTGGCTTAATATTCCTAAAAAATAGTATTTCAAACCTTTGTCACTTCCGTATGACACCATTACGCACTGCTATACAGCATGTTAACGATGCACCGTATACAACGCCAGCGAAAAGAGGGCCCAAAATAGGTCCGAGAGCATATTGTGAGCACGTTATATCCAGGAGGCCTTTATTTAGATTCACTCTAAATGCACCTCTACAGATAGCTGAATGGCACTTTTTCTTGCACAGGCAAATGTGCTGAAGTTGTTTCTTAGGCTGCTTTTCAAGGTAAACATTGAGAGCAATTTTGATACTATTTTATTCACACAGAAGTGACATTCCTTGTACACCACAATGAAAGCTTCGTATTCGAAAAATGATAAGGACGAACACAGAAATTCATAAGGACGAAAATAAGAGCCTGTTCAAATTTTATTCTATAATAATCTTATGGCGGCAATTTCGACCATTTCCTCTGCCGAATCGAAAGTCAATTCATCTATTATTCCGGTTTATGATTCTGTCGTTTTTCATTTCCTCAGCAACTTCTGTCACCGTATCTTATTGTTTATGAGCCATATATGCTGTGACGGCTTATTTTTGGGACTCAAAAATGGTATTATCTTGCTCAGTGTTAGTGCGTTATGAAACGTGAGTCGCCCCCTTCGCATGTCAACCGAGTAGGTCATCAATCAGTAATCACTCCCTTACTTACTGCCCATGCATGAAAAGGGTCGGGGGCTTCTTCCTTTGAGGTAGGGGTTTTGTACACATTCTATAGAATCATGGTTATCGTATTTAAGGTATTTCTACCGGCTCATTAAGGGGTTGTCGTTCCACCTAGGTGATTCGGTTAACTCACCCTTGTGAAACGATCGACTCACTTAGGTGATTCGGTCAACTCATATAGGTGGAACGACATCCTTCTGAGGACAAAGATGCAAAATCTTTCTGACATGAACGAACTTTCATCCGTATGTCTCACAGACCTCATTAGGGGCGCTTACAGCTATTTGGAAATCCCCTTTATTGTGTTATATATTTGCCGAAAAGTAAGCGTCTGCGGAGACGCTTACTTTCGATTTGCATTTGAGCAATGAGATGAGTACGAAGATAGTGCTCTACAAGCTCTTGGCACTTAGGTTTGGATAATAAAGTATCAGTATTATTCTCGATGTTCATCTTCCAAAATATTCTGAAAAATGGATCTTATGCGAATTGTTGTATCGTAGTTTATTTCTTATGTCAATGAGGCGTGCATCTCAACTATTTCATACCCTCCTGCATCTCGTTAACATAAATGCAAGTTTAAAGGTATAAACAATAATGTTTATGGCAATTGTATATTGAAAAAAGGAAGTAAACATCACGTTTACTTCCTTTTCAACTTAAATTAATCAAACACTTGTTTTTATACCACCTTAAAAATTTATTAATTTCAAATTGTAGAAACTTTTGTTTTATAATGCTATAAATTCGATATATCCACTTGATCTAAAATCAACTGTCGAGCCTGAATATACTTGTTGAGTGTTAACCGTAGCTTCGTATCCTGATGATACACTATTTACCGTATATATGCCGCTGGGAACAAAGTAATACCAAGTAGGCATATATGTCACACTGCCATATAGATAAATTGTTGAGCCATTTTTAGTTAAAGAGATTCCACCACCTGAATAATCAGGTACCGAATAAACTACTACTTTTGCGTATCCACTTGGAGTAGGTTGATCGTATTTTACTGGGTATGGACCTAAAACATCTGCATTTACTGTTAGAATGCTAAATAAACAAAAGATGTAAATAATAAAGCGTTTCATGATATAATTTTTTATTAAAGTTTCTTTTGGTGTTATAGTAATTTTAAATCTAATGACCTCGTTTGCCAAGTTAGCGAGCGAGGCCATTTTATTTATAAGTGGTACTTGTTACTTCTTTTTGAAACAGAAGAACCAACCTTCACCACTATTACTTAAGGTGTTGGCAGCTATAACTAAATGACTTCCATCAGCCTTTATAATCTGATATGTATAACAACGTTGATTGTTGTCATTAGGCAATATTCCCAGCAAAGGTACAGTACCGCTGAATTTCATGGTACCAATATCCCAACCGGCTTTAACGACTGCTTCGGAGACGTTTACGGTTCCTGTCTCTCCACGGCTAGTGTTGACACCTGTAAGACTTAGAGAGAACCATGCGCCTAATCCGTCATTCGGCATTCCTTTACCTATGGCTTGGCTGTCAATGGTGGTTTGGTCAGGAGCTCCCCACCATGCTGGGCCTGTATCACTTCCCCAGCCGCCATTACCCCAATAGCGCGCGAGATCTGTGTCCCATGTCCATGTTGTGGTGGTATATCCGCCATTGCCATCGCCAAATATTTTATCATAAATGGCAGGGAGATCAGTGTATTCGCTAACGGTGACGCTTTTTGCCGTTGATTTTACTACGCTACCGTCTGGGTTGATAGTCGTAACGTAATAGCTAACATTCGTAGTTGGTGGAACTACCTGAATAACAGGATCAGTTCCTTCTCCTACGAGAGTATTGTTTGATGCATCATATACCTTAATGTAACGCGTGGGATTCGTTACAACAGTGATGTTATTGTTGCCTGTACTTTTCGGGTTCAGTTGCAGTTCGTTTGTTAACTCTTCTGGGGTAACGTTTGCACCAGGACTTGCATAATTTTCAGTAGACGGATCACAAGCTACAAGAAGCATTACGAGTAGTGGTACTGCAAATAATATTTTTTTCATAATGTAATTCATTTTAATGTAAAATATTCTATTGAAGTATATTATCATTTCCAGCCGTTATATTCGCTGTCGCTTCCCGTCCAACCATCTCTTTGAGTCAAAGTTCCTTTACTTAGAGAAATTTCTCCTTCAGGGATTTTAAAGAATCCGGCAGTTGCATTGTAACGGGCTGCATAGCCTCCTCCGTGCGCTGTGTTTGTATCACTATTACCGCAATAGTATACAGGTTGATTAGTCTGTTTTTCTAGTGCTGCAGCAGCAATGTGCCAACGACGGATGTCATTCCAGCGAGTTCCTTCAAAAGCAAGCTCCCACCGGCGTTCATTCTGCAAGGCTGATAAGGAATAAGATACATCTGACAACCCTGCACGCTCTCTAACGGCATTAAGTCCGCTTTTCCCATATTTGGAAAGGGTTTTACCATCAGTGAGTTCACTATGCATAAGCAATACGTCAGCAAAACGGATAAGTACTAAGTCGTGAATATTGTTTAACTGCATATTGTTGGCACCCTGTGTCCAGCCTGTAACACCATACATCACATCTTCAAAGCAAGGAAGATAAGGAAATTTGGCCAAGTCTTCAAAACCTGTTAGACCGCCTGGGTTTTTACAACTAATGGGAGAAAGTTTCTTTTCATAATAATCAGTTTCTTGTACATAGTCAGACCATCCTCCTCTTGTGTATGCGGGAAGATTATTTGTGTTTTGTATCGATGCATCCCGACGCACGTCGTTTGGTTCTGCCGTTTCCCAATCGTTTACTAAATTTGGGGCAACAGGCCCTGCTCCCCATCCTTGTCCAAATGGGAAAGTCTTGCTATAGTCTTGACCACCACGTACACCGAAATGCAACGCATAGCTATTGGCATAGCCAATGGTGGTCGACCAGTCTGCTAACTTGTTGAACTTAATAGCAAACATGGACTCCGGGTTTACGGCATTGTCGTTCTCAACCCACTTTAAGTTTTTCCCTTTTGTATAACTGTAATCTTCGACAGTACATTTGTTCGTGTAAGCCCATAGATTACGGAAATCAGAAACTAGCGAATATCCTGAATTGTTTGCACAGTCTTCCAAATATCCTGCTACATCTTCTTTGGTCAGTGTGCTACCATCAGGTAAACTTACTGTTGTAAGAGGACTGTATGTAGTACTGGTCATATTGGCTAAGGTCTCTCCATTGCAATACATGCCTGTATAGAATAACCATGCTCGGCCTAACATAGCCTCTGCCGTATATTTGTCTACATGTCCGTCGGAATTTTTTGTCGATGGCATGTTCTTTGCCGCATCACGTAAGTCCTGAAGTATTTGTCCCCATTCTGCAGCTGCTGTCGCCGGCTTTAATATTTGATTTTCTGGCGTAAGTACTAGTGGTACATTTCCATATTGCGAGCATAGCTCATAATAATAGAAAGCACGCAAAAATTTAGCCTCACCTACAATTTGGTTCTTGTCATTTTCGGACAACGTTATATTATTTATGCTTGCTAATAAAGTGTTGGCACGATTAATGCCCTCATAACGGTCTATCCAAAACTGTTGCGTCATATTGGTCTGGTAGTTAAGGAGCAAATCTTCTGCTTGCATTAGTTTATCATTGGTACCACCGCCTCCAAAATTATCGTCACTAGCCAGCATTGAGACATAGAAGAATGATGCCTGTGGATTGGCATTTACTTTATTCAGGTTCTGATAAATGGCTGCAAGAGCTTGTGTAGCATCAGATTCTGTCTTCGGAAAATTTGTCGTATTCTTCTCTGTTTTGCTCACGGCATCCAATGCATCATTACAAGATGTCAAAATGCCGCCTCCCATCAGAATTATTGCTCCACTTAAATAGTATGCTAATTTTTTCATTGTGTTCATTTTTAAAATTTAATATTAACACCAAACATATAAGTACGAGGTTGCGGATAGTTACCTACATCTACCCCTGTTACCCAAGGTTCTGCGTTGTTAAGTGCCATACCATTTTCCGGATCCATTCCTTTGTAACCGGTAATAGTCCACAAATTTTGTGCTGCAAAGTAAAGGCGTAATTGTTGGAATGGGCAAGATTTCCATAGATGTTTGAAATCGAAGCCGAGTGTCAAGTTCTTTATACGGAAATAGTCTGCATTTTCTACATAAAGATCGGATATGTTTTGCCAATTGGCACCTGCATTTCCGGGAGCTAGAAGAGGATATTTGTTTGAAGTTCCTTCACCATGCCAATAACTATATACTTCTGTTGTATAGTTTTCGAATTGACCATCTGAAAATTTGCGCCAAGAACGAGCAACTTGCTGTCCAAAAGCTCCAAATGTGGTTACCGATAAATCAAATCCTTTGTATGCGCAGTTAAAACTAAAGCCCGTTGTGACATCCGGATTCGGATTTCCTAAATCTGTTTTATCGTCAGAATTGACTATGCCATCGTGATTTGTGTCGACAAACATTAAATCACCGGGTTTAATTGATGTACCTTGCAAGGAATTTGCAGCTTTGCCGCCGCAGTTATTCTTTAAATAATTTTGTACGTCTGTTTGATTTTGCATTACGCCTGTAGTCTTATAACCATAGAAGTATCCGATGGGATGTCCTTCTTGCATACGTGCCATGTAACCGGTATTTTGTGAAATTAAATCTTTACCTCCTTCAATGTAATGATTCTCATTATTTACTTGCGTGACTTTGTTTTTGTTGTATGCCATATTAAGGTTGATTCCGTAGGTGAAATCTTTACCAATTTTATCATTCCATCCAAAAGCAACTTCGATACCTGTGTTTTTTACGGTTCCGGCATTGGATGTCATTGTGGTATAACCTGTTTCGGAAGCAACAGGGACACTGACCAATAAATCTTTTGTCTTTTTATCGTACCAATCGAATGTAAAGCTAAGTTTGCCACCCAAGAAGCGAGCATCAAGACCTAAATCTGCTTGTTCTGATGTTTCCCATGTTAAGTTGGGATTTGCTAAGCGGGTAGGATATCCGCCTTGTGTACCTCCACTCTTGTTATTATTGAATGAATATTGACCATAAGCACCAAATGAGTAACTTGCTGCGTATCCGAACGCTCCGATATTTTCATTACCGTTTTGTCCCCAACCTGCACGTATCTTCAAAAAGTCAAGCCAATTTGTGGTAGATTTCATAAAGTTTTCATTACTTACAACCCAGCCGGCCGAGAATGAAGGGAAATATCCCCATTGATGGCCTTTGGCAAAGTTGGAAGATCCATCGGCACGCATAATTGCGGTAAACATATAGGTTTCGTTATAATCGTAATTGATACGACCGAAATAAGATAGAATGGAATGATCGGTAATAGGATATCCTGATAGTGTACCTGCATTGCGACCGGTTGTGTTGTCGAAATAGGCGTGGTCGTAATCGCCGAAAATATTACCGGTAGATGTTCCTGAAATGTAATCGCCCATATTGTGTCCTTGACGAGAGTATTCGGTACCTACAAGAGCGTCAAAGTGATGATCTTTGGCTACATCAAACTTGTAATTTAATGTATTGGTTGCACCCCATTCCCATGCAGTCGTCATGTTTTCTGTGGTTTGGTCAATCGCACGGTTATCATTGGAGTCATTGATTTTATAGGTTGGCAGATAAGTTCTCCAACTGCTTGAGTATTGTTTGTAATCGATTTGACCTCTGTAAACTAACCGCTCGATGGGTTGCACCTCTACATAGCCTACAGTATTTAGATTGTAACTTTTGCTTTGGTTATGACCTGCTTGATTGTTAACCATGTTGGCGATAGGATTGCCGGTGTATGAATTGTAGCTAAACCAACCGTTAGTACCAGAACTTTTCAAATCGTCATACATAAAGTAGTCTCCCTTTGAATTGTATATGGGGACACATGGGTTGGCGCGAAGAGCGTTTGAAATATTATTCGAATATTGATTGCCAATTTGTACACCTTGACTCTGACGGTGCTGATAGTAAACATTTTCTCCAAATTTTACGACATCGAGTTTACCGCTCCGATATAATATGTGCTCAGAATTCAAACGAAAAGTGAAACGGCGGAAATCAGATTTTACAATATTTCCGATAACACCATCTTGATACTGGTAACCGATACCTGTAGAAAATTTGGAAAGGTCGTTACCTCCTGTGATATTAATGGCATGGTTAGTAACTACCGCATTTTTCTTACGTATAGCTTCCAGCCAGTTTGTACCGGGGTTCGTTCCATTCTGATAGGCTTTTAAGAGATCTGCATCGATGTATTTTGACCAGTCGTAAACATTACCGCCATTATTAAATGATATCTGATCTTCAACTTCCATGTATTGTTTGGCTGTTAGCATACTGGGCATCTTGTAAATGTTTTGCCAACCGGTGTTGCCATCATACGACACTTGTGTCTTGCCCTGTTTTCCTTGTTTGGTTGTGATAAGGATAACGCCGTTAGCAGCACGGGCACCATAAATAGCACAAGATGCAGCATCTTTTAATACATCAATACGGTCGATATCGGCAGGATTGATAGAATTGATATCTCCTCCGGATACACCATCTATAACATAGATAGGTGCAGTGTTTCCGTTTGTTCCTGCACCACGGATGTTGATTTTAAATCCATCGCCCGGTTGACCTGAAATACTCTGGATATTGACACCTGGAGATTGACTTTGCAAGGCGCCTAATGCCTGAGTAGTATTCAGTCTTGCAATGTCGTCGCCCTTTATTTCCACTGTAGCGCCGGTAACCAATTTTTTCTTTTGGACACCGTAACCAATAACAACAACTTCTTCCAGTTGTTTTGTATCAGGTACTAAGATAACCTTAATTACTCTGTTCCCGGAAATGTTAACCTCTTGGGTTTTGTAACCAACACTGGAAATAACCAATGTGTTTTTACCAGCAGGAACTTTCAAAGAAAATTGACCGTTAATGTCGGACGTAATTCCCAATGTCGTTCCTTTGACCATAACGCTTGCACCAATAACAGGAGTGTTATCGCTTCCATCAATAACAGTACCTGTGACGGTGTTTTGTGCGATGATGTGACAGCTCATTAATACTGCCACTAAAAACATAAGAATGTTTTTCATACGGACATTTTTTTGTTTAAAGTTTATAAAGATAATAGTGTTCTTCAATTTGAGGTCGAACGTAGTGTTCTTCATTCAACTAATGAACACAGCAAAATTAGTTGATTTTAGTAATTGTAGCAAATACAATTTTATCCTTAAATAATACTTTCTTTTATTTTTTTATCAAAAGTACTATCAAAGTAATATAGTTATTGTATAAAGTTCTCTGCCATAAGAAATCTAAAAAGTGCAATTCATTTCTAGCAATCATCATTCATTTTAATTAAGTTCTTTGTTTTAAAGACATAGTAATATAATATAATTAATTAGAGTCTTTTGTCTGAATGCCTTTAATGATGGCATTTATGGCTCCCGCATCGTATATATTCATGACAGGATTACTGAAACGATCGAATAGAGCAAATGCGTCTGAACCAGATTTCATTATATCTGCATTGGTCTGATTTTTGCCAAGAATGCCATTGTCCCAATAAAAGGCTGGTATACCATAAGATTTGGCTGTACAAACTAACCATTGTAGATAATAATCACGAGATTCTTCTCCTTTATTATATAAGCCATTTGTTATCTCTGTTGCTGTGAATGTGTGTCTGTTCACTCCAAATTCACCCATAATGACGGGTATGTTTTTATCTATAAAAGTTGATTTTAGAGTTGCTAAATCTTCTTTTATCATATCGGCTGTCCCATAAGTAGATGTTCCATATTGTTTATAATCATCTCCCCAAAAACGGACACTGGATGTATCGTCAATTCCACAGAAGTTCCACGGATTATAATAATGAAACTCACAGATTAATCGGTTGGAAGTAATGTCTGTCGGCATTGTAAAAAACGAATAATACGCAGGATTGCAGCACCATGGCTGAACCATGAGGCATCGATAAGTGTTTTTGCCTCCTGTCGATCGTACAGAATTAATGAATTTTTGCTCATAGATGCTTTGTACTTTCGCTCTTTCGGTTGATGGAGCGTTCCAATCATTATTTCTTTGATCGTGAGGTTCATTCATTCCCGAGAAAATAAGGTGCTCGTCATAATCTCTAAAGTTAAGGGCTATTTGTGTCCATATAGCTTCCTCTCGAGGTATAACATAAGCGGAATCTTTTGCGTCGCAATCAAATTCGAACCATCCGTCATGGTGAGAATTAAGGATAATATACATTCCTTGGCTGTAAGCATAGTCAACAATTTCTTTGATTCTATTCATCCATGCCGTATCAATCGTCCAACTAGAAATATCCGAAAGATGGGCACCCCAGCAAACGGGAATACGTATGGCATTGAATCCTGCATTTTTAACTGCGGTAATCATGTCTTTTGTTGTGGTCGTATTTCCCCATAATGTTTCGCTTCCTGAAAAATTATTTGCATCAAAGTACTTTCCATTATTTGACTCACATGTATTTCCTAAATTCCATCCTACGCTGATTTGGTTAACAATCTTCATTGCATCGTTTTCCATTCCACTTTTGTCAGAAACTGTGGCGATGACTTCTCTTTTTTCTTGAATGATAAAGATTTGTTGATTAGTCGTTCCCATTATAATATTGACGGTGTCAGTGCGTTGCAGGTATCCTTTATTTTCTGCTACATTCAATTCGAAAGTCGAGGTTCTTACTCCGGCAGTTGTGGTTGGTGTCACCCATGTGCTTTTGCTTCTCACGTAGTAATAATTTCCTGCTGAAATGTTTAGTGTGATCTTTGTTGTGTTAGCAGAAATATTGATTTTGGTAGGATTAACTTTCAATGTTTTGGAATCTATTTCGTTTTCATTGCCTGAATTTTTGCTGCTGCTACATGCCACAATAGAAAAGCAGAAGAGGGAGGAAAATGTATAAACAATTGTTTTGAATGAATTTGATGATTTCATGAAAGTAAAATTCTAATTTTTTAAGTTGAAGTCTAGTCTCTTTTTATTATATAGGTGTTTTGGCTACTCCTTTATATATCTTCCGTGAAATAAAGGTCTCAATAATAGTTTTAAATATACGGATGAATTCCATAACGTCATTGCCGTATGAGACAAATTGTAATCGGTGTCTTTTATTATATAAATTTCGATATTCTCTATTTGAGTAAAGTCTTCAGTGTATATAGATAGTAACGGCGAAAGTTTAAGTGCTCTCTTCATGATATTGATTTTTTTATGTTGTCTAGTAAACATTACAAAATTATGAGTTTTTTAGAGAATTAACTGATATTATTTTATCAAATATTTAGGGTCTGCTGAATAATTTGATTTAATATTATTTAAGTTGAATATCAGCATATTAGATTCACTTATTTTCGTGGTTTTAAATAAAAAAGGCTATCTTTAGGTGTTAAAACGAAGTAAAATGAAATA
>JAYRGW010000041.1:0-31672 GCA_041907665.1 Bacteroidaceae bacterium
TTGAAACGATCAATGATCTTTTGAAGAATAGTGCACAAATTGTACATTCCAGACATCGTTCCATCAATAATTTCATCATGAATCTCATCTCCGCATTAGGAGCATACTGCTTCTTTGAGAACAAACCTAAAGCGCTTATGGGATATACCTTTGAAAACACAAAACAACTTTCTTTATTCTAACTACTTATCCCGAACTGAGGTAATGACATGAATATGCCGGTTAATAATATGAGATGAAAACCGGCTGTTGAAGTATGTCGGATATTAACAATATCGTGTTGTCCGGCAAAATTGCTTATTCTGATAGATACTGCAGAGCCGATACCATAGAATATCATGAAGTTTACCGTCGATATAGTACACATCACCTGATGCGAAGCCAATGCTGCCGTTCCCAGCCATCCTGCCATCATAGCGCTGAGGCTGAATGATAATGTTTCCATTCCCAATTGAAAAGCAATGGGCCATCCCAATAAGTTGAGGCGGCGGAATAATTTCATTGACCATGATCCGTGAAAGATAGCGTTGCGATATGGAGCAAATTTCTGATTGCGATAGATGACCCAAATGAACGCAATAAGCATTACTATATTTGAGGAAAGTGTACTGATTCCCGCACCGAAAAGTCCCCATTCGGGTAAACCTAGTTTACCATATATTAATATATAGTTTCCAATAATATTCATCAAATTGGATCCGATAAGAATCCACATCCCGAACTTCGTCTCGGTAATGCTGTCGGCAAATTGTTTGAAAGTGGCAAAGAGGTTTTTGAAAACCAATGCAACTATCATTAATATATAGTAAGGTTTTATTAATGGTAGCAATTCTTTAGGTTGACCTAGCCGATCTATATTGAAATAAATACTGCACATCACAGCCACTACTATAATAGTCATAATGGAATTAGCCCGTAAGCTCTCTTTGAATGCTTGTCCCGCCTTATTGTATTGTCCTTTACCAAAATATTCGCCAACCACTGGGGTTAATCCATACGAGAACCCCATGCTAAAAATAATTGCAAAGTTAAAAGCATTATTTACAAAAGATGCTGCAGCCAATTCGGCAGTAGTATGATGTCCAATCATCAGTGTGTCAAAGAATCCTAACAATATCATTCCTATTTGCCCGATGACTATCGGAAACCCAAGGCGAAATAAAGTCTTATAATGTATGCTGAATTTTGATAAAGTAGATTGAAAATAGGGCATCTTCGTTGACATTTTGTAATCGGTAGACAAAGGTAAGAAATAAAATGCAAATCTTTTGTTTTTCTTCTGTTTTCAGAAAATATAAACAAAAAAACACTAACTTTGCTGGTGAGAAAATATGATATATTTATTATAAGTTTATCGTATGAAACGAATAAACATCTAAGCTTATAGGTTTGTTTTTCTATCTTTAATATGTGTCTTAGATAACCAATGAGTAACTTTATTGATTTTGAAAAAGATTTCGATAAGATATATGTTTCTTATTATCCTAGGTTGATTAGGTTTGCAAGGGAATATGTCGTATTGGAAGAGGATGCTGAAAATATTGTTCAAGACATTTTTCTTTTTCTGTGGGAAAAACGTAATGTCTTGAATATAGAAGTTAGCTTAATGTCCTATATGTTTTCGTTGGTCAAACATCGTTGTCTGGATTATCTTCGCCATGCCAATGTGGTGGAGGATTATAAAAAGGAATTGAATCTGAAGTTATCGGCGTTGGAGCAACTTGATAGTTCCATTTCTTCCGACGATAATATTGAAGAGGCTATAGAAAATGCTGTTAATAAACTGCCCGAGCGTTGTAGAAATATCTTTCTTAAATGCAAAATGGAGGGGAAGAAATATCGTGAAATAGCTACCGAAATGAATCTTTCGGTCAATACTATAGAAAATCAAATGTCTATTGCTTTGAAAAAATTGCGCATAGAGTTGAAAGATTATCTGCCGTTATTAGTGTTTATCATCGGAAGCTATTATGATTCACATTCTTGATTTATAATGAAACTTGGGGCTGGTACCTTTATTCTATTTTCGTCCTTAAGTTGATTCATTAGAAAGTGCGGGAGCGTATGGAAGTCTCACACGTGTGAGACTTTCATAGCTTAGTTACAAACTCAATATTATATGCTTAACTTATACGGATGATCAATTATAGTTGGTCGATAAACTTAGTTTAAAAGGTTCTTAGAGGCCGTCTGATGTGTGAATATTGAATGTGACAACAATGATGTTCGAGTAAGTTTGCCATAAACTTAAAAAAAATCGATGTTACTACCGAATATGTAAAAAACTTTGCTAATAGATTATTGTATTTAATTGTCCTATAACTTTTATAGTGAATGAGCTGAATGCAAGATGGGTAGAATTTGTTTGTTTGTGTATAAATTGCTCTACAGCTATATGTAGACTAATATTTAGACTCGTTCTAAATAAAGGCCTGCTGGAAATAACGTTTCTACAATATGCTCTTGAACCGATTTTGGACTTCTTTTTCGCTGGCGTTGTATACGGTGCATCGTTAACATGCTGTGGGATAGTTCGTAATGGTGTCATACGGAAGTGACAAAGTCTCTCGCGATTTGGAATATTGTATCAAAAAATGTCAATCTTTTGTTTCTATTGAGGCAAATGATTGAGAAATTGTTATTTTTATTTGGTGGTAAATACTTACTCAAACGTTCTTCTACAAAATACATGAAGAATGCATGAATGAATTGTTAAGAAAATATTTTGAAGGAAATATAACTTTTGATGAGAAAATAGCTTTGTTTGAGCTTATAGAGGAATCTTCTGAATTGAAGAAGGAGTTTATTTCTGTTCAAAATGTTCGAGGTCTTACCTCATGGCTTGTTTATAAAGGCGATGAGGAAATTGCAATAGAAAAGCTCTTGGAATTTAAACAATTCCAAAAGAAAAAGCTTCGTGCCGTTCTCTTTAGAAGATTCTTGAATTATGCAGCAACGGTTTGTATTACTGTGGCCACCACATTGTCTGTATTGCATTTTGTGCAAAAAGACAAAGCGAAAACTCAATGTCCTATTGCTTATCAAGAACTCACTACTCCACGCGGACAACGCATGATGCTCAAGATGCAAGATGGAACAAAAGTATGGTTGAATGCTTGCACTACGTTACGCTATCCATGTATTTTTAATGATAGTATCAGAAAAGTGGAACTTAATGGTGAAGCTTATTTTGAAGTGAAGCACGATGCAAAAGTTCCGTTTGTTGTCGTTACTCATAAAGCAACGGTGAAAGTGCTGGGAACAAAGTTCAATGTTTTTGCGTATAAAAATAGCAAAGAGTTTAAAGTCTCTCTAGTAGATGGTTGTGTAAATGTAAGTGCTAGCAATAGTCCGATGAATATGACAATATTGCCTCATGAGGCACTTTCTCTGGTGGAGGGGAAATTCATAAAAGAATCTTTTGGCGATACAGATTTTCTTCTGTGGAGAGATGGTATTTATGCATTTGACGACCTTCCGTTCAATAAGATTTTAGAAAAGCTTGAGTTGTATTACGGTGTTCGTCTTATTCAGAAAAACAAAAAGCTGGCGCACTACAAATTTAGTGGAAAGTTTAGACAAAGAGATGGGATAGAAAGTGTGTTGAAGACGCTGCAACAGGTGCATCGCTTCTCTTATAAGAAGATAAACGATTTGGATAAAATAATAATATATTAGTTATTCAGTGCCTTGATAAATAAAAAACCTTTTCTTAAAATATAATGCCTATGAAGTGAAACCTGAAAAATCTAAAAAGAAACCGGTGGTGTTGCCGCACCAAACCGGTTAAATGTGTAATTGCTACACAATCTTAATCAATTAATTTAATAATTAATAAGCGAACAAAATTATGAAAAAAGAAGAACCGAAACTCTTAAAAATCATGAAAATTACACTTTTTCTTCTTTCCACTTGTGTTTTTTCTATTTTTGCAGCTCCTGTAACGTCTCAAAATGCAAGAGTTAACCTTAACAGTGGAAATGGAATGACGATCGGTAAATTTATCGACCAGGTAGAAAAGCAAACAAATTATCTGTTTGTTTATAGTAAAAATGATGTTGATCCAGCTGAAAGAATTAATGTTAAGTCTGGAAATAAGTCTGTTGCTCAATATTTGAATGAAGCTTTTGGTGGGACAAAAGTGAAATATGTTTTTGAGAACGATTACATTGTTTTGACAAAGAAATCTGCTTTGACTACGGCTCAGAATCCTGCTAAAAAGATCCTTGTTAAGGTGGTTGATCAAAGTGGCGAACCAGTCATTGGTGCAAGTGTTGCGGTAAAAGGAGCAAAAGAGGGTGGCATTACCGATACAGGTGGTAGTTGCTATATCTATGTGAATTCAGGGGCTGTGCTGCAAGTATCTTTCATAGGATACGTAACCAAAGAAATTGTAGTTGGCAATGTAACTTCTTATAAAGTTGTAATGTCTGAAGACAATAAGATGTTGAACGAAGTAGTTGTGGTTGGTTATGGTACGATGCGTAAGTCTGATGTTACCGGTTCTATTAGTGTGGCTAAAGGTGAAGATATGGTTAAGGCTCAAAACTTTAGTGCTTTGGATAACTTGCGCGGAAAAGCTTCTGGTGTAAGCATCTTTAGTAACTCGGGCCAGCCGGGAGCTTATGCTAGTCGTGTCGTTATTCGAGGTTTGGCTACAATCAACTCTTCTTCCAATCCATTATATGTTGTAGATGGAGTTGTGATGGAAGATTTTTCGCTGGTCAATCCGAATGATATCGAATCGATGGAAGTTTTGAAAGATGCTTCGGCAACTGCAATCTATGGTGCCCGTGGTGCCAATGGGGTTATCATGGTTACAACAAAACGTGGTTTGAAAGATGCAGAAGGTACTAGAATTAGCTACCAAGGTTCTTTGAGCATTGGCAATATAGCTCGCCACATGAAAGTATTGAATGCAGAAGAATGGTGCGACGCTTTCATGAAAGGGTTACAGAATGAAAATACCTATCAAGGTAAAAACTGGTCATTGAATCGTACTGATTGGTTTACTGATACTGACTATTTTGATTCGAAGGGTTATCCTATTTATAATACAAATTGGCAAGATGAGGCTACTCGTACTGCTTTTTCTCAAAATCATCAGATTAATATACAACAAGCAGGCAAGACTTCTTCTATGGGAGCTTTCTTGAATTACACCGATCAAGAAGGTATTATACAGAATACTTGGAGCAAGCGATTGAGTGCCAAAATGGCATACGATGCTAACCCTACCAAGTGGTTGTCGACAGCTATTAATTTAATGATCAATCACACATGGGGTAGATATACTCCTGAAACAGGTGGGGGGCAAGACGCTCGTCGTACTATGATTGAAATGTTACCTTGGTTGCCTTTATATGATAAAAATGGGGACTATACAACTTCTACTAGCCCTACGGCAATGAGCAACATCTTTGGCTTTGAAGGAATGTCGAATCCGGTGATGATTTTGAATCTCCAAAAACGAATGAATTATAACACTCAGCTGTTTGGTAATGCTGCATTTACTTTTCATCTTATACCAGGATTGGATTTGAAAACTCAGATGGGCGTTGATTACCATTCAAAGCAATATAGAGGTTATTCTTCTGTCAACTTAAATAATATTTCTATGCCTAACGGTTGGGCTGATTATGCTAATACAAACGTTCTATATTGGCAGGAAGAAACCTACTTGACATATGATAAGTATTTTGGTGAAAACCATTTGAATGCGATGGCCGGTTTGTCTTGGCAAGAGCGTAGACAGAATTATGATGAATCGTATACTGAAGGGTTCTCTGACGATTTCTATGAAGATAACAATATGGGAGTTGGCACTACTCCATCGTCTCCTTCTTCAAGCTGGAGCCGTTGGGCAATGAATTCTTATTTTTTGCGTTTTGCATATACCTACAAAGATCGTTATTCTGCAACAGTTACGGGGCGTGTCGATGGTTCTTCGAAATTTGGTGAGAACAACAAATATGCCTTCTTCCCTTCGGCTGGTTTGGCATGGATTATCTCTCAAGAAAATTTCATGAAGAATATTTCTGCTATCAGTACACTTAAATTGCATACGAGTTATGGCCTGACAGGTAACTCGGAAATCGACCCTTATCAATCTTTGGCTAATGTAAGTGCAGGTACTTATTTATTGAACGCTAAGCGTTCTGCTTATTCTTATGTTTCTTCATTGGCAAATCCTGATCTGAAATGGGAGAAAACAGCACAATGGGATTTAGGCGTTAATTTGGGTTTGTTCCAGAACCGCTTGAATTTTGATGTATCTTACTATAATAAGAAAACGACTAATTTGTTATTGGATTGTCCTGTTCCTCATTCTACCGGCTTTACTTCTATATTCAAGAATATCGGTTCTGTAAGAAATCAAGGTATGGATATTATGGTCAATGCTACACCTTTTCGCACTAAAGATTTTACTTGGAATTCGACTCTTAATTTAAACTACAATAAGAATAAAATATTGCATTTGGGCGAAAATGATGAAGATATAGAACTCAATGGCTGGGTAGGAGGTTCTGAGAGCATCCTGCGTGTTGGCGAAAACATGAGTAGCTTCTATGGCTATCGTCGTTATGGCGTTTGGACCAAAGAAGACTATCAGGCTGGTAAGTGCAAATTGAATCAGGTAGGACGCGCTCATCGTAGTACAACAAAAGAAATAATAGGTAAAGGTATGCCCGATTGGACTGGTAGCTGGATTAATACGTTTAGCTATAAGAATTTTGATTTGACAGTTGATATGCAATTTGTTTGGGGAGTAGAGACTATGCAACAATTTTATCATCCTACATACGATCGTTTTGGTATTACAAATGGTTTAAAGAGCATTCTGTACGATTCTTATGATGGAACAAATCCGAAAGCAATGGAACAAATGATCTATCTGTGCAATAACGGTCATGCTGGACAAGATACGACTGTTGATTCTCGATGGGTTTGTGACGGCTCTTATTTACGGTGTAATATGTTGCAGCTAGGATATACTTTCGACCATTCTCTTATGCAGAAATTCGGAATATCCGGTTTGCGTTTATATGCAAGTGCAAACAATTTGTTCTTGATTTGTTCAAGTAAGTTTCAAGGATTCGATCCGGAATCAACCTCTCAAGGTGATAATAAATTTGGTCAGAACATGACTTTCTATTCTTATCCGAGAGCAAGAACTTTTACTTTTGGTGTTAATCTTACATTTTAATCGAACCTAAATGATAGTATAGAAATGAAAAAGATATTAATCACAGCAATTGTTTGTTCAGGATTGATGATATTCTCTTCCTGCAACAATTTTTTAGATGAAAACCCGAAATCTTCTTTAACGCTACAAGATTACTATAAGACCGCAGCGCAGGCCACCGCCAATGTCAACTATTTATATCGTAACGGTGCACCTACTGAATATTCGGATGCCGGAAGTGCTTATGTAGGACCTTTTGCAACTCTACCCGGGATGTTGTCTGGATATTTCAGCAATGACTATGAGGGACAGGAGTTGGCGTGCAAATATTCTCGATTGTTGACTCGTCAGGCAAATACAATGACCATTTCGGAAAAAGTAGATGGTGTATGGGATAATTGTTATAATGCGATCAATGTCGCCAATGGTGCTATTCAGAATATTCCAAATATCTCGATGGATGCAATCGTTAAAGCGACTTTAATCGCAGAAGCTAAATTCTTCCGTGCTTTTAATTATTTCTATTTGGTGAAAGTCTTTGGACCTATTCCTTTGACTCAAACTCCATATATTTCGGCAAATCAAGATATGCAATTGTCACGTTCGGCTGTCGCTGATGTTTATTCTTTGATTGAAACGGATTTGAAAACAGCCGTTGATGTCTTGCCCGCAAAATCTTTTGCAAGTAACAGCCATCGAATTACAAAGTATGCAGCTGCAATGTTATTGACATCAGTTTATATGCAAGAAGGAAAATATTCTGATGCTACGACTTATGCAAAGATTGTGGTTGGATCGGGTGTTCATGGTTTGACGCAAAATACGAATATGACAGACCAAAGTGCATATAATAAATTGCGTTCGACAGATGACTTGGATGAAGTTATTTATGCTCAAGAATTTGATAATTCAATTAATAGTGGCGGATGGTGGGCTACTTATGCTTTTGATGCTTCTGCTACTTCTATTTTTGGAACTTATTCTATTTTTCAGAGAGTGTATGGCCCTTCAAATCGTTATTTGAATGTTTATACTAGCGATGATTTGCGTATTCAGAATGAGCAATTCTTCCATTGGACCTATACAAATCCAAATACGGGAAAAATGTGGGCAGCTCCTAAAAATCAGGATGGAACTTATCAATATGCCGGTTGCTGGTATTATTATGATGCCGATGCTTTATTGTCTACAGGAAAAGCCTCGAAAGATTGGAACTTCTTCCGGTATGCAGAAGCTTTGCTTGATGCAGCCGAGTGTATCGCTCAAACTTCTGGCGTTACAGCAGAAGCAGCAGGATATCTCGCTCAGGTTCAGGCACGTGCCAATACTGAAGGTAAGTCTGTGGCTGATATAACGACAGAGTTACAATCTCTTCAGAAAGAAGATTTTATAGAAGCCTGCTGGACAGAACGCCTTCGTGAGTTTCCATTAGAATTTAAAATGTGGGATGATTGTCTGCGTACAGGCAAATTCCCTGTAATTTCTGAAACTATAAAAGGATCTGTAACTTATGTGGATCTTGTAGGGGCCACTAATGCCGCAGGTGCAACGATCAAATCTTCTGATTTGTTATGGCCTGTTTCTTTGAATGAAATGCAGCGAAACAAAAAATTAACACAAAATGATGGTTATGCATCAAAAGAATAGTGATTTTTCATATTAAAGTGCTATATTTGAGGGGAGAATGTTATCATTCTCCCTATTTTAACAACATAAAAATTTTGAATATCATGAGGAAAGTCATTGGGCTAAGCATTAGTTTGCTTTTATTATTTGTTATGTGCCCCTTTATTGAAGGGCAGAATAAGTTACAAAAGAATTATGTAGATTTTGTAAATCCCTATATTGGATCTGGTGGACATGGTCACGTTTTTGTAGGCGCAAGTGTTCCTTTTGGTGCAGTGCAGGTGGGCCCCGAGAATATTTTCAAAGGTTGGGATTGGTGCTCTGGATACCATTATTCCGATAGTATTGTCATTGGTTTCAGCCAAACGCATTTGAGTGGTACTGGCTGTGCTGATTTGGGTGATGTCCTGCTAATGCCTTATGTTGGAGAAATTCGTACTTCTCGTGGTGAACAAGATAATATTCAAGGAAGTGCGTCTTCTTATTATAAGCATTCAAACGAGAAAGTTGCTCCGGGATATTATTCTTTATTAATGGACAATGGGGTTAAAGTTGAATTGACTTCTACAGAGCGTACCGCTCTTCATCATTATATTTATCCTGCGTCTGGAGAACGTCGTCTGCTTATCAATTTGAAAGAAGGCATAGATAATAGAACTGATGAAACATATCTAAAGAAAATTGATGATTATACGGTAGAAGGTTATAGATATGTAAGAGGATGGAGCCCGCATCGTCGTGTCTTTTTCTATTTAAAGACAAATAAGCCAATTCAAAATCTGGGCGTTTTCAATGATGATACACCCGCTGGTAACGATGAGTTGAAAGGAGCTTCAGTAAAAGGGGTTATTACTTTCAATAATAAAGTTAAAGATGTATTAGTGAAGGTATCTATTTCTTCTGTAAGTTGTAGTAATGCCGAAATGAATATGAAAGGTGAACTTTCTGGATGGGACTTTCAGGCTGTTTGCAAACAAGCTACTCAGAAATGGAATAAACAGTTGTCTTGTATTGATATAGATACTAAAGATTTAAAAGCTAAAACTATATTTTATACCGCATTGTATCATGCCTTCATTGCTCCGAATCTGTATTGTGATGTTAATGGAGATTTTCGAGGTCATGATGATAAAATATATACCAATAACTCTTGGAAGAACTATTCTACTTTTTCATTGTGGGATACATACCGTGCTTTAAATCCTCTTTTCACTATTATTCAACGTAATAGAGTTCCTGATCTTGTTAATTCGTTTTTAAGTATCTACGATCAACAAGGAAAATTACCTATATGGCCTTTAGTAGGAGGAGAAACGGAATGTATGCCGGGGTATAGCGCAGTGCCAATTATAGCTGATGCTTATCTAAAAGGCATTAAAGGTTTCGATGCCAATCGGGCGTTGAAGGATATGATTTCGTCTGCTACAAATCCAAAACAAAAAGGAGTTTCGCTCTTGATGGAAAAAGGGTACATTCCGTGTGATAAAATGCACGAAGCCACTTCTATTGCTTTGGAATATGCTGCCGATGATTGGGGCATAGCTTTGATGGCTAAAAAGATGAAAGAGAATGATAACTATCAGACTTTTTTGAACCGTGGTAAATGCTATAGCCAATATTTTGATAAAAGTATCAATTTTATTCGCCCAAAGATGAACGATGGTAGTTGGTTTGCTCCTTATAATCCTTTCTATGCTACTCATACCGTAATAGGCGATTTTACTGAGGGTACAGGATGGCAATATACTTTCTTTGTTCCACAACATCCGGAAGGATTGATCGCATTAATGGGTGGCGACAAACCTTTTATTTCCAAACTCGATTCTTTGTTTATAGTAAATGGAGATATGGGAGAAGGTGCTCCTACAGATATTGCAGGTCTTATTGGACAGTATGCACATGGTAATGAGCCTTGCCATCATGTAGCATATCTATATGCTTATGCCGGAGCGCAGTGGAAGACAGCAAGGGAAGTACGCGATGTTCAAAGAATGTTTTATACCGATCAGGTTGACGGCCTTAGTGGCAATGAAGACTGCGGGCAGATGTCCGCTTGGCATATTATTTCAGCTTTAGGGTTTTATCAAGTTAATCCTTCTAACGGAATATATGTCTTTGGAAGTCCTTTATTTCATAAAGCCTCTATTAATTTGCCTAACGGAAAAGCATTTAATGTTGTAGCTCAAAATAATAGTGCAAAGAATATTTATATTCAGTCTGCTACGCTTAATGGTAAACCTTATAAGAAATCATATATATCGTATAGTGAGATTATGTCTGGCGGTACATTAACGTTTGTCATGGGAGATACTCCAAATAAGAATTTTGGTTCTTCTTCAGTAGACCGTCCTAAGAGTGCAGAATAAATATTTCAGTTATTACTGTTCAAAACATTGAAAAGTATAAATACTCTTCCGAATCACCAATAAAATGGTGGTTCGGAATGATTTTAAAAAGTAAGCCTTTTAACCGAAAATAAGTTTTAATTCGAATTTAATATTTGGAAATTTCTCATTGACTTTTAAAATATATTCCCAATTATCGGACACCAATAATTATTAATAGTTACCAGCAAAAACAGAAGATAGAATGTGCTTGGAATTAATTTCGATGATTCTTTTCATTCAGCGCATTGAAAAGTTTGCGAGGCATTAGGATAGGATAAGCAAACCAATACTTGTACATCATACAAACAATGTAATAGATAATGAATGCCGAGATAAATCCCGAGATAGCATCAATCAAGTAGTGGGCTTGTATGAAGACGGTTGCTCCACAAAGCAATAAGTAAAAAGGCGTGAGACAAGCAAATAATTTTTTACTACCATGCCAGGCGAATATCATGAGGATAGTAGAAATACCCACGTGGCTACTAGGAAAAGCTGCGGTAGGACGTTCGCCGATTGACTGAGAACTCTCCACAAGATCGTAAAAAATGCCATGTTGGTAATCTGCTCCAGGCAACAATTCTTGGTGGTAGTTGAAGTAATCGCCAATATGAGGGAATATTCCTTTGGCTACATTATCCAAGCCAATAGCAGGGTAGTAGAATTGTGGTCCGGCTACAGGAACAAAGATGTAAATGAGGTAGTATATAAAGAAAGATGTGACGATAACGAAAGAATATTTCTCGAATAAATCGTATTTTTTGATGAAATAATATAGAGCTACAGTAAGAATCATGGGATAGTAAGCAAAATATCCCATATTGAAAGCTTCACTAACCCAATTGGATGAAAGCCAATGGCAGAACCAGAGTGCCGGTTGTCCACCAAACAATCGCTGGTCGATGCCAGCAAAGACATAATCTAAGTTAGGCAAGAAGCGGTTGAATTCAAAAGTATCCGGATACCAATAAGAGAGCAAGCTCATTTGAAATGCGATACGGATAAAAGCCATGTATCGGTAAGGAAACCTCTTAAATAAGTAAATCATGAATAGTGTCAACCCAAGGATAGCTGCTCGTTGGTAAAGCATTGCCATGGGGTGATTCATTCGGGGAAAAAGATATAATATAAGAATAGAGGTAAGCAAATTGTATATTAATGCTACCTTCTCAACTGCAAACAAACCATTTTGTTTTTCTCCTACGCGATCAAATAAATCAACTTTTACAACCATCCTTCTTTCTTATACCATGCGATAGTTTCGTTAACACCACGTTTCAAATTGTACTCAGGTTCAAAACCTAATTCTTCTTGCGTAGGCGCCATGTCGCATCGCCAATTCCGTTGTTTCATTATTTTATACTTGTCAGAGTTCAACGTTGAGCTCTTTTGCGACATAGTCGCGATCATTTCAGCCAACAAAGATACAACTTTTAAAATAATTAAAGGGCATTTTATGTGGAGAACAAACTTGCATCCCATTTCTTTTTGTATTAAATCAGAAAAAGAACGGCTGGAATACACTCCTCCATCAGTAACAAAGTAGGCTCTGCGAATTACTTCTTTCTTGATACACAGGAAAATAACGTTTACGACATCTTTGACATAAACAAAAGTCAGGTCTTGATGTTTGTATCCTACGGCAAAATCAATATGTTGTTTGATACTTTTAGCCATTAAGAAATAATCTTTCTCGCGAGGTCCATAAACTCCTGTTGGGCGTATAAAGATATACGGAAAATCGCTGATATTTTGCAAATATCGTTCTGATTTTCTTTTACTAAGGCCGTAGGCAGTATTGGGCATCATTGAGTCATTTTCTTTGATAGGTTCATAATTTTGTTCATGAATTGCCCCAAAGATGCTTAAGGTACTTATATATATAAATTGTTTGGGCACCATGTCAAGCATACGAAGAGTATCTGCGAGGAGCTTGGTCTGTCCAAAGTTTATTTTATCAAAATCTCTTTTATTTGCACATTTTGTTACACCCGAGCAATGTATTATGACATCAAATTTGCCATATTGCTCTTTATGAGCAGCAAGCATTGCTGTTAGTTTTGTTGGGTTCGAAAAGTCACTTGTGAAGAATTTGATGCGTGGATCTTTTAAATAGTGCTTACTGCTTGTGGCTCTCATTCCAGCCCACACATCAAAACCTTTATTTAATGCTTCCTCTACAATAAAACTTCCGATGAAACCGCTTGCTCCTGTTACTAAAATAGATGCCATTTTTTATCCTTTATTATTTTCATCTTTCGGCTCAACATGGATGCTGACGAATGTATTCTTGCCGAACATTGCTTTAAGTTTATTTTCTATATTTGTTGCTGCACCATGTGCTTTATTCAAACTGATATCACCATCCATTAATACATGCAGGTCTATTGCATAGTTGTTTCCTATCTGTCTGGTCCGCAAATCATGTGGCTCAGTCACACCGGGAAAAGATAGAGTTGCATCAACTATTTTTTTTTCGATGTCTTCTGGCAATGATTTTTCTAAGAGTTGTCCCATGCATGGCTTTAGTAGAGAAAAAGCGGCTTTAATAATGAAAATGCTAACCAATACGGCAGCAACTGGATCGAGTACTCGCCAATGTTCTCCTAATAAAATTGCTCCACCGATCCCTACGGCTGTACCTACAGAAGAAAAAGCATCGCTACGGTGATGCCAAGCATTGGCTACTGTTGCTTGAGAATTATATTTCTTACCCGATTTCAGTGTATATTGATATAGTATTTCTTTGGATATGATTGAGACTATTGCTGCAATAAATGCAAGTAGACCGGGTTGATTCAGTACTTTGCCTGTAATGGCATCATATATTTTATCACAGCCGTCATATAAAATTCCGAATCCTACAAATAACAATAACACGCCAATTATTGCTGTAGCGAGTGTTTCAAATTTACCATGACCGAAATCGTGTCCTTTGTCTATAGGCTTATTGGCTATATGAACAAATATCAGGATAATAATATCAACTACAAAATCCGATAGCGAATGTACAGCTTCGGCTAACATTGCAGCGCTATGTCCTGCTATTCCTGCAAAAAATTTGAAAACCAATAATAGAAAATCAACAGCGCTTCCTGTTATTGTTGTCAGATATATTTTCCTTTCTTGGATCGTTTTTTGGGTTTGCATTGTTATTTATATAAAAAGCAAAGGCAAATATACACTTTAATCTTGAATTATTGAGATTAAATTGCTTTCTTTGTAATAAAACTCATTATAATCCTAAATGTTATGGCAAAGAATAATGACAAAAAAGCAGGCAAGCGGATGACTAAGCAGGATATGACTAATGTCTTATTCGATTTTTTTCATGCGAATCCAGGTAAAAGCTTCACGTTGAAATACTTATTTTCAGAATTGCACTTCAATACTCACCCGATGAAAATGTTGTGTATGGATATTCTCTCTGAACTTATAGCTGATGATTATATTTCTCAAATAGATAAATATGTGTACCGTCTTAACGATCACGGTATAGAAATGGTTGGAATATTTCAACGGAAAAGCAATGGCAAAAATATGTTTATTCCTGATGGAGGAGGAGATCCTATTTTTGTGGCCGAAAGAAATTCGGCTCATGCGATGAATAATGATCGGGTAAGAATAACATTTTTTGCCAAACGCAAAAATCATATTGCAGAAGGTGAAGTAGTTGAAATATTGGAGCGTGCCCAAAACACTTTTGTAGGAACGCTTGAGGTGACAAAATCGTATGCATTTTTGTTGACTGAAAATAGAACACTTGCAAACGATATATTTATTCCCAAAGACAAATTGAAAGGTGGAAAAAATGGTGATAAGGCTGTTGTAAGAATAGTAGAGTGGCCAGATAAATCAAAGAATCCGATAGGTATGGTGGTTGATATCCTTGGACAAGCAGGAGAAAATAATACCGAAATGCATGCTATTCTTGCCGAGTATGGTTTGCCTTATGTTTATCCGGCTGCAGTGGAGAAAGCTGCTGAGCAAATTCCTGCGGAAATTCCTGCAGATGAGATTGCCCGTAGAGAGGATTTCAGGGATGTAACAACTTTTACGATAGACCCCAAAGATGCTAAAGATTTTGATGATGCGCTTTCTGTTAGAAAGATTAAGGATGGACTTTGGGAGATTGGGGTACATATTGCGGATGTAACTTATTATGTAAAAGAGGGAAGCATAATTGATAAGGAAGCTGTAAAACGTGCCACTTCTATTTATCTGGTAGACCGCACAATACCGATGTTGCCTGAAAGATTATGTAATTTTATCTGTTCGTTGCGCCCTAATGAAGAAAAATTGACTTTCTCGGTTATTTTTGAGATTACCAGTAAGGGAGAGATAAAGAAATGGCATATTGCTCATACTGTTATTAAGAGCGACCGTCGATTCACTTACGAAGAAGTACAAGATATAATAGAAAAGGGAGAAGGCGATTATAAAGAAGAGATCTTTGCTGCCGACAGTATAGCTAAAGTCCTTCGTAAAAAGCGTTTTGAGCATGGGGCAATTTCGTTTGAAAGATGGGAAATGAAATTTGATATTGATGAAACAGGTAAACCTGTGGGCATATATATTAAGGAATCGAAAGATGCCAATAAGCTGGTAGAAGAATTTATGTTGCTTGCCAATCGATATGTCGCAGAGAGTGTAGGAAAGGTCCCTCACAATAAAAAGCCAAAGGTTCTTCCCTATCGTATTCATGATACTCCTGATCCAATAAAGCTTGAAAATTTATCACAATTTATTTCTCGTTTCGGCTATAAGGTTAAGACTGTTGGGTCTAAACAAGATATTGCTAAATCGATTAATGGGTTACTGGATGATGTCCATGGAAAGAAAGAAGAGAATTTGATAGAAACTATTTCTGTCAGAGCAATGCAGAAAGCTCGTTACTCTGTCCATAATATAGGACATTATGGTTTGGCTTTTGACTATTATACTCATTTTACATCTCCTATACGTCGTTATCCGGATCAAATGGTCCACAGATTGCTGACTAAATATATGGCGGGAGGGAGAACTGTTTCAGAACAGAAATATGAAGATTTATGTGAGCATAGTTCGGATATGGAACAAGTTGCAGCCAATGCCGAACGGGCTTCTGTGAAATACAAGGAAGTTGAGTATATGAGCGAAAGAATCGGCAATACTTATGATGGAGTTATATCTGGAGTGACCGAATGGGGCATTTATGTTGAAATCAATGAAAATAAATGTGAGGGAATGATTCCTATTCGTGATTTAGATGACGATTATTATGAATTTGATGAGAAAAATTATTGTATTCGTGGACGTCGTCGTCATCGTGTCTATAGCTTGGGAGACCCTATTACAATTAAAGTTGCACGTGCCAATTTAGAAAAGAAACAGCTTGATTTTGCATTGGTGAAGAGTGAAAAGAATTCCCTTCCGTCTCAAGGTGATGCTGACGATAAGAATTGGAAAGACAATAATAAATCTGGTCACAAAAAGAGAGCTCAGAAACACAATAAGAGTAGGAAGAATAATCGATGAAGACAACTATTATTACAACACGCTGCGAAATGGAAGATATTTTGCAGCGTGTTCCGATATGTTTTGTCGGCGTTACAGATTTGGAAGGCAATCCTTATGTTATACCAATGAATTTTGGATATTCAGCTGGAGTTGTCTATTTACACTCGGGCCCTACAGGGAGTGTTATCGACATGCTGAAAGTAAATAATAATGTTTGTATCACGTTGGCTATAGGTCACGAATTGGTTTATCAAGATATACAGGTGGGGTGTAGTTACCGAGTGAAATCGAAAAGTGTTATTTGTCGTGGCAAAGTTACTTTCGTTCACGACATAGAAGAAAAACGCCGGATTCTAGATATACTGATGAAGCATTATACCGATTATCCGGTGCGATATTCCGACCCTGCCGTTCGTAATGTCTGTATTTGGAAAGTACCTATTGACCATATGACTGCACGTGAGTATGCTGCAGTCTAAATTATTTCGATTCCTTTCTTTTCACAAAGTGCCAAGCTCAATTCTTTTAGTTTGAATTTCTGTATCTTTCCACTGCCCGTCATAGGAAATTCGTCGACAAAGAATATATATTTCGGAACTTTATAATGAGCAATTTTGCCTTTGCAGAAATCTTTTATGTCCGAATCTTCGAGTTTGGCTCCGTCATGTAGAATAATGAAGGCTCCTACCGCTTCACCATATTTCTTAGAAGGGACACCGGCAACTTGGACATCTTTTATCTCGGGCATTTGATAAAGAAATTCTTCTATTTCGCGCGGATATATGTTTTCTCCGCCACGGATAATCATATCCTTGATACGACCCGTGATGTGATAGTTCCCGTCTTTATCCTTATAACCTAAATCACCAGAATGCAGAAATCCATTTTTGTCTATAACTTCTGCGGTGGCTTCCTCATTTTTATAGTATCCTTTCATCGTATTATATCCTCTATTGCACATCTCCCCTTGTACATCAATAGGGCATTCTTCACCTGTCTCCGGATCAAGGACTTTTACCTCGGTGAATTCGAAATCTCTTCCAACAGTTGTGGCACGGACCTCAAGAGGGTCATCGATTCGAGAGTGAGTCATTCCCGGCGAAGCTTCCGTTAACCCATATACGCTTGTCACACGCAAAAACATTTTCTTTTCTACCTCTTTTACCAATTCAATAGGGCAGAGCGACCCTGCCATAATACCGGTTCGTAAACTCTCTAGATTGAACATGTTAAACATAGGGTGGTTCAATTCGGCTATGAACATTGTGGGTACGCCATAAACCGCAGTACAGCGCTCTTTGTGAATGGAAGCCAAGACTACCAATGGATTAAAACGTTCAACCATCACTTGTGTACAACCGTGGGTCAGACAATTCATTGTAGCAAGTACTACACCGAAACAATGGAAAAGAGGAACGCAAACGCATAATTTATCGGTTCCGGTAAACTTCATATGCTCTCCTGTAAGGAATCCATTGTTTGCAATATTATGATGTGTTAGCATTACTCCTTTTGGAAATCCTGTTGTGCCCGATGTATATTGCATGTTTACTACATCATGGCAATTGACTAGGCTTTTCAGATGCTTAAATTCCTTGTTGTCGGTATTTTGACCTAATAATAGAATTTCAGATGAGTTATACATTCCACGATGTTTCTCAGGCCCCAAGTATATTACATTTTTCATGTATGGATACTTTTCGCTCTTTAAGTGTCCTCGCTCGCAGGTTTTCAACTCGGGTAACATTGTATAAGTCATTTCAACAAAATCGCTGTCTCGTTCACCATCAACTATACACAAGGTATCCATGTCTGAGTTTTGACATAGATATTCAAGTTCGGCTTGTTTGTAGCTTGTGTTGACTGTAATATATACAGCGCCTATTTTAGCGCAAGCATATAACAGGGTGAGCCAATCGGGAACATTTGCGGCCCAAATGCCCACATGCGAATTGCGGGTTACTCCAATAGCAACAAGTCCGTTTGCTATATTTTCTACTCGTTGGTTAAACTCTTTCCACGTCCATCTCAAATTACGATCAGAATACACAATATATTCTTTATCCGGAGTCTCTTCGGCCCAATGTTCAAGCCATTGCCCCAAAGTCCAATCAGAAAGTTGCAACATACCTTTTTTACCTTATACCTATTTACTCTATTTTTCTATCTCTTGTTTTATCTATACTCAAACAGGGGTATAGATTACAGCTAGTATTTTAGCTTTTTGTCCTTGATAACCGTGAATATGATGGGGTATTATAGAATCGTAATAAACACTATCTCCGGGGTTAAGTAGATATTTGTTTTTTCCATAAACCAGTTCCATTGTGCCGTCAAGGATGTATATGAATTCTTCTCCTTCATGAGTAGAAAGTACAAAATCTTCTTTTTCGACAGGATTTACATCAATAATGAAAGGCTCCATGTGGCGGTCTGTTTTCGATCTTGAAAGGGAATGATATTCCATGTTTTTGCGCGAACTGGTAGAATTGTTCGAGAACATGACCGCATCTTTGTATTGATTCTGGTGGCAAATGACAGGTCCTACTACGTTCTGATCGTCGAAGAACGTTCCGAGGCGAACTTCTAGTGCGTGAGAAATTTTAATCAGCGGTGATAAAGATGGTAGATCAATGTCTTCTTCGATACGCTTTATTTGTTCAACAGATAACTCGGCTTTTTGAGCTAATTCTTCGATTGACATCGATTTACTTTCGCGCAGAGATTTTATTCTTTCTCCGACAATTTTGTTTGAATCCATATTATACAGTATTTATAGTCTATTAAACGTAGGCCTAAGTATATATGCAAAATTACTAAATTCTTTGGAATAGAAATAAAAACCAGTTGTAAAATTTACAATTAATAGACAAAGGAGCTATCTTTGTCGATGAATTCTGATATATTTAATAGATAAAGGCCATATAATAGATATGAATGTAATAAAACCTATACTTCTTGTATCATTGTTGTTTTCATGCAATTCTTTTTCTTTTTCTCAGACAGGAACTCCTGCTGAGCCGGTAAGGTATATAGGTGGGGCAATAGCCAATCCTAATGTTCACGATGGAGCTTTGCCCTATATTGTCGGCGTAGAGAATATTCAGGTGATGAGGGCTAACCGTTCGCATCCCGATGAATCTGACGGCTTTGGGTGGACTTACAATCATGCTCCGAATCTGACGTATTGGAATGGTATGTTTTATTTGCAGTATCTTAGTAATCCCAAAGATGAGCAACAACCACCTGGACAAACGTTGATTGTTACCTCCAAAGATGGGCGTAATTGGAGTAAGCCGGTTGTGGCTTTTCCTGTTTATAAGGCTCCAAAAGGAATAGAGATTCCTAAAGGGTATACCGGTTATATCATGCATCAACGAATGGGATTTTATACTGCTCCAGATGGCAGACTGCTTACTGTCGCTTTTTATGGGCATAGTTATAATCCTTTTATGCAGGGCGGAATAGGCCGAGTGGTTCGCGAAATACGAAAAGATGGTAGCTTTGGACCTATTTATTTTATTCGTTATAGTTCTCATACGGATTGGAACGCTTCAAATACAACTTATCCTTTTTATACTTCATCTAAAGACAAAGGTTTTGTCGCAGCCTGCAAAGCATTGCTCAATGATAAACTCAAAACATTGCAGTGGGTTGATGAAGATCGAGGGCTTGATGGTTTTTATCATCTAAAAGACTCAATCAATACGGTTCAAGCATTGTCATATTTTCATCGAAAAGATGGTGCAGTGGTAGCTTTGTGGAAAAAATCATGGGCCGGATTATCGTTTGATAATGGCGAAACATGGTCTACGCCTATTAAAGTTCCGACATTGATTATGGCCGGAGGAAAAAACTGGGGACAGCAGACTAAAGATGGACGCTATGCTATGGTTTATAACCCGATGGAAACTCAACAATATCGGTATCCACTAATAGCTATCAGTAGCGATGATGGAATACTGTTTGATAATATGGGAGTTGTTCATGGAGAGGTCCCTCCTCGCCGTTTCTATGGCGAGAATAAAGATTTTGGACCTAATTATACTCGTGGTATTACTGAAGGCGAACAAACTCCTGCAGATAATAATATGTGGTTGACTTATAGTGTGAACAAAGAGGATATTTGGGTAAGTCGTATTCCACTTCCTATTCGTACGACTTTCTTGGGCGAGGTAAATGATAACTTTGACCTTTTAGCGCCTGGAGCTGAAGTGCCTAATTGGAATTTGTATAGTCCGGTATGGGCAAAGATTTCTGTCACCGAATTTCCTTCGGCGAAGAATAAGAGTTTGAAATTTGAGGATGAAGACCCTTATGATTATGCTCGTGCTATACGTGTATTTCAAGTAGCAAAACAGGCCAATGTATCTTTTCAATTTTATGCTGAAAAAATGGATAATGGGACTTTTCAAGTAGATATAACCGATGCTCACGGGGCGCGTGCCGTTAGTTTTATATTCGAGAATGGAGAGCTAAAAGTTAATAATGGAACAAAAATTCAGAGCCTTTCTTCTTTTCACCTCGGAGAATGGAATCAGATATCACTCTGTGTTGATGCAACAGGGTTGGGGCGCTACCAATTGAAATTAAATGGGCAGAACATTTTGTCTAATGCACCGTTTAGAGAGGCTGTGAAATCTGTTGAACGTATTTCATTCCGAACAGGCGAATATCGTAACTTGCCTAATAGGTTAACTCCCAATCAAGTTCCATGCCCACCTTTGAAAGGTTGTGATGAGAAAGTTGCAAAGCAAATTTACTATATAGATAATGTGAAAGTTTATTAGCAATCGATTAATACTTTTATTTTTGGTAATAGCTCTACTCCATGAATGTGAGTGTGCTTATGGCGTGATAAGGAGCTGATGATATTTTAATTCTTATACCTTATTAATAAGGCACATTACATAAATTATTAATAGGACTACACAGGATTTTATTCTCTGTTATGAGCCAGAATTGTCGTATGTTAGTTTTTTCGGTGACGTCCTTAAGTTTTTTTGAAAACTTAAGGACGTCACCGATTTTAGGTACATATGTGGTTTTAGAAAGATGAGTATGACATCAATTTGTTAAAATTCGCCAACTACTTGAAGAAGGCTTACTTCGGTATTTTTGCGTGGTGCACACCCCATTGACATTATATCGCGCTGACCAACAAACGGTTATCTCAAAGTCGTTTTTTGGAGCGTTTTCGTAGGTGAATATTGGGAGTGATACTGATACTATTTTAACCATACCGAAGTGACACTTCAAGATGTGCGGAACCCACGCTTTATTTTCGAAAAATGATAACGACGAATACAAAAATTCATAAGAACGAAACTAAAAGTTTATAACTGGGAACATTTAGTTTCGCTCTTATGAATTTATAGCTGTATATCAATTGTTTGCACGCGGAATACTTATGTCTCGTTCTGATTCGACGAGCGGTGAAAAGAGTACGAAAATAGTGCTCCATAGGGCCTTGCTTCTTAGGTTCGGATAAGAAAGTATCAGAATGTCGGTGGATGTTCACTTTGAAATACGTTTTGAAAAACGGATTGTGCGTAATGTGTTGTATTATAGTTTATTTCTGTGTCAATGGGGTGTGCCATCCAACTATTTGCATAGCGTAAAACAAGATCCATGTAGTTGTTTATATACTCCTTTTTCTGCAAAAAAGGTAACTATTTTACGTATTATTGCACCTTATTAGCATAAATACAAACTCATAACAGTGTTTATTCCCCTAAATTTTACTGATGGCCCCTTTTATATTACGATTATTAATTCCGTATAAAAAAAGTGAAGAAAAGCGGTCCCGTTGTTTTGCGTCAATTGTATTATTATTGAAATACAAGTAGAGATGATGAATTTGAAAAACGAAAATAGAGAATTGAAAAGACTTCTTGAAGAGTCTCAGGCATTGGGGGAGGATATCAAGAAAATCGAAGCTATCGACATGGTAGATGCTCGGTGGCATATAGAACGCAAGATACATGCTAATCATCGAAAGGCACTCATGAATCGCATGTTGCGTTATGCTGGCATGTTTGCTTTACCACTAGTTATTGCGACTATAACATTGTTTTATATCCATTTTTTCCCGAAGGAAACTCCAGTTCAATATGCAGAAGTTACGGCGGCTTCGGGTTCCATTGTTCGTTATGAATTACCTGATAAATCTGTTGTTTGGCTAAACGCGGGAAGTAAATTACGCTATCCTACCAAATTTTCGGGTGAGCATCGGGAAGTTGATTTGCAGGGTGAAGGTTATTTTGAAGTGACGGCCGACAAGAATCATCCTTTTTATGTCAATACACCAAATGGATTGCAAGTTTTTGTATATGGTACCAAGTTTAATGTCTCCGCTTACGACGATGACAATAGTATAGAGACCGTACTCGAAAAGGGTTGCGTTAATGTGATAACTCCCGGTAATAATTACCAATATAAAATAACTCCAGGAGAATGTCTGTCGTATAATAAAAAAACTCATGCTGTTTCGGTAACAGGGATAGACGTCTACGAAATGACGGCATGGAAAGACCGCAAGCTTGTATTTCGTGATACTCCACTTGAAACGGTGCTCAAAAGATTATCACATCATTTTAATGTTGATATTATGTTGAGAAATCATGCTCATCGCGAATATCAATATCATGCGACTTTCCGTAATGAAACATTGCCTCAAATACTGAATTATCTGAGTAAATCAGTTGCAATGAAGTGGCAGAATGTAGAAAGTATGCAGCAAGATGATGATACATTGACGAGAGAAAAAATTATAATTGATTTATATTAACCTAAAAAAGAAAATGCCTATGTCGAACAGTACTTGAATTTTACCTAAAAAACAAAAAGGAAGGAACTGTGCCAACAGTTCGCTTCCCGGTAACATTGCTCACGGCGTTCTCACGGCGTTGAAATATTGTAGAAATCAGCCGTGAATAAACTAATAGTTCATTATTAATAATAAACATCAGTTAGCCACAAATGTATGAAAAATAATCAAACATTGGGTGCAATTGTCCATAAAATTGCTCCAAGTCTTAAATTACCTTTGTTTATGAGGATCAGTTTAATTTTACTTTTTTCCGTTGTGTTGCAATTGTCTGCTGCCAATGTTTTTGGACAAAGAATGAGGCAACCTATTGCAATGCGAAATGTAACATTAGGAGAAGTGCTTAGCCGTATCGAACAGGTTTCGGACTATGTCTTCTTATACAACAACAAAACAATCAATTCTAACCGAATCGTTTCTGTTGAAAGCTCTTCTAAGGAAATACCAGTTGTTCTTGATAAACTATTCAGAAATACTGATATTACCTATACTGTTGTGAACAAGCAAATAATACTTTCTACCAGCCATAAGGAAAAGATGGAAAGCAGACAGCAGCCACAACAAGCCAAAAATGTAATTAAAGGAACAGTTGTAGACACAAAGGGCGAACCACTTATCGGCGTCAATGTAAAGGTTAAGGGTTCCGCAGTCGGTGTCATTACCGATATTGACGGACAATTTTCTCTCCAAGCAAGCAATTCGGAACAATTGGAATTTTCGTATGTAGGATATACTTCTAAAGTGCTTAAGGCTTCATCGGGTATGAAGGTGACACTTCAGGAAGATAACAAGGTACTTAATGAAATAGTTGTTACCGCTCTAGGTATTAAGAAAGAGGCTAAAGCTCTTTCTTACAATGTACAAGAAGTAAAGGGCTCTGATATTGTAGGAGTGAAAGATGCCAACTTCATGAATAGTTTGGCCGGCAAGGTAGCCGGTGTCGCTATCAATAGTAGTTCATCTGGTATAGGTGGTGGCGTCAAGGTCGTGATGCGTGGTGCTAAATCTATCACTGGCAATAACAATGCCTTATATGTTATCGACGGTATTCCAATGCCTGTGCTTGACGCAGTACAGCCTACAGATCTTTATACCGGTATGGGGCAATCGGGTGATGCTGCTTCTATGATCAACCCTGATGACATCGAAAGTATGTCTGTTCTTAGCGGTGCCGCCGCGTCTGCATTATATGGTAGTGACGCTGCCAATGGTGTGATTATGATCACAACAAAGAGAGGTAAGGCAGAACGCTTAAATGTTTCGTACTCTAATAATACTTCATTCTATAGCCCGTTCGTTACGCCTAAATTTCAGAATACATACGGTGCTACCAGCGGTTCGATGGAGAGTTGGGGCGACAAAATGGCAAAACCCAGCAACTACGATCCCATGGATTTCTTTCAGACTGGTTGGAATCAAACAAACTCTTTGAGTATCAGTAATGGTAGTGAGAAGAACCAGACATTTGTTTCGATGGCATCAACCAATGCCGAAGGTATTGTTTTGAATAACACGCTCGATCGTTACAATTTTACTATTCGCAACACTACGAGCATGTTGAATGACAAACTTCGTATGGATGTCAGCGCTAGCTATATGAATGTACGTGAACGCAATATGGTATCTCAAGGGCAGTATTTTAATCCGATTGTACCTGTCTATTTGATGTCACCGAGCTATAGCTTGGACACATACAAATTGTTTGAGATGTATGATGAAAGCCGTGGTTTCAAAACTCAATATTGGCCTTGGGGGAATATGGGTATTGCCATGCAGAATCCTTATTGGATTGTCAACCGCGATAATTTTATCAACCATAAGAATCGTTTCCTCTTTAGCGGAGGTTTGAATTATACCATTGCAAAAGGCATTACTCTTGGAGCTCGTGCCAAAATGGATTATGCTTCTGCTCTAAACGAGAAGAAATATTCAGCTACTACCGATGCTATTTTTGCGCAAAAATATGGTGCTTACTATAAAGATAATTTCAATACTCGTCAGCTTTATGGTGATGTAATGTTGAATATCGATAAATATTTTGGAGATTTCTCTGTTGCTGCCACTTTGGGTGCTAGCATTCAAGATCTAGATAATCAGTTTTATAGTGTAGGTGGAGACCTTAACTCTGTGGCAAACCTTTTTTCACTAAGGAATCTGAATCAATCGAGTGCTAAGTATGATCAAAAAGATATCCACGTACAGAGGCAGTCTATTTTTACTACTACACAAGTGGGGTGGAGGAGTAAACTTTACCTTGATATGACAGGTCGTGTAGACTGGTCTTCGGCTTTGGCTGGGACAAATGCTAAATGTTTAGTTTATCCTTCTATTGGCTTATCGGCTATTCTTACAGATTTGCTGCCTATCAAAAATAATGTGCTTACTTTCTTAAAAGTGCGTGGCTCTTATAGTGAAGTTGGTAATGCTCCTTTACCCCAGATTGCTTATCAAACAGTTCCTCTCCAATCAGGAACACCTACAACTGCTACTACTTATCCAAATAGAGATATTAAACCGGAACGTACTAAAGCATGGGAAATTGGTTTGCAATCTCGTTTCTGGGACGACAAGGTGATTTTGAATGTAAGTATGTATAAAACGTCTACATACAATCAGCTATTCAATCCAGCACTTTCTGTTACTTCTGGTTTTAACTCTATTTACATCAATGGTGGTCAGATTGATAATAAAGGTATTGAAATGAGCTTGTCTTTGAATCAACCTATCGGTCCGGTTACATGGAATTCTTCATTCACCTATACGCTCAACCGCAACAAGATTAAAAAACTGTTGAAGTCTACTATGCTTTCTGACGGCTCGTTGATCCAGCAAGATATGTTGGATTTGGCTAGTATCGGTAACGTGAGAACCCGTTTGTTCGAAGGAGGTTCTATTGGAGATCTTTATGTGACAGCGCTTCGTACCGACGAGCATGGATATATTGATGTAGACTATGTAAACAATACAGTCTCTTTAGATGGAAAAGCTGGACCAAGAAAAGATGGTTGGATTTATGCCGGAAATTCTCAAGCTAAATACATGATGGGTTGGCGCAACTCATTCAGTTGGAAAGGCTTTACTTTAGGCTTCTTAATTAATGCTCGTGTTGGTGGCGTAGGTGTTTCAATGACCCAAGCGATGATGGATGCTTATGGAACATCGAAGGCTACTGCTGATGCTCGTGATGCTGGTGGCGTGATGATCAACGGAAGTTTGGTTCCTGCTGCTGCAAAGTATTATCAAACTGTAGGAACAGGTGCGGGTTCTATGTATGTATACAGTGCAACAAATGTTCGTCTTGCCGAACTTTCTTTTGGTTACGATGTACCAATCACAAAATATGTTCCTTGGGTTAGAGGTATGAATGTTGCTTTTACGGGACGTAATCTTCTGATGTTCTATTGTAAGGCCCCTTACGATCCTGAATTAACAGCCAGTACAGGAACCCACTTTAGTGGTATGGACTACTTTATGCTACCAAGTTTACGAAATCTTGGTTTCTCTGTTAAACTTAACTTCTAAAGACCTATTAAGATGAAATGGATATATAAATATACAATCTGTGGCGCTGCTTTAGCAACAAGCCTATTATTCGCTTCATGCACTAGCCAATTTGAGCGCTGGAACACTAATCCTAATGAAGCGACACCAGAGCAGATGGAACAAGACAACCTGAATACCGGTGCATACTTTACCCAGATGGAGAAAGGCGTATTCACTGTTGGTAAAGATCTTGGTGGTGAATATCAGATTACAGAAATGTTGACCGGTGATATATTTGCAAGTTATATTGCTAATATTAATACTTATTCTTATACCACTTATCACAATGATCACTATGCACTCTATCGCGATTGGTATAATGCTCCTTTTGCCGATGCATATAAGAATGTAATGCAGCCTTGGAAATCTATTGTAGATAAGACAACAGAAAGTTCTCCAGCAAGAGCTTTGGCTACTATCGTGAAGGTATTGGGTATGAGTCGTATTACCGATATGTATGGTCCTATCCCTTATACCAAATTCGGTACTTCTACTAAGGTGGCTTATGATAGTCAAAAAGATGTATATTATAGTTTCTTCGATGAGTTGGATAAGGCTATCAACGTGTTGACAACTTATGCTAGCAGCAATCCGAATAATTATATGGTGGATTATGATTATGTATATGGTGGTAATGTCAACAAATGGATTAAGTTTGCCAATACATTACGTCTTCGTTTAGCAATGCGTATCTCTTTTGTAGACGAAACTAAGGCAACTGCTGAAGCCTCTGCTGCCATAAATCATGCCGGAGGTTTGTTATCTTCGTCCGACGATTCTGCTATTCTACATCAGACAACATCTTTCACCTTTATCAATCCGATATGGGAAGTAAGTGAAAGTTTTAAAGATATGCGAATGGGAGCGACGATGGATTGCTATTTGAATGGATATAACGATCCTCGGATTTCAAAGTATTTCCGCGCTGCGTCGAAAGACGGCAAATATCATGGAGTAAGAAACGGTATGACTTCTATTCCCAAAGATGCTTATGTTGCAGCTGCTTCGGGAATGAATTTTGCACAGAATGACAATATGCAATGGATGAATGCGGCAGAAGCTTATTTCTTGCTTGCCGAAGCTAAATTGAGATTAAATTTAGGTTCGGAAACAGTGAAAACTTATTATGAAGCAGGTGTTAGAACTTCTTTCTCATCGAAAGGTGTTTCGGGTGTTGATGCTTATCTTGCAGATAATACGAGTTTACCTCTCGATAAATACACTGATCCAACAACAAGTAGAACAACAGACGTAACAGGTTATCTGTCTAGGCTAACGATTGCTTGGGATGATAATGCTAGCGACGAACAAAAATTGGAACGTATTATGGTTCAAAAGTGGATTGCTCTTTATCCTGACGGACAAGAAGCATGGAGCGAAATGCGCCGTACGGGTTATCCCGGTTTCGTAAGAATCAGCTCTTATGCCTATACAACCGAAGTTGCAAATAATGATCTGATTAGCCGCTTAAAATTCCCCACGACAGAATACTCTGACAATAGTGCCAATACGCAGGCTGCAATTAGTTTGTTAGGTTCAAAAGGAGATATTGCCGGAACAAGGCTATGGTGGGATGTTAGAAGAAACAATTAAATTTAATGTAATAATCATTTGTATATGAAAACAATCAAATATCTATTGGCTTTTATTATAGGTGTAATTGTGGCTTCATGTAGTTCGAATATTGAATCTGAATTAATTCAAAAACCCTATACCTACAGTGACTTGTATTATAAGAATTTACGCGACTTTAAAGCAAGCGATCATTCTATTTCTTTCGGATGGTTTGCTCAATATGGACAGCAAAATTCGATGGGTGTACGTTTTATGGGTTTGCCCGATAGTTTGGATATTTGTTCTATGTGGGGTGGAATCCCAGCCAAAGAAAATAAGGCGATGTGGGATGAAATTCGATTTGTTCAGAAAGTGAAGGGAACTAAGATGCTTTCGGTTGCTATTACTCGTATTGATGCAGAAACAGATGATCATGATTTCAAAAAGGCATATAATGAAGCTCGTAGTATGCCGGCTGGTGAAGAAAAAGAGGCTGCATTGAAAAAAGCGATTGAAATGTATGCTGAATATTTCCTTGATGAGGTGTTTAACAACGATTTGGATGGGTTTGATGCAGATTATGAACCGGAAGGTGACTTTTTGAGTGGAGACTATTTTATATATTTCATGCAGCATTTAGCTAAATACCTGGGACCTAATCCAAATATTACTAAAGCAGAACGTCTGAAACTGATTCAAGAACGTTATGGAAAAGATATCACTGCTACGGATAAGATGTTGTGTGTTGATTCTCCAGGTGACCCATCTTCAGATTTATACAACATCTGTAACTATTACTTCAAACAAGCTTATGGTGGTGGTACAAGCACTACTTGGCCTATCGAAAAAGTAGTATTCTGTTGCAATATGGGTGATAATTGGCAAGGCAGTATGAATGAAATGTACCAGCAGGCAAGGTATGTTCCGGCTAAAGGAAGAAAAGGAGGTTTTGGAGCATTCTTCATTCATAGGGATTATAATGTGACAGAAACCAATACTACTCCATATAAACGTTTCCGTGAGTGTATCCAGATTCAGAATCCAGCTATTCGTTAATCATTCTGAGGACAGTTTTATATAAACAATTTTGAATATATGAGGTTGTCAATTGCTTTTATATAGGATAAATATTTAAAAATAGATGTAAAATAAAAATATAAAATGAAGAAATATACATTACTATTTGTTTTGCTCCTCTGTTGTTTGGCAGGCTGCAAAAAAGGACCTGAATTTGGTGATGCTATTTATATGACCGGAACACTGAACTCGCCTACTGTTCGTTTCTTAGTAGATGGTCAGTCGAGTATGGGACTCACCGTTAGCTCTACAACAAAAGCTGATGCTGATGTAAAAATCACAATGAAAAAGGCTCCGGAACTTCTTGCTGCATTCAATGCATCAACGGGCCGGAACTGTCAGTTGCCACCAGATGATAGTTATACAATAAATGGTTTGGATGCTGTTATCAAAACAGGGCAGTCACAGTCTTCGCAAATAAAATTAGATGCTTATTCCGACCAGTTGAAAGAAGGTGTTTCTTACTGCCTTCCTATCACCATTTCATCTGTAGAAGGTGGAGACCTGAAAGTGCTTGAAACTTCTCGTACAGCTTATGTGTTGTTTACTAAAGTAGTGACCATTCAGGCTGCATATTTGGCAAATCAAGGATGTTTCGATATCCCTTCGTTTGGAGGAGAAAATAGCCCTGTGAAAGCGCTTGGACAAATGACTTTGGAAATGAAGGTACTTCCTGTTTCTTTCAGCAACAGTATTAGCTCATTGTGTGGTTGTGAGGAGAACTTTCTCTTCCGTTTTGGTGATGGAGCAGGAAATCCGAGCAATAAACTTCAGTTGGCAAAAGGCTCTATTGGAGCAGCTTCTCATCCGGATAAGAAAGATCACTATGAAGCTTGGGCATCTAAACTCTTTGATACTGGCCATTGGTTGCATTTTGCTGCTGTTTACGACGGACGCTATCTCCGCGTTTATGTCGATGGAGTGCAGATTCAATTTGTTGAAACGAAAAATGGGGGTACGATAAACCTTAGTATGGCTTATGATGGTCACTCTTGGGGAGATACATTCTCTATTGGACGCTCAGCAGGTCACTCTCGTTTCTTTGATGGCTATGTTAGTGAATGCCGTGTATGGAATGTTGCTCGTACGCCCGCTCAATTGGAGGACGGTGTTTGTTATGTGGATCCTACTAGTAAAGGGCTGGTTGCTTATTGGCGTTTTGATGGTGAAACTCAAGCTGATGGTTCTGTTCTTGATATGACAGGACATGGATATAATGCTGTGCCTTACGGAACAGTGAAATATGTGAAAAACCAGAAGTGCCCATTCTAAATTCAAAGTATAATTATTAAAAGCTCGAATACAATGAAAATGAAGAATATATTAATGCTCTTTGGCGGAATGCTAGCGGTGACAACACTGTTCACATCTTGTAGTGAAGAAAAAATATATGACGTTGATGGTATCAACTATGAACGTGTTTATATCCAAAATCCTAATACAACAAAATCGGGAAGTATAATGAAAACTCCGGTTGGTTATATTTCTGGATTTAGCGGAAAGGTTGCTGCCCAAATAACTGGACCTATGAGTACTGCGACAAACGTAACTGTGGCAGTCGATAAATCATTGGTTGATTCTTATAATTCAGCAAATAGCACTAAATATGAAGCAATTCCTGATGGTGTCGTTTCTCTTGAGAAATCAAACCTTACAATAGCTGCAGGAAAAATTGTTTCAGATACGCTTAATCTTATTGTGTCAGAAGAAGGATATAGTAAGTTAAAGGCGGATGTAAGCTATCTGATACCAGTTACGATTCAACAATCAAACGGGTCTGATGCACATTTAGCACAAGAAGCAAGATTTCGTAGTAGCTTCTTTGTATTAAAATATATGGAAACTAAGAAGCTGTTTAAAAATGGATTAAAATAATTACTATGTAATCACTTATTATATTGAATATCAGTTGGTTAATTGAGGTATTATTCGTAACTTTATGGTTACTAATACATCAAGTTATGGAACAAT
>JAYRGW010000042.1:0-31486 GCA_041907665.1 Bacteroidaceae bacterium
AGGACGTCACCGGAAAAACTAACATACGACAACAGCGGCTGTGAACTTGTTTTGCTTTGCAAAAAATCAGACGTATGTCGCAGCGGTAACTAACGGATGTTGTTGGAGAAACTAACGTTAGTTGTTACGATAACTTCCGTTAGTTACCGCAGTAACTAACGGAAGTTATGGCAGTGACATACGTCTGTTTTTTTTAATTCTGTAGTTTACAAAAAAGCACTAAGTTGTGCGACATATGTGTGTTTTTAAACTATTGTCGATATAATGCTTAAATCCCTCTATTTTTAAGGTGATCCGCTAAGGCATTATTTCATTCTGCAGGTTTCTTAATCGCATCGAATATCAATCCTTCCAATTCTTCAGATAGTTCGGGATTGTCTTCTAGTAGTTTCTTCGTTGCATCGCGGCCTTGAGCCAATTTCGAATCATTATAACTGAACCAAGAGCCACTCTTTTTAATGATGCCATATTCTACTCCCAAGTCGACAATCTCTCCAGAGCGCGAAATACCATGACCGAACATAATATCGAATTCGGCACGACGGAATGGAGGAGCGACCTTATTTTTTACAACCTTTACTTTTGTTTGACGGCCAAGTATGGTTTCGCCATCTTTGATGGTTTGTCCACCTCGGATGTCAAGACGAACCGAAGCGTAAAACTTGAGTGCGTTACCACCAGTAGTTGTCTCTGGATTACCAAACATTACTCCAATTTTTTCGCGCAGCTGATTGATAAAGATACATGTAGTACGGGTCTTACTGATCGTAGATGTTAGCTTTCTCAATGCCTGAGACATTAAACGAGCCTGAAGTCCGACCTTATTATCACCCATATCACCTTCTATTTCAGCTTTAGGTGTTAATGCAGCTACCGAATCAACAACAATGATATCAATTGCAGAAGAACGGATAAGTTGTTCGGCAATATCAAGTGCTTGTTCACCGTTATCTGGCTGAGAAATATACAAGTTATCAACATCTACCCCCAATCCTTTTGCATAAAAACGATCGAAAGCATGTTCTGCATCAATAAAAGCAGCAATACCACCCATTTTCTGAGCTTCGGCTATGGCATGTATAGCCAATGTCGTTTTACCAGACGATTCAGGTCCGTATATTTCAATAACTCTTCCGCGTGGATAACCACCTACCCCCAATGCGGCATTCAAGCCGATAGATCCGGTTGGTATTACTTCTATATTTTCGACCACTTCGTCGCCCATCTTCATGATAGAGCCTTTGCCAAAGCTTTTTTCTATCTTGTCCATGGCGGCTTGCAGAGCCTTCAACTTATTTGAATCTACTGTTTTCTTTTCTCCGTCTTCGAAATTCAATTCTTCTTCTTTCTTTGCCATAATTCATTTTTTGATCCGTGGACTAAACTTTTGCTTTCCCCGGAGTTATTAACCTCATTCGCCTCATTAAATATCTGTATTTATAGCTCCAGGTCTATATCAAATGCTTCGTGCCAGGGTAATCCCTGTTTGTTCAACTGTTCCATAAAAGGATCTGGATCGAACTCTTCTACATTGTTTACTCCCGGGCGATTCCAAAGTCCTTTGAAGAACATTTCAGCTCCGATCATTGCCGGTACTCCAGTCGTATAGCTTACAGCTTGCATTCCTGTTTCTTTGTATGCTGCCTGATGGCTACAATTGTTGTAGACATAGTATGTACGCTCTTTGCCATCCTTTACACCTTTGATACGACAGCCTATAGAAGTCTCACCTTCGTAGTTGGCTCCCAAATCCTGAGGATTGGGTAATACAGCTTTTAAGAATTGCAACGGAACAATCTCCTGTCCGTTATACATCACCGGATCGATCCGCGCCATTCCTATATCTTGAATCACCCGAAGATGGGTAAGATATTCTTGCCCAAAAGTCATCCAGAAGCGAGCCCGCTTGATAGTGGGATAATGTTTCACCAGAGACTCCAACTCTTCGTGATATAAAAGATAAGAGTCTTTTGGACCAATATTTGGATAGTTGAGTGGCTTATGTATTTCAAGTGGGTCTGTCTGTATCCATTTCCCGTCTTGATAATAACGACCATTTTGTGTTATTTCGCGAATATTTATTTCCGGATTAAAATTAGTAGCAAAAGCCTTATGATGATTGCCTGCATTACAATCTACGATATCTAGATATTCTATTTCGTCGAAATGGTGCTTTGCAGCATAAGCTGTGTATACTCCACTTACTCCCGGATCGAAACCGCAACCGAGAATAGCTGTCAATCCAGCTTGTTTAAAGCGATCATGAAAAGCCCATTGCCAACTATATTCGAAATGCGCAACGTCTTTAGGCTCATAATTGGCTGTATCAAGATAATTGACTCCTGCTTTCAGACAGGCTTCCATAATAGTCAGATCTTGATAAGGTAAAGCGAGATTCATCACCAATTCAGGCTTGAAGTCGTTAAACAATGCCACCAATTGATCTACATCATCGGCATCAACTTGAGCCGTTTTGATGGCAGGGTTGCCAATAGCCTTTACTATCGCATCACACTTAGATTGAGTACGGCTGGCTATCATTATATCTGTAAACACATCGGCATTCTGTGCCACTTTATGTGCTGCGACGGTAGCGACACCGCCGGCTCCTATAATAAGAACTCTTCCCATGTAAGTAATATCATAAAATAATAAAGTTAGTGAACAAAGATAGTGTAAGCTTAGGTCAATACAAAGAATATAGCTTAAAATTTATTCTTTTATTACCGAAGCCTATTTACCTTTGACCTATCAAAGGTAGGATAAATTTTGCAATAAAATATTGTTTTCCTATTGTTTTTTAATAATTATCCAGCAAATGATTGGTGCACCAAATAAAGCTGTCACTGCATTGATGGGCAACAAACCATGTGTCAAAGATACCTGCGACAGACAATCACAAACGAGCAATACACTAGCGCCGCACAAAACCGATGCGGGAAAAACTATACGATGATTGGATGTATGAAATATACCACGTGCAGCATGTGGCATTGTAATACCTATAAAACTAATGGGCCCAGTAAAGGCTGTTGAAGTTCCTGCCAATATCGCTGTAACGATAATAATAAACAATCGCAATCGTCTTACCGAAATACCTAAACCTATCGCATAATTCTTACCCAAAAGTAATGCGTTGAGTTGTTTTTGCATGAGCATTGCCATGACAATTCCAACACCCGTTACAGGAATCAATATATTGAGTTGAGTCCATCCTACTTCTGATAGACTGCCGAATGTCCAACTGATAAACAATTTCAATGTTTCTGGGTCGCTTACACTTTGCAATACGCTGACAATAGCACCGGTGAAATAACCAAACATAATACCTATTATCAATAGTGAAACAGTATTGGGAACTTTTATCGATGCGATAATAACCAAAAGGAGTATTGTAGCGGCTCCTACTACGGCAGCAACCACATGAGCGCTTCCACCAAGCATCCAAGCCGGCAAAAAAGTAGTGCCCATTGTGAGCAATGCTACACCAAGTCCCGCACCCGAAGTGACGCCCAAAACATCCGGACCAGCTAATGGGTTATGAAACATGGTTTGCATCAATACACCTGCTACCGACAAGGCTGCTCCTGTCAGAATAGCCGTAATAGCTTTAGGTAAACGATGATCGAGTATGATTTCTTTATAAATGGGATCTTGACTATGTCCTGTCAATACAGCCCACACATCACTGAATGGTAGACTAACGCTGCCGAAAATAATATCGCACAGGAAAAGCACCATTAACAATATGAATAACAAAAAGAACTTCAGTTTCATTTCAGTTGTTCCATATAAGTAAGTTGATAATGAGGCATCAGCTCCGGATGAGCAATTTTAAGCATATCACTCAACAACAAATCGGGACGCACCACCCCACTTTCCCAATAATCATTGCCACCTGTCGCATTGCTTCGTTTGTTGGCATTGTATACGCGGTGATTGCGAAACGCTTTGAAGAGTTTATATTTAGGATTGGCAGCATCCAGTTCATGAGTTGAATGTACATCAGTCCCTATCCAAATATCTGCATTGTGAAATTTAATTAGAACTTCTTCTACATTGCTCGCTACAGTAGTTCTAGTTGTATCCGATGATAATAAATAGGATGTATGCGCATCGTTGAATAACTGTCCGGTATAACTATTACCTCCCGGCAACGACCATGTACCTCTAAAGTCTTGTCCAGACATTACGGTAGGATCTGTCTTGGCTTTTTTTGCCAGAACTTTTATCTTATTATATTGTGAGACTACTTTTCTAAAAACGTCATCAGCTTCTTTCTCCTTACAGAAAAAAGCAGCCATAAATTTTATCCATTCGGCACGTCCTAGCAATGTGGGTTCTTGCCATTCTATATTATATATAATAGGTATACCCGAACGGCGCATTTTTCGACTATTTTCGTCTTCAGCATTATAAGCTGTAGCAAAAACAGCTTGAGGATGCAGCATCAGCAACTTTTCTATATCCAAGTTAAAGGCTTCGCCCAAATCTTTTATTCGTCCTCTTTTTACATTTTCAGCAACGACGGGGTTATAAATATAGCCGGCATTACATACACCTGTTATTTTGTCTATTTCGTTCAGTGCTTCGAGAAAACCGATGTGTGTAGTAGAATTGACCATCACTTTTGTGAGCGGAACAATGATTTTTTGTCCGTCTGATGGAGTTTCCGTTTGCTTATCTTTTACTAAATAATAACGATCGTATATTTTTCCCTTTATCCAAGGATTGAAAACGGTTATCACCGTATACTTTGAAGCATATACTATACTAAATCCTTTAGCATACTGAAGAGATTCAACACTTCCTTTTACACTTTCGTACTGTCCGTTTCGTCTTCCGCTACAAGCACAAAGTACCACTAACAATAGAGCTATAAAAAAGCTATTCTTTCGTAACATCAGTATAATTCAATTTAATATGCGATAATATATTTACCATTGCCAAAGTATATTTTCAAAATATCTTCTTGCGGCACAAAGATAACATAAGCCAGCCTTAATACAAAAAATAAATCGATGATTCTCTAAAATGCAATTGACAGTGCCGTATAATTGTTTTTCCTTATATTTATGTAAAGCAGTTGTTGTGATACGACAATACCTCCTAGCTGATTAGATAGTATCTAGTGCATTTATGGAATGGGCTTATAATATTTATGGGCAATTTTGCGACTACAATAGTTAAAGTGCCACCATTCTGATAATAGCGGATGAAAACCAGCTTGTCGCATTACATGGCGAAGTAATAATCGATGCCCGAGTGATTGTTTTGAGATGATATTTTTGCGCACAAGTTCCTGTTCGTTTGTGATATGTGCAGCTTTGCCCATAAAGTCGACAGGAGTACCCATATTCAGTGGCTTCCCATTACCATCGACAATACTAATGTCGACAGCTAGGCCATAATTATGTAACCCACCGCCATGTGCGGGATTTGAAACATAAATATCTTTAGAAGTTCCTTTTACAACACTCCACATTTCACCTTGAATAGATAGGGGGCGAGCTGCATCGTATACAATAAGCCGATACTCGGGATGAAGTTTTCGAAGCAAGCGTTCTGCTTTGAGCAGCGCTCGAGCAGCTTTGGGATGTAGATAAGCTTCTTTTAATTCATGGTATAGCACTTTGCCGGTGAAATTGTCGGGCTTACTATACATCAGATCCACAACTATCGTTGAGTCGACCTCGGCAATATTCACCATGCCCAATGAATCTAGCATTCTAGCAGGACGGCTTTTGGAAGGCTTGGACGTTTGTAATATAGGTATAGGCTTTCGGGATAATGGTCTTTTCGCTTTTTGCTCTCCCCTATTGCAGCCAACAAATAGAATCAGTACTAAAATAAGACAATAAAAGCTGTATCTCATTCTTATATTTTCCCAAGTATTTTATCCATTACCCAATTGGTCGTTGTAGCGCTTTCGCCTGTACAGCCACATGAAGCTTTGCCTAATAGATTATCCACAACGGCCTGTATAAGGGGTTGTTGCACGTGTAGCGGATTTGGAATAACTATTTCTTCATGTCCGTTTTCGTTATTTAGTTCGATAGGCGCAAAAGAGAATATGGAGAAACTCAACATTCCTTTGTCCCCGATAACTTCAATGCGATCTTCTTTGGCCGATTCATGTGCGACGAAGCACCATGAACCACTTCCTACAAGTCCATTATCGAACTGAAAACATGCACTGAGCGTATCTTCAGTATCGTATAGTCCACCGAGATTGCATTTATATCCTTTAGCTTGTAATATACAACCGAATAACTCTTGCAACATATCTATTTGGTGTGGAGCTAAGTCATAAAAATATCCTCCCCCGGCAATATCAGGCTGTACACGCCAAGGTAAATCGTTACGATTGTAATCGAGCTCGGATGGCGGTTGAGCAAAGCGTAGTTGTACGTTAATAATTTTTCCTATAGAGCCGTTGGAAATAAGCTCTTTCACTTTGTGGAAATAAGGTAAATAGCGACGATAGTAGGCTACAAAACAAGGGATTCCTGTCTCCTGCGAAACGCGATTAATGCGAGTACATTCTTCGTAAGTTTGCGCCATAGGCTTTTCAATATAGCAAGGTTTACCCGACTTCATGGAAAGAATGGCATAAGTAGCATGTGATGAAGGAGGGGTGGCTATATATATGGCATTGACTTCCGGATCATTGATCAAGTTTTGAGCATCATCATACCATCTCTTTATTCCACGACTACGAGCGTAATCTTCAGCCTTACCAAGATGACGACTCATAACGGCTACAACTTCCGAAGATTCTATTTCTTTGAATGCAGGGCCGCTTTTATGTTGGGTCACACTACCACATCCTATAAAGCCCCATTTAATGACTTTGTCGTTCATTTTTGTTTCAAATTAAGATTTTCTACATACTTTCTACAAATATGTTTGTATTCTGCCGTCTTTTTAAATTGTTCTATCCAGCCATTGAATTGACGGAGCAATTGAGGAGAATGTTTACTCATTCCCCAAGAATAGAATTGAGTGAAGCTAATCGCCATTTGCATATCGATATGTGGCAAGTGAGGGGCATATTGCTTGGCAATGTTTTCGTCACATACAGCATAGTCAATGTCTCCATGCTCTACCATATACATAAGCTGCTCGCTACTGTATTGCTTTATTTCTTTGATATAAATAGTATCACCTATTTCGTTGCTCAAATTTTGAATACGCAAGATCGCAGGCGAATTTTGTGGTACATTGATAGTCTTGCGCGCAAGATCCAACTGGCTTTTTATGTAAGGAGCCTTACCTATACCACGTTTACGCTGAATAAGCACTTGTTTATTGAGCATGATTGGCGAAGATAATAGTAGAGAATCTTTCATCTGGATAGTAGAAGGCAGATTGCAAGCCAGTAGATCGATCGTGTCTTTCCGTAAAGCTTCCAGTCTCTCGGTTTCACTCATTACCGGTCGGATGTCTACTCTTAGTTTCATATCACGAGCAAAAGCCTTGACTATTTCATAGTTGAACCCGGCTAAGCCAGTGCTATCCACATAGAAATTCAATTTATTGTATTCAACGGCAACACGAAGTACGCCCGAAGCCTTGATGGCGGCAAAATCTCTTGGCACTGCGATTGGCTGCTTATGTCCTCTGAATATCCAAGCACCTAATGCAATGAAGATAAAGAGAAATACATATTTTACGAATTTACGATAATAATAAGTATGTTGCATAACGAACATTAATCATAGAAGTTCCACGAAAGTCCGATTTTAAATAACCGCTGATTAAGAGGATAATGAGGTACAAGAAAATACATACTGTTACCCGATCCTTCATTGATATGATAGAACATGGCAAAGAAGCGCGTGCGTTTGAGCTGCAAGTTAACATAAGCATTGATGATAGGGTATCCACCCAATTTGGCAGCTGATGCTGACTTTTGCAAATTAAACTGCTGAAGAGCCGGAGTATAGGTCGGCGCATAATAAGTAGTAAAGTAGCGAACATCTGCCCCTAACTGTAGGCTTAGTACCTTATGGGCAACCTTTGTCTCTATATACAAGTTATGATATAACGAAAAATCCGGTAAGGGAAGTACTGTAGCATTACTTGATTTTTGCCAAATCACTTCATTGTCAAGGTGTAGTATACCTGCTTTGAAATTCTGACGAAAAACAGCGGTCATTACCTGTATGCTACCGCTGTTTTGTGCAGGTTTAGCATTACTGTCAAGATAGGTATAATTTTTAATATTCTCTATGCCGAATTTCAAATGAGTTTGAAGCCGTTCTATAGATAATTCTCCTTCCAAACGAGAGCGAAACTCTTTATTCATGTCATCGTCCCAATAGAAATGTTTTGAGTGATAATGGCGCATATAAAAATCTGGAAGGGTATTGCTTATAGATCCACGAGCCACTAAACTTACTGTATCGCGCAACAAATGGAAATTTAAATCGATATTACCATTTATACGAAACTGTCCGATCGCCTTATCAAGCAATCCAAACTCTCCATTAATAACATAATGAAGAGCTTTGCCCTGTCGTTTAGACAATTCGCCCCCTAAAAATACTTCGTTCTCGTTGTATTTATCTATACTAGTAGTATCCGCATTCATCAGTTTATATTGACTGAACTTATGCGAAATATATGCCGTAAGACCTGCTTTCGCATATTTATTGAAGCCCTCTAACAATGCGATACCAAACGTATTCTTTATCGAAGAGTATTGGGTACTGTCGTTTATAAGAGGTGTCGATGGCTTAATATACGTTTTGTCGTAGTTAATAACGTATAGGCTATCGTTTGAACGGAAACGGTGAGACGTATTTTCAAATTTCACCGTATGTATGAAACTTGTAATAGGAACGAATTCGCTGATGATACTATCTTTCTTTGCTTTGGGTTCCGCATCAGGAACTTTAGCTCCCGGTGCTGGTCTCTGAGGCATTTTCTTGTTGGGTGGCATCATTGTTTTCCCTTTTTGAGGAAGTGGAGGCTTTTGTGCTACCGTTGCTTGCCTATTTGTAGATAGTGGGGGCTTTTTATTTTGTTCAACCTGATTCTTTATTTTATTTTTTAAATCGGCATTAGCAAGCGGATCATTATTGTCAACTTCTACAACTTTTACTTTTCGGGTGAACCCCAACTTGTAGCGATGAGTAAAGTATAGGTAGTATTCACTGTTTCGATTAGTAGTAGCGCTCATATAGGTTGGGATATTCTGAGTCTCGTAAGTTTTACCTCCGTTTGCCATTGCTTCGGGGTTGGTAATGTAACGATCGTCGGTAATACCACCATTTTCGTTCATTTTCAAATAGTTTCTGCTGTAAATAAACGAAGCATCATAATGATCGGCCATATAGCTAGCAAAAAGAGAACCATTAAAGAATGCAGTACTCTGACTATTATAGAAACCCCTTCCATACAAATAGTCCATATTAAAGCCAAATGCAAAGTGCTTATTAACATTAACTGAAAAATAAGATTTAAATCGTTCTTCTCCATATTGCCGACCTCCCCCGCTATAATAGGAGAGATTGGTATAAGGTACATTACTGTTGGTAAATTTAAAGTTTCCTGGAGTGACAAAAAATTGAGAATACGGAGTCAAAAAGGAATTGGATGTATTTGTTTCTCGCTCGAAAAATATGCGTGAAAGACGAGGTGAGCCCAAATTACCCAAATAATTATAGTGCCCATTCATTCCTTCCGTAAGATTCGTGTTTTGGAAATTATAGTTGGCTGTATCAACAGGCATTTTCAATACAGTCCCCAAGTTCTCGTCAAGGTGCCACATATAAAGTTTTGGAGGAATCGTCTCATGTTCTGTCTTAGAACTATCATTTTGATTTCCTCCCCTATTACCGCCAGACATTCCAGAGAATCTATTTCCTAAATTCCCGAAACCTTGTGCTGTCGCTATAGTAGCTATAAGCAACATTATTTGAATGAACAATAACCTTCTTATCATGGCGACAAATATACGAACTAATTATGAAATTATGAATTAAGAAAACAAAAACTCCCTTCTTTGCCTTAATATTCACATATGATTTTCTTATATGAAATGCTACAATGCAAAAAGAAGAGGACGCCCTATCGTGGACATCCTCCCTTTTCAAAACGTTTTGCAATAAATGATTTATATTGCTTTTATAAGTTCCATTCCCTTCTTAATTGCCTCTTCGTTCATTGGGATAAGGTTGTGATGACGTTCAGGAAGAGTCTTCTTCAAACCTTTAAGGACATTGTCTATTGTTACTATCGGAAGAATTTTCAACAAACCTCCAAGAACAATCATATTGAACGCTTTAGGATTGCCCATCTCATTGGCAGCATCCATTGCATTGATGGAATAAATCTTTATATCCTTACGAGTTGGCGGATTGATAATTCCGTATGAATCGTAAATCAATACACCTCCCGGCTTAATTTTACTCTCAAATTTATCGAGAGAAGGCTGATTTAAAATGATAGCCGCATCATATTTGCTTATAATAGGTGACGAAATTTTATCATCACTTACGATGACCGTTACATTGGCTGTACCACCGCGTTGTTCTGGCCCGTAGGCAGGCATCCACGTTACTTCCTTGTCTTCCATTAATCCGGAATATGCAAGTATTTTACCCATAGAAAGAACGCCTTGTCCGCCAAATCCTGATATAATAATTTCTGCTTTCATTGTGTCTTAATTATTTTTTATCTTTTAAATCGCCAAGCGGATAGAATGGAACCATGTTCTCTTTCATCCATTGATTAGCCTTAACAGGAGACATCTTCCAACCGGAGTTACAAGTCGAAACGACTTCTACAAGATTGGAACCTTTACCTTCCATTGAATTTTCGAATGCGTGACGGATTGCTTTTTTAGTCTTATTGATAGCACCAACAGTATCCACAGATTGACGAGTGACGTATGCCGTACCTTCGAGTTGTACAGCAATATCTGCTATTTTCAATGGATATCCATGAAGTTCAGGATCACGGCCATAAGGACATGTCGCTGTTTTCATTCCCATTAGTGTAGTAGGGGCCATCTGACCACCAGTCATACCATAAATAGCATTGTTTATAAAGATGATGGTAATATTCTCACCACGATTAAGAGCATGAATAGTTTCTGCTGTACCAATACAAGCTAAGTCGCCATCGCCTTGGTAAGTAAACACTAATCGATCCGGCCATAAGCGTTTGATGGCGGTAGCAAGAGCTGGCGCTCTACCATGAGCGGCCTCTTGCCAATCTATATCAATGTAATTGTAGATAAAAACAGCGCAACCTACAGGAGATATACCAACAGCTTTATCTCCAAGTCCCATTTCTTCAATAACCTCTGCTACAAGTTTGTGAACGACACCATGACTACAACCGGGGCAATAGTGCATGTGATTATCGTTCATGAGGGTCGGTTTTTTATAAACCAGATTCTCGGGTTTTATTATTTCATTTCTTGTCATAACTGTTATTCTTTATTTTTTCTATTGTCGGTGAGTCGTAGTACAGATTCTACCATCTTGATGACAATGGCAAAGCCACAAGTATAGGCAAACAAACTCCAATTGTTGCTTGCAAAATAGATGATAATGCAAGCTACTGTCATTAATATGAAAATGGCGTTCAGTATATTCCGTATTTGAGTTAGATTCATCGTCAAAAGAATTTTATTTAATCAATTTCTTCATAGCCTCTACTATTTCATCAGGATCGGGAACGATACCACCAAGGCGACCGAAATGTTCAACAGGTATTTTACCGTTTACAGCAAGACGAACGTCTTCTACCATTTGTCCGGCATTAATTTCGACAACTAACATACTCTTTACTCTATCTGCTAGTTTGTCGATAACCTTTGTCGGGAACGGCCATAAGGTGATCGGTCGAAGCATGCCCACTTTGATACCTTCTTCGCGGAGCATCTCGAGAGCTTTTTGACCGATACGGGCCTGCGAACCGAATGCTACGATAATATATTCGGCATCGTCACACATGATTTCTTCAAAGCGAACTTCATTTTCTTCTATTTTCTTGTATTTAGCCTGAAAACGGAGATTGTTTATTTCCATTGCATCAGGCTTCAGTTCCAAAGAAGTAATGATATTTGGTTTACGGTTTTTCGTTTTCCCTGTTGTTGCCCATGGGCATTCGGCTATGATTTCTTCATCAGTACGACGGGGTTTGATAGGAGGTAATACAACTTTCTCCATCATTTGCCCGATAACTCCATCGGCAAGAATAACTGCAGGATTACGATATTTGAAAGCCAAATCGAATGACAGACCAACGAAATCGGCCATCTCCTGAACAGAATTGGGAGCTAAAGTGATTAGACGATAATCGCCGTGACCACCGCCTTTGACAGTCTGGAAATAATCTGCCTGGCTGGGTTGAATAGTTCCAAGACCTGGACCACCACGCTGTACGTTGACAATGAGGCATGGGAGTTCTGCTCCTGCCATATAAGAAATACCTTCTTGCATCAAACTAACACCTGGACTTGATGACGAGGTCATTACTTTCTTTCCACATCCGGCACCGCCATATACCATATTAATAGATGCCACTTCACTTTCTGCTTGTAAAACGACCATACCTGTGGTTTCCCAAGGTTTAAGTGTGGCGAGAGTTTCGAGTACTTCCGATTGAGGAGTAATAGGGTAACCGAAATAACCGTCACATCCGCAACGAATAGCTGCGTGAGCTATTGCTTCGTTACCTTTCATTAATACAACTTCTTCTTTTGCCATAATAATTATTCTTTTACTCTATAAACAGTGATACATCCATCAGGACAAACTGTTGCGCATGAGCAGCATCCTGTACAAGCGTCTTCCAACACCGGCTGGACGTAATTGTAACCTCTTACGTTGACTTCCTTAGTGAGGGCTATCACCTTAAAGGGACAGGCAACTACACATAAGTTGCAACCTTTGCAGCGATCTGTGTTAACCACAATCGCTCCTTTCATTTTTCCCATAAATTTATAATTTATTGATTGTACATATCCTTATTATAAAAGTTCAATATATCAAGTATCGAACGGTAAGCCTGAACGGCCGGACTTTTATCATTAAGATCCATTGCTTTGCGATAGTTGTTTAATGCGTTTTGCCAATCACCTTTTTTCCGGTAGATGTTTCCTAATAAGTAGTAGGCTTCATCTTTGCCTGATTGTTCGGATTGCAAGTATTCATTTAAAGCTTCCATCGCTTGGTCAATTTTACCCGATTCAATCCACTCTCTTATCGTTTTTGGTTGATACATTATTTTTCTTTCTTTAAAATGCAAATGCAAATATAGGAATTATATTGTTTTACGATACTGAATATTGTGAAAAATATCATTTTGTTATCGGTAAGTTATACTATGTTATAAATCACTCCAAAAATAGAGTAAATCGACTAATAAACTACACAAAAAATAACATTTCATACGTTTTACTTACAAAAGAAAACCCTAACTTTGCATCGCGTTTTCAACGACGTATATGTTTTATTGATTTTTAGGTTGATTCATGATAAATATGAGATATTTTAGATTTTGTGTCATATTGATGTGCCTGATGAGTTTTATGCCAATAAAGGCTCAGCAATATGTATTGAGTGGTGTGGTAACAGATTCTGTAACACATGAGCCCTTGTCTTATGTTAATGTATATCTGAAAGGAACAAAAACAGGAACAAAGACCAATAATAACGGGGAGTTTATATTGAAAACTAATTTGAATTCGGCCCGCTTAATTATCTCTTCCGTTGGATATAAAGAGTATGTGCGTTCTATAAGCCCTGCTAAAGATTTTCGTTTCGTAGTAGCTTTGAAGCCTGCAAATGTCTCTTTGAAAGAAATTGTAATTAAGCCCAAAAGGGAACATTATAAGAAAAAGGATAACCCCGCCGTGGCTTTTATCAGGCAAATGTTGGCGCATCGTGATGATCATTCACCCGATAATCATAGCTATTGGTCTCGAAATAGATATGAAAAAGTCCTTTTCGCGATGAATAACTTCACTGAAGATAAGCAGAAAAAAGGAATTTATCGCAAATTTCCTTTCCTATTGGACTATGTGGATACTTCTGCAGTAACAAAAAAACCCATTTTACCAGTTGTGATTCGTGAAACGGTAGCGAGTGATTATTATCGTAAAGATCCTAAAAGCTTAAAACAACTAGTTGAGGCTCGCAAGCATGCAGGTATTGATGAAATATTCTCGCAGCAAGGAATGGAGGCGACAGTTGGCGAAGTCTTTCGAGATGTTGATATCTATCAGGATAATATTACATTATTTACGAATAAGTTTGTGAGTCCTTTATCCAAATTGGGCATTTCATTCTATAAATATTACTTACTTGATACATTGCAGGTTGACCGGGAAAAATGTGTTGACCTCGCATTTGTCCCGTTCAATTCGGAATCGTTTGGCTTTACGGGACATTTCTATGTAACGCTTGACTCAACTTACTTTGTCAAGAAGGTAGTGCTCAATTTTCCAAAAAAGATTAACTTGAATTTTGTAGATTATATGATACTGAATCAGACATTTGCTCGTGCTACTGATGGTACTCGTGAATTACAAAATGAAGATATTACCGTTGAATTTAAGTTGAGTGCTAAAAGCGACGGTATCTACGCCCACCGGAATGTGATCTATTCTGATTATTCGTTTGATCCGCCGCATAATATGTTTCTATTCAAAAAGTCAGGATCTGTTATTGAAGCCCAAGATGCATTGACTCGTGATGACGAATTTTGGGAGGCTAGTCGCCCTAAAAATTCAGGAGTAAAAACGAATGAAGTCAGTGATATGATGCATAAGCTTCGAAGTTATCCTCTTTTTTACTGGACCGAGAAGATTCTGCAAGTTGCGTTTACAGGCTATGTTCCTTCTAGTCAAGAAAAGCCTCTATTCTACTTCGGCTTGCTCAATACGACAGTCAGTGGGAATCCACTGGAAGGCACAAGATTCCGGTTTGGCGGAATGACAACGGCATGGCTCAACAAGCATTGGTTCTTTAAAGGATATGGAGCTTATGGCACTCGTGATGAACGTTTCAAAGGATCTGGCGAAATTGAATATTCTTTTGAACCTAAGAAAGAATATGCAAATGAATTTCCTATTCATTCATTAAAACTACACTATGAATCGGATGTCAATGAATATGGGCAATATTACTATTATACCAATAAAGATAATATCTTTTTGCTTTGGAAACGTCAATCAAACGATAAGCTCGGTTATGAACGGAAAACTGAATTGACGTGGACTAATGAATATGCATCCGGATTCTCTTTCAAAATGACAGGGCGCCGTAATGTAATGGAGTCTTCTCGTCTTATTCCTTATATTAAAATGACTAATCCTGATGATATCGCAGGTGAATATATCAACAAAATAAGAAATACAGAAGCGGAAATAACATTGAGATACGCTCCCCACGAGAAATTTTATCAAACACAGTGGAATCGTTTTCCTATTAATTTTGATGCTCCTATATTTGTACTTACTCATACCGTTTCATCAAAAAACGTAATGGGTAGCGATTATACTTGCAATCATACTGAATTTGAATTTCAAAAACGCTTTTGGTTTTCCGCCTTTGGATACACGGATTTTATTGTAAAAGCCGGAAAAGTTTGGAATAAGGTCCCATTTCCGATGCTGCTATATCCTAATGCCAATTTAACGTATACAATACAACCTGAATCATTTTCACTGATCAACGCAATGGAATTTATGAATGATCAGTATGCCTCATGGGATGTGACTTATTATCTCAATGGCTGGCTTTTCAATCGTATTCCGTGGCTTCGCAAATTAAAGTGGCGTGAAGTGCTTTCTACCCGTGGATATTATGGTACGTTAAGTGACAAAAACAATCCTACTATGACAGGTGGATTATTTCAGTTCCCGGAAGGTTCTCAATTAATGGGCAAAAAGCCTTATGCAGAAGTTGGTGTCGGTATTGAAAATATCTTTAAAATATTGCGTCTCGACTATGTATGGCGGTTGACATATCGTGATATGTCCAATATAAATCGTTCGGGACTTCGAATTAGTGTCCATATGACTTTCTAATAAGGTTATATTTTGACCAATTAATATGACTAATAGAACTTTTTTAGGACATAACGGTTAGCTAACTTTGTAATTCATAATTTTTACTAATATATAAAGGAAGAAATGGAAAATAAAGTAGAACCCGCTCAGGGTCGATTGGGAGTATTGGTAGTAGGCTTAGGTGCCGTGTCTACTACTTTTATAGCTGGTACTTTAGCTATTCGGAAAGGGCTTGCAAAGCCTATAGGGTCAATTACTCAAATGGCTAAGATTCGTTTAGGGAAAAAGGAAGAAAACCGTAATCCTCTTATAAAGGATGTGGTTCCTTTAACAGATCTGAACGACTTGGTTTTCGGTAGTTGGGATATTTTCCCCGATTCAGCTTATGAGTCAGCTACTCATGCTCAAGTCTTAAAACAACCGGATATCGATAACGTGAAAGATGAATTGGAAGCTATCAAACCTATGCCTGCAGCATTTGATCAGAATTGGGTGAAACGTTTACATGGTACTCACGTGAAGAGCTGCAAGTCACGTTGGGATATGGCAGAACAGTTACGTGCGGATATCCGTAATTTTAAAACTTCCAACAAATGTGATAGAATTGTAGTTATTTGGGCCGCAAGTACTGAAATATACCTTCCTTATTGTCCTGAGACGCACGATACATTGGCTCATTTTGAGCAAGCGATGAAGGATAATAAAATGGATAAGATCTCTCCAAGTATGTGTTATGCATACGCTGCATTATCCGAAGGTGCTCCATTTATAATGGGTGCTCCGAATACTTGTGTTGATGTGCCGGCAATGTGGGAACTTGCAGAAAAGACTAAAATGCCGATCTGCGGGAAAGACTACAAAACGGGGCAAACATTGATGAAAACAGTTCTTTCGCCAATGCTTCACACTCGTATGCTAGGATTAAATGGCTGGTTTTCTACTAATATTTTGGGAAATCGTGATGGAGAAGTGCTTGACGATCCCGAATCATTCAAAACCAAGGAAGTAAGTAAGCTGTCTGTACTAGATTCTGTACTTGAACCTCAAGAATATCCTGATCTCTACGGTGATTATTATCACAAAGTTCGTATCAATTATTATCCTCCTCGTAATGATAATAAAGAAGGTTGGGACAACATTGATATCTTTGGATGGATGGGTTATCCGATGCAGATAAAAATAGATTTTCTATGTCGTGATTCTATCTTAGCTGCTCCATTGTTGCTAGATCTTGTATTGTTCACAGATTTGGCAGTACGCAAAGGGATGTATGGTACCCAACATTGGTTATCTTTCTTCTTTAAGAGCCCGATGCATGGTGAAAATGAGACACCTGTTAACGATTTATTCGTTCAGTGGGGCAATTTGAAGAACACATTGCGTGATATGATTGGTGAGAAACACCTCGATTATGCTGACTAGATAATTCTTTGATCCTTGGGCGGGTTAAAGAACTTATCATATTTTACTTTCCCCTTATTATGTGCTTATATATGAGGGGAAAGTTTTTTACTGATATATAAAGAACAATAGATGGAACAACCTACATGTTTTCAGAAGATTTTATCGACAGGATTTGGCTGTGGTTATTCTCCTATAGCTCCAGGTACTGTCGGCGCCTTGTTAATGTGGATTGTATGGATAATACTCTACGTCTTTCTTCCTTATGATATCTACTTTGCATTATGTTCGCTTATATTTTTATTCTTTGCCTATTTTGGCACTAAGGCTGCCGGTGCAGTCGAAGTTATTTGGGGCAAGGATCCTAGCAAAGTAGTCGTTGACGAAATGATCGGAGTATTGATACCCTTAATGACAATAGGTTCTACGGCGATATGGTTTTACTACTCTATTGCCGCTTTTATATTGTTCAGGCTTTTCGATATTTTCAAGCCTCTGGGCATACGTAGTTTGGAGAAGTGGAAAGGCGGACTAGGTATTATGGCTGATGATGTTTTGTCGGGTATTTATAGTGCAATTATTTTATTAATAGCTCAATGGTTCATTGGATAAAGAATTTACTTTCAGCTTTCAACCGGAAAGGAGGCTTTTTTGTATTTCTACGGGCTCAATGTTCTTCCCAAATGGCGAGTGCAATTGATTTCATAGTAACTATTCTTGTTGTTCAATGTTTTACCATATACTATGTTTACGCTTCTTTTGTAGGCTCTGTTTGTGGAGGTGTCTTTAATTGCATTATTAATTATAAGTGGACATTTCGTGCTAATCATTGTAAGGTGAAGTATGTAGCACTGAAATACACTTCCGTATGGATCGGAAGTATTTTGTTAAATACATATGGAACTTATGCTTTTACAGAGTCGCTTCGTTCTATCCCTTGGGTAAGAAATACGTTAAGTTTATACTTCTCCGATTTCTTTATTGTTCCTAAGATTATCGTTTCCCTACTGGTAGGCTTTTTCTGGAATTATCAATTACAGCGCATATATGTTTATCGTGACCGGAATATAAAAAAATACTTTTTAAAAAAATAATCAATATCATTTTAATTACTAACAAAGATGAAACTGAGAGATTGGATACAACAGGTTGTCTATAAGATTATATATCCATTGGTTAAGGGGTTAGTCCGAATGGGCGTTACTCCTAACATGGTAACAGCTACCGGTTGTTTAGTTAATATTATAGCTGCTGGCATTTATGTTTATGGAGGTTTCAATGCTTCACCCTTTTCTTTTGACTATGCTATCCTTACATGGAGTGGTATCGTTTTGTTTTTTGGCAGCTTATTCGACATGGTAGATGGGCAGGTAGCACGTATAGGAAATATGGCTTCTGTTTATGGAGCAATGTTTGATTCTGTACTTGATCGTTATAGCGAATTAATAACACTATTCGGTATCTGTTTCTATTTTTTCATGTGCGACCACCCAGTCGTAGCTCTTATTACTTTTTTAGCCATGATCGGTTCTGTAATGGTCAGCTATATACGCGCACGTGCCGAGGGGCTTGGATTGAAATGCGACGTAGGATTGATGCAACGTCCCGAACGGGTAGTACTTACAAGTATGGGGTCGTTGTTATCGGGTCTTATCGGTTGCATATGGATACTTGTAGTTGCATTAGCATTGATTGCATTATTGTCTAATATTACAGCTTTTTATCGTCTGGAATATTCTCGCAAACAGATTTTACAGAAGGGAAAGGAATAATGATTTTGAATAAAGGAAAATTCCCTTCGACTTATGAGTGGGTATTGACATTAGTTATTACTACTGTCTATCTATCGGCTACTGCTTTGTTTTTAGGATTAAGAGTTGAACATCTGTTAATGGCTGCATTATTTCTTGTTCTTTATTTTGGGAGTGAATATACAAGAAAAATGGCAATTGCATTATTGCCTTTTGTTGTCTTCGGTGTCTCTTATGACTGGATGCGCATTTGCCCCAATTACACTGTTAATCCGATCGATGTAAAAGGTTTACATGATTTGGAACTTTCTTTGTTCGGTATGCACGACGGTGGTAAACTTGTTATTCCCGGAGCCTATTTTTATCAGCATCATATTGCTTTTATGGATTTTCTTTCAGGCATTTTCTATCTTTGTTGGGTACCGGTGCCCATTGCTTTTGGGCTTTATCTCTTTTTCTCTGGCTCTCGAAAAGTATATTTGCATTTTTCGTTAGTCTTTTTATTTGTGAATCTTATCGGTTTTATCGGATATTATATTCATCCGGCAGCCCCACCATGGTATACTATATTGTATGGTTTCAATCCGATACTTCATACTCCAGGTAATACAGCCGGATTGGCACGTTTCGATACGATGACCGGACTCCATATATTTAATGGTATATATGGGCGCAATGCCAACGTATTTGCTGCAGTTCCATCTCTTCATGCTTCTTATATGCTCGTCACTTTATGGTACGCTGTCCGCAATCGTTGTCGTCCTTTTATCATTGTGTTGTTTAGTGTTATTATGGTAGGTATATGGTGTACGGCTGTTTATACCGCACACCACTATATTATTGACGTATTGTTGGGTATTGCTTGTGCTTTAATCGGTATTTTTATTTTCGAAAAGTTATTAATGCGCATTAGTTGTTTTTCTCGATTTATTGAACGCTATTATCACTATATAGCGTAATAAACATTGCCACAAGGCTTTGATTTTTTTGATTATTTGAGAACCTTTCAAATATATTTATATATATTTGTAGTTTGATGAAAGGGTGTAAGTTATTACATATTTTTGTAATGATATTATTCTTGAGTCAGACTAGTACTTTTGCTCAGAATAATGCATATAAGATTAATGATGCTCTTTATGAATATCTCGTATTGGCGCAAAACAATCTTAAAGTACCTATATTGGGTCTCTCTATGTTGGATACCTTGTATGCAAAAGCTAAAAAGATAGATGATTTAAAGACCCAATGTCTTGCATTCAGCCTCCGGGTGAATTATTATCATTATCAGAATAATGGTGTTATGGCGAGGCAAGAGTTCAATCGTATTGCCCCTTTCCTTCTTAATTCTCCATTCAAAGAATTTTATTTTAAAGCATGGGGAGTACTTATCACCGAAAACATTCATTCCGGCAAGTATGCTCAGGCGGCTTCTGAATTAAATAAATTCCAGGCAGAAGCCAAAGATTTAAACTGTATATACGGCTTGGCAGAAAGTTACAGAATGCAAGGTGATATTTGTTATATGCATGATGTTTATCGCTTGGCACTTCCGCTATATCACAAAGCTGTATACTATGCAAAAAGTTCCCCGTATGCTGATTTGTCTTTTTATTACCGTTGTATAGGTTGTTGCTGTTTTCGTCTGCGCCGCTGGAAAGATGCTGAAGAAGCTTTGCAAAACAGTATTTCTTCTGCTTCCGACTTGCAGCAAACAATGTCCGGACGTATGCTTTTGTTATCGTTGTATTGTTGCGAAGATGTGCAAAATACAGAGAAAATCGATCAAACATATTTCTCACTAAAAAAATTGTGTGCTTTATTTCCAATTGCAGAAGATCAGAAATATTTGTACCATGAATGCATGTACTATTATTCCATGTATTATCAAAAAGATGAAATTACTGCGAGATCTTTTCTCGATACAAGAGATCCTTTTTTTAAACCCGATTCATTGACGTATTATTTCAAGAAAGCTCGATATTCGGAATTAAAAGATAACGATAGAAATGCTGCTTTATATTATGACAAGTATAATACTCTTATATCTCAGCAACAAAATCGCGAAGATCACTTTCTGTCTTTATCATTCGTCCCTCAACTCGAGTATCAAAAAGTCGCTCGTGAGAAGAAGCTATTGTTGCAGAACAATGCTAAAATCAAATTGAATGAATTAAGAAGTAGTGCGCGATTGATGGCTTTGGATGCAGAACATGAGCGCCTGCACTTGCTTGATCAGAAGAGAAAACATGCCATTTTAGAAAACCAATTGATGATGCAGGATATGGCATTGCATCAGCAGAAAAGAAAAATAATCGATCAATCTTTATTGGCTGACCAACAAAAGAAGACACAACAATTGCAACAATCCCAAGCCTTTTGGAAAATTTTATTTGCTTTTACTATTTCACAGATCTGCATACTATTCATTCTAGGCTATATTATAGATAAATATAGGATAAAGAAGCACCTTTTGCTCGAAAAAAGCAAAGCCGAGAATGCTAAGAAGCGGAAGACTCTATTCTTTCAGAATATGAGCCATGAAATTCGTAATCCGCTCAATGCTATCGTTGGTTTTAATGAGGTGCTTAATGGAGAGATGGCCGACGAATTGCTTCCTCATCAGAAAGCTGAGTTTGTTCGTATAATATCTACCAATTGCCGCTTATTGCAAACAGTATTTAATGATGTGGTCGACCTCTCCGATTTAGAAAATAATTCGTATCGATTAGTTTTTACGGATGTAGACATACACCAACTATGCCGTATCTCCTTAGAGAGCATTCGGGGTAGACAAACAGACGGAGTAGAGCTTATATTTCATCCTTCTTCCGACATGCCATATATATTGCGTACTGATGCCCAACGCTTACAGCAAGTACTTACAAACTACTTGACGAATGCCTGTAAGTATACTGAAAGGGGAAGTATTACATTGTCTTATGAGGTTTTCAACGATTTGGTGCGCTTCTCTGTAACCGATACGGGATGTGGCGTAAAACCGGAAGATGCCGAAAAGATTTTTGAACGGTTTCAGATGCTTGATAAATCCAAGCGTGGGACAGGATTAGGTTTACATATATGTCGTCTCATAGCCAAACTGATGCATGCAAAAGTTTATCTGGACAAGGCATATACAGGAGGGGCGCGATTTGTTTTAGATCATCCGCTTAAGATTTTTTTATCCATACTTGCTATCGTTTGCTTTTCTATATTACCGGTCAAAGCACAAAAAAATCCACTACACATTCAAAATCATCTTTATCAATATTATTTGAAGATGGAGAATAAACTTACCGATCCTGTCGGTAATCTTATGGCAGATACACTCTATGCGATGGCTCAAAAAGCTCACGATATAAACGCTCAAGGATATGCACTCGAAAACAAAGTAAGGTTTTGTCGTTATACTGACAATGAGAAGATGATGTTGTTGCAATTTAATCGATGCAAGCACTTTTGTTTGCGCATGCGACTTTATTATTCCCTTTTCTCAGCATGGAGTTATGTGGTCAACTACTATTTGATTCATAATCGTTTTGATGAAGCTTTAAACCAATTGATTGCTTTTCAAAATTTGTCCATCCAATTAGGCGAATCGGATGGCATATCTGCTTACCTTTATAGTGCCGGTTGCTTTTATTATATGCAGCAGCAATATACTACAGCCCTGTCTTATTTTTTGCAAACTTTCTATTATGATGATAAAGATCCTCATAGCATTGATATAATGATAGGCCAATGTTATTTTAATCTAAAACAATATGATAAAAGCATTAGCTACATGAACAAGGCCCTCCTTAAATCGCGTAACAATGCCAGCAATGTTATTCCTTATGTATTCTTGACAAAAAGTTATTGCATTAAGGGCGATGTGATAAATGCAAATAAGATGATAGCCAAATTGCACGAACTAAAGAAAGAATGTCCGAAATGGATAAAAGATACACATTATTATAGTGCTCTTTATTTGTATCATACGCATATCGAAAAAAACAAATCGAAAGCTGATGAGGAGCTTCTGAAATCAGGAAAATATGGTGACCCTGTTGATCTTGCCCGTTATTGTATGCAGATCGGAGCTTATTCGGATGCAAAAAGATTGTATAAGAAAGCGACCGTTTCTGCCAACGAATGGATGACTTCCAGCCCTTGCCATTTGCTAGGGTCATATGCGAGTAATTTGGATTATGGACGAGTAATGAATGAGCGCAATAAAATTGCAATGAACAATATGCACTTGGCCATGAAAAATGCCTATAATGGACGAAAGTACATCGCTCTAGAACGTGAGAAAACAGCTTTACTACTGCGTCAAGCAGAAAAAGAGATACAACAGAACAAAGTAAAACTGGCAATGCGAAAGTTAATCTTTGAACAACAACAGCAAAATCTACTAAAACACAAAAGACTAAGTCAACATATTGAACGTCAAAAAAAATTGAAAAATGTACGCTTCCACTGGCAGATGGTGACATTCTCTTTACTTTTGTTTTCTTTGATGATATTGGGAACATATATCATCAGTCAATTACGGCAACGTGAAAAACGTTTGCGTGAAGATACCTTGAATGCTCAGTTCGAAGAATATATAAAGGATCGTTTCTTTCAAAATATCAGTAACAAAATACGGCAGCCACTTGATACAATCGTTAACTTGAATGAACAATTAAATACAGATCCTTTTTGCGAAATTACTCCCCAACAACGAAGAGACATGATGCAACAACTTAATCATAGTGGCAAATACTTGGCTCAAGTAGTTAATACCGTACTCGATATTTCTAAAATAGAAAGCGGAACGTACAAGCTAGAGTTAGAAAATGTAAATATACACATATTATGTGAGTCTGTACTACAAGAAGTATCCGAAAGCGTCTTCGAAGGCGTCGAATTGTCACTTGAATCTAGAAATATGTCTGAATCCGAAGGCACACAATGCATATTATATACAGATATGCAACGTCTTTATTTTGTACTTCGTACTTACTTGACAAATGCATGTCAACATACTCGCATTGGAAGTATAAAATTAGCCTACGAAGAGTTTTTAGACAAAGTTGTATTTAGTGTGACCGATACGGGCGATGGATTGCCATTGAATGTTGCAAGCACTATATTTGATCGCAACAAATGGGATATCACCAAGAAAGATGTGGGACTAAGTTTGTATATTGTCAAGCTAATTTCCGATTTATTGAATGGTAAAGCTTGGGTTGATACGACTTACACCAATGGAGCTCGTTTCGTTTTCGAACATCCTAAATTATAGACCAATGAAATTCAGTCTATAATTTACTTCAGAGAAACAACTATCATACCATTACCGCAAGATATGGAGTCATCTTGACAAGCTACAGAAGTCCATATAGTAAAAGCTGTTAGTTACCGCGGTGTCGTATGTTAGTTTTTTCGGTGACGTCCTTAAGTTTTTCAGAAAACGTATGGACGACAACAATTTTAGGTACATATGTGGTTTTTAGAGAGACTGGTACGACTGAAAATATGTAACAAATAAATATAGTTTGATATTCCTAAAAAAACAATATTTCAAACCTTTGTCACTTCGGTATGACACCATTACGTGCTATCACACAGTATGTTAACAATACATCATATACAACGCCAGCGAAAAGAGGCCTCAAAATCGACTATGGAGCATATTGTAGAAACGTTATTTCCGGTAGGGGTCTATTTAGACTCGTTCTAAATGTGCCTATACGGATAGCTGAAGAGCCGATTTATGCATATACGATGTGTCCCAATTATTTTTAGATTTTTTTCGCTTTAGATAAAATATTTTACATGTATTCTTGTGAATTCGATCTTTTTTAAGTCCCTTTCGTACTTCTTCGAACGTTATTATTGTTGTTCGACGCTGATGCATATCGCATAGTTTCCTATCTTATGTATTTTGCGTGGTGCATACCCCATTGACATTATATTGCGCTGGTTGGTAGATGGTTACCTCAAAGTCGTTTTTCAAAACGTATTTCGAGATGAACATTGATAGAGAAACTGATACTATTTTAACCATATCAAGGTGGTACTTATTGATTGACAGAATCGATACTGTGTTTCCCAAAAATGATAACGACGAACTCAAAAATTCATAAGGGAGAAAATAAAAGTTTGTAACTAGAAACTTTTATTTTCTCCCTTATGAATTTCTCTCTGTCTATCAACGTGTTGTGTATGCAGTCTTGATGCTTCGTCCTAATCGGGTTTACATTTGGACACTGAATGGGGAACAAAAAAGTGTCCTACAAGGCTCTGGAACTCATGTTAGGATAAGAAAGTATCAGAATTTAAGGCATATTACCATTTAATATATGTGCTCCACACGAAGTTTCGAGATGAATTTCCAATCGCTATTTTTGTATTTCCTTTTGAAACTTTCCACCCATGCGACACAGTATCCCAATAAGAGAAAGCACGTTTGTTTAAATGCAACTTCACCTCTTTCGATTCGCCTCTTTTAAGTGTCACCTTAGAGAAGCCTTTTAACTGCCAAGGAGCATCTTCAACGCTTTGAGGCAAACTGACATAAGCCTGAACAACTTCCGAACCGTCCATTTTCCCTACATTTTTCACCCTTACAAAGACAACCGCTCCTTCTTTCTGTTTCTCCATCCTTATATTAGAAAATTCGAAATTCGTATACGACAACCCATAGCCAAATGGGAATAAAGGCGATTTCTCATTTTGGTCGTACCAACGATAGCCGACAAACAATCCTTCCGAATATTCCACTCGCCCGTCTTTACCCGGATACTGCGTTTCTTTCTGAAGGGGAGTTTCCGAATCGCTGCAGGGAAATGTTACGGGAAGTTTCCCTCCCGGACAGGCTTTACCGAATAAAACTTCTGCTACAGCAGTACCGTCTTCCTCACCGGGATACCATGCTTCCAATAGCGTATGACAGTTTTCTATCCATGGCATCAAAACAGGACCGCCCGTTTTCAACACCACAACGGTATTGGGCACAGCTTGCAGAAGACGAGTGGCAAGAGCATCCTGCGTTTTACCCAAACCTATCGGATGATCTTCTCCTTCTGTCTGATGATCTCCCAACATCAACACGACGACATCAGATTTTTGAGCGATTGCGACCGCACTGTCGACATCGGCTCCATCGTATTGAATAATAGTAGTTCCGGGCTCAAGTATTTGTTTCATTCCATCGGATGGATTCACCCGCAATATCGGATTGACAAATGAGCTTCCACCACCACCGGTCGAGGCTTTTTTTGAATATGGACCGATTAATGCAATGCGGTGTGTCTTTTCCACATTCAGAGGCAGTATACCTTTATCATTTTTGAGCAATACCATTCCTTCTTCTCCCAATTTTTTAGCTAAGAAGGCATGTTCTTGGGGAATATTGCTCCTTTTCATCTCCTTATCCCATAAACCGAATTTCATCATTTGAGTGAATCGTCTGACAAGCTTTCCATCCAATTCGGACTCGGAGACTTCTCCACTTTGTACCGCTTTCTTCAAAGCCGCTCCAAAATAAAGATCGTTCGGCAGCTCCAAATCCAATCCGTTTTTTGCACAGGGAACCGTGCTATGTACCGCACCGAAATCAGAAGTCACAAATCCTTCAAAATTCCATTCTTTCTTTAATATCTTATTCAGTAGCAAATCATTCTCAGTACAATGACTGCCATTTACTTTGTTATAAGCAGCCATAATAGAGGCTACCTTACCATCTTTGACACATGTCTCGAAAGCGGGCAAATAAATTTCACGTAACGTCCGTTCATCGATTATTTCATCGACTTTCAACCTATCGGTTTCCTGATTGTTGGCGGCATAATGCTTCACATTCGCCATCACACCTTGTTTTTGTATTCCTTTGATATTGGCGACACCTATTTCACCGCTCAAATAAGGATCTTCTCCGAACGTTTCGAACGTGCGCCCGTTATGGGGAGTACGAGTAATATTGACATCGGGAGCTTCCAGCAGCACATTGCCAAAGCAAGCCGACTCTTTTCCCGCAATTGCTCCATATTGATACGCAGCTGCCCTATCCCAAGTGGCAGCCAGCGATATGGGAGCAGGCAAAGCTGTCGCAGGCCCTTCATGTCCCTTCCCCGCAGGCCCTAGGCCTGCAGGGCCATTGCATAGAGGCATATCCGGAATATTCAACCGTTTGACCCCTATCACAATACGAAAATTGTTTTTATCGCTTGTTCCGTGCAATTGTGAGATTTTCTCATCCAGCGTCATCTTTTTAACGATCTGGATGGCGCGCTGTCTATCGCCCGTTCTATTTTGTGCCACAGCTATTTTCGTTCCTATCATCAATAGGAATAAGAGACAGCAGAATCTAGCTATTTTCATTTGCGGACATGCAAAACTTTTATTGTTTTTCATCTATCATTCAGTTAATCGAACCATATCTCATAAATCAATGAAGTGTTATACTTGCGTGCCTTGCGATATATTGATTTGTAACATCTCCCAAGAACAAATATAACACTTCATTTAATAAAAATTCGTCGCGACTACGAAAAGTTAAGGCCTCAATGTGAACGTTGGGTTCCCCTTGAACGTATCATACAAAGGTTGTAGAGGCGTAACATTCTCTGTATTCGGTTTTCCTACTGTCAGAGCTACAATCTTAATATCCTTGTCATTGGGCAATGTAATGGTCTTGGCGCCCTGAGGTATGCTAATTTCGTATTTATACAGATAGCAATACTGATAGGCTTCGTTGTGCGAAGGATAAGCATCGTGCACGTGCGAAGCAAACCAAGCGATATTGGCTGTCTTGGCAAATGGAAGTTCCATTGCTACGACAGAGTTCTTGTCTTTACTCAGAATGCGATTGTAGAATTCGCCTACACGCCCTGTCCATGATTGAATATGCAATGTCGTACGACTATCACCTACTGCAAAAGCAGCTTCTTTATCATGATCGGCAGCAGCCAAGAGGTAGAGTTTGGTATAACTGCCTTCAGGCAACTGAATAGTCTGACCCGCACAACTGACTGCATTGTCTTTTTCGTCGTCCTTATTGCGAACGATAAAACGAATGTCCTCGCTGGCAATCGTATCGGGTACCAATTCTGCCGGAATGGACTGTCCGTTAGAGAAACGTCCATCATCGCGGTTGGTATCATAGCTCATCACATCAGTGTCGTATGCCAACGGCACCTCTTGTTGAGCAAGATCATTGGTTGACATCTGTTCCAATTTTACAGCAAAACTGCGAATCGTATAATGACTCAAATCGAAATCGATGCTATTGGCTTTTACTTGTGCCGTTCCTATCCGTTTCTCTTGTCCGTTTACCTCGTAAGCATCCGCTATCTTGGAAGGGAAAGTAAGTGTCACATGCTTCTGATCTTTACCAGCCAGTTCGTTTACTCTGATTAGGAAGTAATCGTTATCTTCCATTTTCTTAAGAGCCATCAGACCAACATGAGGATTGTCCAAACCAACCATTGAGAATGATTTTCCACAAGCACCGTCATGTTTGGGTGATTCGAAAGCCAGCAGAGGTTCATTCAAGAATTTAGCTTGCCAAGGTGTTTCTGCCGTATTCCAATTGCCCTTATGTCCATAGATGGCATATTTAAAATCGTGTATACCCCAGTCTTGAGTGCTTTGATAAATATAATGCTTAGCAGCGGGAGTATAGAGAAGAGTCAGACGCACCGTATTATTATCGGGTTTGTCCGAACCATATTTGCAATCTTCTAGAATAGAGACTCCATATCGGCCCGACTTATCGGTCAAGTCAAACCACTCTTTGGAGGGAACTTCGAATTTCTTTTCGTTATTATTGCTCCGGGCTATTGTACCTACGCCCAAATTATATGTGGCATTCTCGTTAGCAACGGTGAGTGGGAAAGCAGCTTTCAGACTTACTTCACGTGACTGCCAGTCCAATTTGTTCGTTACTTCCAGACGTTTGCCGGATTCGCCCTTTGCAAGACTGAACGTTTGAGTTATTTCGGAATTACGCCCTTTGCGTTTCACCTGTAAAGCCACTCGTACCGGACCATTTTCAACTACTTGAAGTTCGGCATCTTCATTCATACGACCTACCGGTTTTTCTTTACGATCTTTCCAATCCATATTCCATGCAGGCCATTCGGATGGACGTTCCAACTGAAAGTCCAAACCGGCCGGCTTAGCCAACAATTCTTTCGAAGCTTTCTTATCCCAAATACTGGCAATATCTCCGTCGGGCAGGAACTTTACTTTATAATATTCGTTTTCTAAAGAATTGGAGGTAACCTTAAGGGTTGCGTTTTGTATTTCGGATGCTTTTTCACGTACATCGTATACGCTCAGACCAACTGACGGAACAACAGCCTCAAAAACAATTTTCAATTTATTTCCTTCCTTACCGATAATTTGCGAAGGAACCTCTCTCCCATCCTTATCATATACGGATATGGCACCGGGCAATTCTGAATAAGCCAATTCCGCCGTTACGATATCGTCACGATTTTTGGCAACCGGATTGTATACAACGATCGAACGTCCTTCCGTTTGCGTATTCATTCTGCCAGCCGTCTCGCTTACACCGTGCCGCAAAGTCTCAGCAAATCCGTCGGCTGCGATGAACTCATCGTTCCAAGCATATTCATAAGCTTTGGGAATGGAAGTACCCGGCAATATATCGTGAAATTGACTGCCTAAGACCAAGTCCCATGATTTAGCCATCTTCTCCGTAGGATATGCACTTCCGTTCAAATAATTGGCGGCGACAGCAATTTGTTCGGCAGACTGAGCCAACAATTCATTTTTCCGATTCATTCTTTTCATAAAAGCCTGAGAAGTCATCGAACCGGCACTGTGTTCTGTAAGCAACAAATCTCCCGAATAGACGGGCAAACGTTTTCTAATCTGAGGAGTAATATCCTTGTACATCTGATCGGAAGAGGTAAGCAGAACTCTGAAATTGCTGTCCGAATGTCCCAGACTTCCTACAGCATTCTTCACATCATTTTCTCGCGGAGCTCCGCCCATATCGCCTACACCGTAGTAGCGATAATCCAAAGCATATCCGGTCTTTGCTTTATCCGTATCCAAACGCTTTATCCAACTCTGATCGATATCCAGACGAGGCTCCACACGTCCACCGTAATCTGTAGCATTCAATGCTGCAATCACGCCTTTTCCATCAGGGCCATTCCATACTCCGACGTTGAAAGGTACTCCAACAGCCGAATGCCAAGTGAGCTTCTGAGTTGAAAAGCCGAGCAGTCCACAGTAATGAAAAACGGTAGGCAAATTGCATAGAAAGCCGAAACAGTCAGGAAGCATATAATCATAACTCTCCTTACCGAATTCTTTTTTGAAATATTCGTTTCCATAAAGGATTTGTCGAATAAGAGATTCGGAAGAGGTGATATTGACTTCACCTTCGTCTACAGAAGAACCCGAAACGTACCAACGTCCGGCCTTTACATAATCTTGAACTTTCTTAAACAGCTCAGGATAATACTCTTTCATCATATTGTAACGGCGAGAACCCGTAAAATTGAATACATAATCGGGATATTTCTCGAACAAACGAAAGTTCTCTTCCATCGTACGCTTTATATGGTCGTTGATGGTGGTAGGATAATCCCAGTTCCACTCCGTATCCAAGTGGGCATAGCCAATCGTATACAACAAACGATCTTGCGACACATTGTACGGAGAACGACGCGCAAGAGGTTGCCCCTTAGAAGGCAAAACAAAAAAAACTAACAAGAGAGTTAATGACAGCACTAATTTCTTCATGGTTCAAAAAATTCTTTATTTAAAAATTGATGTAGATAAATTCATTTTTAGTAGTATTGAGCACGTAACAAAACGAGTACATAAAACATCACCCATCAGTATAAATACTACTCCTAAGAAAATAGTTGAAGCATAATCTTATGCAATAATCACCATAATTTCTGAGACAAACAAAAGATATATAGATATTTTAATAAAAATATCTTTAACAAGCCTATGTCATATTTTCTTTTTTCCCAACCAAACAGCAATTATATTTCATTTTTTCACTGTTACATTCACTCACGGTACGATCTTATATTCCAATTTGTACAAGCATTCGTTTTCTGATGACAGAAAGTATTTTGTATTACAAAAAATATTATTTAACTTTGTCAATCAGAACAGTAAAATATTATAAAATATTTCTTATTATTGAGAAGCTGTTTAAAAATGGATTAAAATAATTACTATGTAATCACTTATTATATTGAATATCAGTTGGTTAATTGAGGTATTATTCGTAACTTTATGGTTACTAATACATCAAGTTATGGAACAATAT